>CAZIWL010000032.1:1755-16295 GCA_964542755.1 uncultured Anaerolineales bacterium
GCACACAGCGTCGCCTGCACGAACCCGCATCTCGGCCTTGGTGGCGGGCTTACGGCTAGCGGAGGTGGCGAGAAGGGCAGCTGGTCCGGCAGCAGATGGAAGCGAGAGGTCCACCGCCTGCGCCACTACCGCTCGCCCATAGACCAGCGGCTCCACGCCACACTCGGGATCTAGCGATCCCTCGAGAGCAGGGGTAGCAAGTTCGAGCTGGATCTGCCGATCCCTCTAAAGCGGGGGTAGTGAGCCCGACCTGGTTCTGCCGATCCCTCGAAAGCAGGGGCAGTGAGCCCAGGCTGGATCTGGCGATCCCTCGGGAACGGGGGTAGTGAGTTCGAGCTGGATCGCCAGATCCAGCGGGCTTGAACAGCGCACACAGCGTCGCCTGCACGAACCCGCATCTCGGCCTTGGTGGCGGGCTTACGGCTAGCGGAGGTGGCGAGAAGGGCAGCTGGTCCGGCAGCAGATGGAAGCGAGAGGTCCACCGCCTGCGCCACTACCGCTCGCCCATAGACCAGCGGCTCCACGCCTGATCGAAATCACGATCCCTCGAGAGCAGGGGTAGTAAGTTCGAGCTGGATCTGCCGATACCTCTGAAGCGGGGGTAGTGAGCCCGACCTGGTTCTGCCGATCCCTCGAAAGCAGGGGTAGTGAGCCCAGGCTGGATCCGGCGATCCCTCGGGAGCAAGGGTGGTGAGCCCAGGCTGGATCTCGCGATCCAGCAGGCTTGAACAGCGACGATGGATCAGTCCACCTTCCCCTGCTCCAGCCAACCAGCGCAGGCCCGCTCCGTGCCAATCACCCACTAGTGGGTTAGGGCAGCGAGCCCCAAACCGTTAAGGCACCACCTCGTTCATGGTCACCGGGAAGAACTGGCGACTGATGGGTCCAGCGTACAGCGGCAGGTTGAACCCCCAGGTGGGAGGTGTGTTGCTTGGATCGATCGTCTGGGCGGTGCAGATGACGTTCCTGTGCTCCGTCAGGATGCGTCCGTATCCCTGCTCGACGAAACCGGTACTCATCACGACGTCCGCCGCATAGAAGTCCACGCTCGAGGACTCGAAGGTCGCCGTGTCGAGCGGGTCCACATTGATCGTCCCTGTGTAGACGCTGGTCGCGTTGTATTGGAAAAGCTGCAGTTCAACCTCCGAGGCCTCCTCGTCGTCGACGTTCGTGCATTGTACGACGGTCGCTCTGTATACCGAGGCAGTCGTGTTGTTCACAGCTCCGGCGAAATGGTAGAGGGTGAGGAGACCCTCCGGCTGGAGCGCCTCCAGGTCCCCCGAGCTGAGTTGATTCTTCTGCCCCACGGCCGTGCTCTCTGCACCAGAGGGCACATTCCGCTCGGAACCGGACCCTTGCTGCAGACGGATCGCTTGGCCGAGGAAACCGCCCCCAAGGACCAAGCCCACTGCAAGCAACCCAATAAGAAATGGTTGTTCCGTCCATCGCCGCATCTCATCCCTCCCTTCTTCTTGTCAGCATCTAATACCCGCAAACCGAGTAGACACGCGCGCCGCTGATGCGCTGACCTCGGTTCCGAGGGTGGGGTGAAAGCCCCACCCTCCAACGGGGGGATGTTCCCGCCCCCCTGCACCCATGGGACGAACCCTGTCGTCAACCGTCAGACAGCAGATGAGCATCCCCGGACCCGGGCGCACGGCGGAAACGCGGAGTTTTCGATGAATTCACGCAGGAAAGCACGCCGAAACAGAACACGGATCGGATTTGCCCCACGACGCCGATGCTCCAGTCCTGCACCTCTCTTCCAGGATCGGCTCGCGCGCTTCTCATATTTGCGGTGCGTCCAACGACCCACCCTGTAGTTCGTGATTGGCCCTCGCATCTCTCACCTCCAGCTGCCGCTACGTTCACGCGGAAACATCTCCCTAACACTCATCAACCACCTCAAGCTTACCAAAGCCATCGTTTGATCAGCGTTCAATCACCGTTGGAGGCTGTATCGGACGTCGTCGGAGGAGTCCTGGGGCGCCCGAACTCGACAACTGGCTGGCCTGTACTACAATAGGCGCGCTCAAGATCAGATCGTGATCCTACACGGTCGTTCGGGGCGACATCCTGAACAGACCAGGAGTAAGCAGGCTATGACCTTTCCGGCGTTCCTACTTGAGGCAGTCGCCGTTTCCCTGTCCGGCGTGATGGCGCCGGGGCCTATCACGTCGGTGGTCGTCGGCAAGGGGAGCGAATCGCCCCACGCCGGGGCGCTGGTCGCCCTGGGCCACGGCGTCGTGGAGCTCCCGCTGATGATTGCCGTCTTCTACGGCGTGGGGCGCCTACTGGCGCTGCCGCACACACAGGCCGCCATCGCCGGCGCCGGCGGTCTCTTCCTTTTCTGGATGGGATTCGACATGCTGCGGAGTCTGCGTCGTGGGGTCACCATGGAGGGGACTTCCGGTCAGCCGCCCTTCTCAGCCGGAATCCTCCTCAGCGCGGGAAACCCGTACTTCCTCGTCTGGTGGGCCACAGTGGGCGCGGCTCTGATCGCCCGCTCGGCAAAGTTCGGATTGGGCGGCTTCCTGGCCTTCGCACTCTGCCATTGGGCGTGCGACTTCGTCTGGGACTACGCGCTCTCAGCGCTCTCGTTCAGAGGGGGGCAAGTTTTCGGGGCGCGCTTCCAGCGGGGCATCTTCCTGTTCTGCGGGGCTGCGCTCATCTTCTTTGGGGGGCGCTTCGTGTGGGACGGCACGACGACCTTCCTGGCCAGGTAGTCGACCATCGGTCGGGGGATCGGCCGTGGGACTATTGGCCTGACGCTTCACATCCCGCTGAGCTTCGGGCGTCATAGGCGCAAAAAAGCCGCACGGCCTGCGGAGAAGCCGTGCGGCTTATGCCTGGTCAGCTAATGGACCGGGCTAAGTGTGCCCCTACGTCGCGCTAAAGTGGCTTGACGCCTACGGCACGCAGGCCCTTGGGCCCGTTCTCGACACCGAACTCAACCTGCTGGTTCTCCCTAAGCGACTTGAACCCGCCACCCTCGATGTCCGAGTGATGAACGAATACGTCCTCTCCAGCCTCACGCGAGATGAAGCCGTAACCCTTGCTGTCGTTGAACCATTTAACGGTTCCCTGTTCTCTTTCTGTCATCTTACTACCCTATACTCCTTGTTCATGCTAACTCTTGAGTGAAGCGGGGAGAGGCACACAACGGACCCACCCATTCTCCGCAAGTCTGGGCGGTCCTTATCCTACAGCCAAAACCTACTTCCTCTTACCTGGCTACTATAATACCACAATTTCCCAGATCGTCAAATCAAGCAGCACCCTCGCAACATCAACGCTTGGCGAGCTTGTGACCCACCAACGGCGTATGACCCGTTGATCGGGGATCGCTTCCACCGAAGGCTGAGGCCACGAACTCCATTGTCGATCCCCTCATTTGTTCCGACGCACTTCTCCACCCTTTCCGCCTCAGCCTCCAAACCACCCGCCGCTCATCGCATATACTCCCATCGCTTGACCATACAGCAAGAAGCACGTATACTATACTTGTTGTGGCAACCATTGCTCTGCCAAGCATTGTCACGCCAATGGTTGTTCGAACAACGACACCCGTCGTGGGCAATTGGAGGTAGGGATGGGCGAATCACTCTGCCGCGACCTCGGCTTCTTAACAGCCCGAGCGCATCGCGCTTTCAGGCACTGGCTCGCGCCACGGCTGGTGCCCTTCAGTATCAGCCACGAGCAGTTCGCACTGCTCACCTGTCTCTGGGCCGGGGACGGCATCTCCCAGACGGAGCTGGCAACCCGGGCCTACGTCGATCAGACCTCCCTCACCCGGATGCTGCAGCGGATGGAGGAGAGTGACCTGGTCCACCGCCGGGATGACCCAGAGGACCAGCGGGTTAACCTCGTCTACCTCACCGCTGCCGCTCGCGATCTCGAGGAGCGTATCTTGCCTCTTCGCCACCAGGGCCTGCAGGAGGCCGTCGCCGGTCTCGCCGACCATGAAGTCGACGAACTCCATCGTATGCTGGAGCACGTTTTCCAGAATCTGGCCGCCGAGGAGAGCTAGAAGCCTCATGGACGACCACCTGATCCCGACCAGGCCAACCACGCACCTCCTGGGCCTGCAGTCCCCCACTTCCCCAAAGGCCTCAAGCACGGATCTGCGCTGCCCCCGCGGTTGGGGCGGAGTGAGAAACGGTGCAGATCCAAGTCGTCTTAAGCCGGTCACCCCCGGGTCGGCCGGAAGCAGACTGGACCGTCTCACATGAAAAGGAGACAATCGATGCTCGAAAACGAGAAGCAAAGAGGGCGCTCCATCGTCCACATGCCGCCGCCGGCGCGCAACGGACTGATCGCCCGTATGATGTTCGGCGAATCCGCCGAACAGGCGCAGCAGGGGATGTTCATGCTGATGGGCATGTGGGGCGTGGCCCCCGGGCCCCCGCCGGGCGCCGGTGGGCCGCAGGGCGCACCAGGGCATGGAGAGCCGCACGGAGCTGACCACGCCGGCCCCGGCGGGTCGCCTGCAGCGGGCCGTCCGCCCGAGGTCGAAGGAGGTGCAACGTGAATGGCATGGAGGAGTTGACCGCCCGATTGATTGATATGGACGAAAGGGGTGTCCTTGACGGCGTCCGGGAGCGTCTCGACGCCAATGGGGACGCCCAGGCTATCCTGGACGCCCTCAGCGCGGGGATGAACGTGGTCGGCGAGCGATACGGAGCCAAGGAGTACTTCCTGGCTGACCTGGTCATGGCCGCTGAGATCTTCAAGCAGTCCATGGAGATGCTGGAGCCGGAGCTGGAGGCAGCGGGAGGCGATGGACGCGAGGTCTGCGGACGCATGGTCATCGGCACAGCGGAGGGAGACCTCCACGACATCGGCAAGAACATCTTCGTGGCGTTGGCGCGCAACGCTGGATTCCAGGTCACCGACCTGGGCATTGATGTGACGCCCGAGGCGTTCGTGCAGGAGGTGAAGAAGAACAATGCCAACGTAGTCGGATTGTCGGGCATCCTCACCTTCTCCCTCGATTCGATGAAGCAGACGGTCGAGACTCTCGAGGAGGCCGGGCTGCGCGACCAGGTCACAGTGATCATCGGTGGCCTCCCCGTCGACGAACGATGGCGGGAACTGGTCGGGGCCGACGCCTGCAGCGACGACGCCTACGATGGGCTGCAGAAACTACTCGCCCTCATGGAGGAGAACTGATGTCCGAGATGACAGCCATTGAACGGGTGAACAAGCACATCAACCTGGAGGAGCCAGATCGGGTCGGAATCGCCCCGATGGGCGAGTTCTACTACGCCCAACTCGTGGACATGAGCATCGAGGACTTCCTGGTCTATCCCGAAAAGGCTGATGAAGCATTCGAGTACGGGTTCAAGAAGCACGGCGGCTTCGACATGGCCGAAATCGGCTTCCTCATGGCCTCGTACCTGAGCACCGTGCCCGACGGCTTCTCCACATTCTACCTGGACTGGCATTTGCCCGGCCGCGAGCGGGATCCCTACGCCATCCCCAACCTGAACGAGCGGGCGAAGGAAGACCCACTCATGACGGAGGACGACTACGACGTGGTTCTCAAGCACGGCTGGCACCGCCTCTTCAGCTTCCGACGGGCTGGCATCGAGGACCTGCTCCGCCTGGCGAAGATGGGACCGACCGTGGCGCCCCTGGTGCAGAAGTGGCGGCAGGAGTACCAGGTGCCGACGATGATCGACGGGCCGATGGGCCAGCCGGTCGGCGCCCTGGCCCGGCTGCGCGGCACCACAAACTTCCTGCTTGATCTCCGGCGCCGTCCGGAGAAGATGCTCGAGGTGATGGACGTCCTCTCCGACGGGCTGATCGCCTTCAGCTTGATGCAGGCGGAGATGCTCAACGCTAAGACGTTGATCCTGGGCGGGGGCACAGCAGCCGACTTTATCTCGCCGGCGATGTTTGAGAAGTTCGTGCTCCCCTTCATCCTCAGGAGCGCTCACGCCGCCGTCGAGGCAGGCTACCAGCTCCAGTACCACTTCGACACGAACTGGACGCCGATGCTGCCTTACCTCAAGGAGCTTCCGGCAAAGTCGGGCTACCTGCATCTGGACGAGCGAACCGACATCGTCGAGGCGAAGAAGGTGCTCGGCGATCACCTCTGCCTCTTCGGCAACCTGAAGCCAGCCCTCTTCCGCTTCGGGACGGAGGAGGAGGTGGAGCGCCGGGTCAAGGAGATCATCGACGGCTGTGCAGCCGGCGGCGGTCTGATCATCAGCGCGGAGCTGACAGCCGACTCCCGCTTCGAGCTGGTGGACACGATGGTCAAGACGACGAAGGAGTACGGCGTCTATTAGAACACCAGGTTAGACCCTAAAGGTCTTCAACAAGGCTTCGGACTTGTACGCTCCTCTGTCCGGCCGAGCGGCGCAGGCCGTTATGGCTGCTGACGAGACCTTTAGGGTCTGCCGTTTAGGGTCTGCCTTGGGAACAATGACACCAGCCATGACCAACCCACGATCGTTCACCGTTCTCTTCCAACCCAGCGGCCGCCGGGCGGCTTTCGACGAGCCCCTCACCATCCTGGACGCAGCACGCCAGGCCGGCGTTGAGATTGCCGCGCCGTGCGGTGGACAGGGACTTTGCGGCCGATGCCGGGTGCGCCTCGACGGAGATGGCCTCTCCCCGCCGTCCGATCGGGAGCAGGAGGCCCTCTCAGCCGCAGAGCTCGCCAGGGGACTGAGGCTCGCGTGTCAGACCATGGTCGAGGCGGACGCTGGCGTCTACGTACCCGAGATGTCGCGTCCACGCGCTCAGCAGCTCCAACTCACGGGGCGGACGAACCACGTGGCCCCAAACCCCGGCGTGCACAAGATCCTCGTAGAGCTGGACGAGCCGACGCTCTCCGATCCGCGGGCGGACCTGGACCGGCTGGATGATGCGCTTGCTTCGCTGGGGGAGTTCCCCCTGGGCAAGATCGAAAGCGCCCTGTTCGGCCGAATCGGACCAGCGCTGCGGGAGGCAGACTGGACCGCCACCCTGAGCGTGACCGGCGGCGACCTCATCCACGTGGAGGCCGGGGATGCGACCGACGCCCTGCACGGGATTGCCGTCGACCTGGGGAGCACAAAGATCGCCGCGTATCTGGTCAACCTCAAGACGGGTGTGAGGTTGGATGCGAAAGGGACGATGAACCCCCAGATGGCCTACGGCGAGGACATTGCGAGCCGACTCAGCTACGCGGCAAAACGGGCGGACGGCGCCCGCACGCTGCAGCGGCTGGCCGTCGAGGCCCTGAGTGATCTGATTCGATTGCTCTGCGATGAGAATGGCCTGACCCCGGAGCAGGTCCTGAAGGTGGTCGTCGTGGGCAACACCGCGATGCATCACCTCTTCCTGGGTCTATCCACGACGTCTCTCACAGCCGCCCCGTTCGTCCCAGTGGCAGCCAGGCCCCTGGGGGTCCGGGCACGCGATCTGGGGCTCCCCACTGCGCCCGGGGCCATCGTCAGTTTCCCAGCCCCCATCGCCGGGTTCGTCGGGTCGGATCACCTGGCTATGATCCTGGCGTCTGGGCTGCACGTTCGCCGCGGCGCTTATCTCGGCATCGATATTGGAACCAACACAGAGATCTGCCTCTCGGTGGGAGGAGGCATAACGGCGGTCTCGTGCGCCTCTGGCCCGGCGTTTGAAGGCGCTTCAGTCTGCTGGGGCATGAGAGCGGCACCCGGTGCCGTCGAGCGCATCTGGATCGACCCGAACACCCAAGCAGTACGCATCTCGACCGTTGGCAACGTCGAACCAGTGGGCATCTGCGGATCGGGCATCCTCGACTGCGTCGCCGGTATGGTCGGCGCGGGCATCGTGAATGCCCAAGGACACATCCAGCGGGATGCACGCGGCGTTCGGGCGGCAGAGGATGGGCTACCGGAGCTCGTCATCGCTGAGACACCGAAGGGGGAGTCCATCACGGTTGCTCAACAGGACGTCGGGCAGATCCAGGTGGCGAAGGCGGCCATCCGCTCGGGCATCGACGTCCTTCTGGACAGCTCCGGCATCACGGCCGCCGATCTTGACGGCATCATCCTGGCCGGAGCGTTCGGTACCTTCATCGATCCGCTCTCAGCGATGGAGGTCGGCATGCTGCCAGAAGTGGAGCCGGAAATCATCTCGCAGGTGGGGAATGCCGCGGGGGTCGGGGCGACGGAGATGCTGATCAGCACAGAGCGGTCCTTGGAGGCGCTCGATGTCGCGCGGCAGCTCGACTATCTGGAGCTGACGGTCTACCCAAATTACTCACGCTTCTTCGCCCGGGCCCTGCGGTTCTAGTGGGAGAGAACCACGAAGGACAGAAAGAGAGCACCAAGGCACACGAAGCTCGATGTAGGTCCCGGATCCATGCCCGGCCCCCCACCGGGCGGCAGGTGTGGAAACGCACCCCACATCTCTGAGTCCTTCGTGTGCTTGGTCTCCTTCGTGGTTCCTCTTGGCAGATCCCCACACTCGACGGCAGGTTGGCAGACTTGCCCAACACCTAGTTGGCGACAACCACCAAGGACACGACGTGGCACGAACGAGCACCAGGCCCTCCAGATTCGGGTTTCCATATCCAGGGGCGCCCCTGTCTGTCATTCACAGACGCGCAGGATGCTTCCACGCACCCCGTCGTCTGGGCGCACACGGACGAGCCCTCACCTCATTCGAATTCGAATCCGAGCGATGTTCGCATTGCGCACCCGAATGAGAGACCATCAATCTAGAGACGGGGCAATCAGGCCCCTCACAAGGAGCTACCTCTACGATGGATTCAGAGTACAAGGTCTACACCTACCGCTGGGTCAATCTGGTCATCTACACCTTGATCACCTTCATGGCAGGCATGGGTTTCCTCGCTATGGCGCCCCTGATGGATACGATGGCCGAGCGCTGGTCCGTCAGCTTTGGTGCGGCCAGCCTCCTCCTATCCGTCATCGGGCTTTTTCAGCTCCTCCTCTCGGTGCCCACGGGATGGGCCGCCGGTAAGGTCGGCTTCAAGCCCCCCATCGCCATCGGCGCGTCCCTCCTGGCACTCGGGTTCCTCCTGCGGTCCACGGCCAGCAGCTACGGCTCCTTCATGGCCTACACCGTCGTGGCGGGTCTGGGCTGGGGCCTGATCTGGAGCCCGCTGGGAACGATGGTGGCGACCTGGTTTCCCTCGAGCGAGATTGGCCTGGCGAACAGCCTCTGGTCCGTAGGATTCCTGGCGGGGCAAGCTTTTGGATCTCTGACCAGCATACCCTTCGTGACCAGCTTCGGTTGGTCACAGACGTGGTTGATCTACGGGGTCATCTCCGCGGTGATCGCAGCCCTGGGATGGATCCTGCTCCGGCCGCGCCCGCCGCTGCCTCCCGAGCGCCGGCCGCCCATCGAGCCGGCCGGTCTCTGGCAGGGCGCTAAGGAGACCATGAATCGGACAAACGTCGCGCTGCAGTACACGGTCTTCGCGTCGGTCGGATCGCTGGCCGTGGCGCCGACGCTGGTGCCCCCCTTGCTTATCGCCAAGGGCGTTGCCCCGCCGCTCGCAGGCGTGATCTCCGGACTCTCCCTGGTTGGGGGGACGCTGGGGGCGCTGCTCGTTCCACCGCTCGCCTTCGCCCGCGGGCGCGTCCGACCGCTGGGCCTCATCTGCGCGCTGCTGGCGCCCATCTTCTTCGTGGGGATGTTCTATGTCCCGGTGGATAGCGATGCCCTGGTACCGGTGATAGCCCTGAACCTGCTCTTTGGCTTCACGATGTCGCCGGTCATGTCGCTCTCTATGGGCATCGGCCAGCTTCAGCCGGGGGTCAACCCGGGGAACGCCGCGATTCTAGCCGGCGTCTTCCTCACGTCCATCGGCGCCGGGGCCACGATCTTTCCGCCGCTCGTAGGGGGGATCGTCGACACAGCGGGGGTGCAGGCAGGGGCCTGGATGCTGGCCGGGCTGGCCGCCCTCTCCTTCGCCCTCCTGACGGCATTCGTACCGGAGCCGGAGCAGCCGGCGGGGCATTAGTCGGCGGCCGGGGCGACCACGAAGGACACGGTAGCGTAGGTCGGGTTTCGATACCTGACACCTCCCGCGGCGGCAGGTATGGAAACCTGCCCCACGTCTTCATACCCTTTGTGCCCTTCGTGGTGGCCGTCGACGCGGCTCCTCTACCAGCACCACGCGCCCTTTCGGATGGCGGTCTCCCCATCGAGAATCAGGTCCGGCTCCGGCTGGACGAAGTCCTCGTGAATGTCCGCCTCCACCGTGCCGCCCATGTGGAAGTTGTCCCCGATGGCGATGTGCACGGTTCCCTTGATCTTCTCCGCCTCAAGGACGTTGTCCGGGCGCTTCGCGTTGGGGTTCGTTCCAATCCCCAGCTCGGCCAGGTTGCGCCTCCGCCGTGCCGCAGGATCGTCGCTTCCGAGCTGGAGCGCCTCGCGAAACTCGTCCCCCACCGCCCCGCCCCCGTTGAGCTCGACGACTTCGCCATCCTCAAAGACGAACGTCATCTCCGTCTCGAGCTCCGGGTACCAGCCAGCGGGCACCACCAATACACCCTGGCCCGTGCCCTCCACGGGAACCGCATACGTCTCCCCCGCCGGCAGATTCCCCCACTGTCCGGGTTCCGTACCGTAGCGTCCGTCATCCACCTGCCCCGGTCGGCCCTCGAGACTGAATGTGAGATCTGTCCCATAGTCCGTCCGGACGCGAACCAGCTCCGCAGCCGTCAGCCGATCCGCAATCACCTGACAGTCCCGCGCGATCTCCTCGTGGTCCACGGCCAGAGGCCCACCGGCCTCCAGCATGCGCGTCTCAAACCCCGGCATACTCGCCAGACGCACGCCGGCCTCGGTTGCGGCCTCCCGGGCGTCCGTGTGGGAAAGCGAATAGGTCGTGAGGGCGACGGCGACGTCGGCCGCCTGGAGACGCTCACCGAGGGCCGGATCGGGCTCAGCGCCGTGGCCGCCGGCCGACGGGAAGGGAAAGAACGTCACGTCGCAATCCGGAAAGCGGTCAGCTGCTACTTCTGCCACGACGCGGCCCAGCATCGCGCGGGTCAGCATCGACCGGAGCCTCGAGGTCTTCTGGTGCTGCCACTCCGAGAGCCGGGGTACGTCGCTAACGACCACCAGCGTCTCCCCAGAGCTCAGTCCCATATTGACCTTGAGCATCTCCACCACGCCCGCGGCGATGGCATCCTTCTCGGGCCAACGCATCAGGCATCTCCTTTTTCTGACCCGTCGACAGCTGATGCATCACGCTCTGAGAAGACCGGAGAAAGCACATCCATCAGACCGGGTTTCCCAATCTCCTGCAGCTCATAGCGCACCCGCTGAGAGGGCTTGTCGATCTCTACAACCCGGCGGAGGTCGATGGGCGTGGCGATGAGGACCACGTCGCACGGTGTGTTCCTAATCGTCTCGCCGAGCTCCTCGCGCTGCTTGTCGCTGTAGCCCATGGCCGGGAGGACCGGCCCCGTCGTCGGGTACTTCTCGAACGTGTCGACGATCGATCCTACGGCGTACGGACGGGGATCGACGATCTCCGCTGCTCCGAAACGCCGTGCTGCCACGATCCCCGCTCCGAACGCCATCCCGCCGTGGGTCAGCGTCGGGCCGTCCTCGACGACGAGGAGGGACTTGCCGCGCAGGGCTGCTGGATCGTCGACGAAGACGGGCGACGCCGCCTCGACGACAGTACATCCCGGCTTGACCCGCGCCACGTTCTCTCGGATGAGGTTGACGTCGTCGGGAGATGCCGTGTCAATCTTGTTGATGACCACCGCATCCGCGAGCCGCAGGTTCGCCTCGCCGGGATGGTACGTCAGCTCGTGGCCGGCCCGGTGCGGGTCCGTCACGACGATGTGGAGGTCCGGGATGTAGAAGGGAAGGTCGTTGTTCCCGCCGTCCCAGACGATGACGTCGGCGTCCTCTTTCTCGGCCGCGCGCAGGATCTGCCCGTAGTCGACCCCGGCGTAGACGACCACGCCCCGGTCGATGTGCGGCTCGTACTCCTCGCGCTCCTCGATGGTGCACTTGTGCCGGTCCAGATCCTCGTACGTGGCGAACCGCTGGCAGGCCTGCTCGGCCAGGTCTCCATACGGCATGGGGTGGCGTATGACGACCACGCTCCTCCCCAGCTCCTGGACAAGATCGCAGACACGCCGCGTGGTCTGGCTCTTGCCGCACCCGGTGCGCACGGCGCAGATGGAGAGCAACGGTTTGGTGGACGCCAGCGTCGTGGTTCCTATACCCATCAGACGGAAGTCGGCGCCAGCGATCAGAACCGCCGAGGCCTTGTGCATGACGTACTCGTGGGAGACGTCGGAGTAGCTGAAGACAACCTGGTCCACGCCCTTTTCCCGGATGAGGGTATCCAGCTCGCTCTCGGGGACGATGGGGATGCCCTCCGGGTACTGGCTTCCCGCCAGCTCCGGCGGGTAGACGCGCCCTTCGATGTCCGGAATCTGAGTTGCCGTGAAGGCGACGACGTCGTAGGACGGGTTGTCTCGGAAATACGTGTTGAAGTTGTGGAAGTCGCGGCCTGCGGCTCCCATAATGACGATACGGTCTGTGCTCAAGTGAGCCTCCTGTGACGCACTAGGTCGTCATTGCACACAAGCTTCGGCCCTCGCGAAAGGCAAAGCCTCCCTCGAGAGACCTCTCGATGCCAAAAAACCACGCTCAAGCGGGATCGCGACTTGGGTCAGCGGAGCCAAGAGGCGATCAGAGGTCCTCCGCAGAGTCGATTCCGCGGTGCGGATCACGGCTAACTCGGGATCTGGCGATCCCTCGCAAACGTTATGTGTAATAGGCTGGTGGAGCGGCAGGTATGGAAACCGGCCCTCCATCCTTATGCCCTTCGTATCCTTTGTGTCCTTCGTGGTTCCTGCGTCTAGTAGCCCGGTGCGGGCATGGCGCGACAGAGCTCCACCAGCTTTGGATGGGTATACCGGCCTTTCTCCTCGATCTGCACATCATCGAGCCAGACGGATGGATCCAGGACCACACCATCGGTGTGGGCGGGCGAGCCGTAGTCCGGCGCCCCCACCCCGAACTGCATGCACCCGAAGACCCGCTCGTCCTCAAGAATGCGGCCGCTGGGCCTGTTCACTCCGGGGTTGAAGCCGTAGCAAGCGTGGTCGACGAGGTAGGCTTCGGGGTGCTCGAAGCCCGCGAGCCAGCGGGAGAAGGCGGCAGCCTCCCGGCCGCCCTCGATCTCCTTCACGTAGCCCTCCTCGATGCTCAGCCTGACCGGCTCGCGCAGCACGCCCAACGCACTGGGCGGCCAGAGGGCTCCGTCGAAGACCAGGATGCCCTCCACGCTCTCGCGATGGATCATGAAGCCGGACTGCCCGCCGAGCATTTGGGGGAAGCCCCCCTCGGCTGGTGGCGGCTCCCAGAAGGAATCCCCGGCTTTGTCGACGGCCATCGCCATATCCGTGCCCGCCGGGCTCGTGACGCGGACCGTGTCGGCGGCCTGTGAGAGCCGATAGAGCCGCGCCGCCATACGCTGCAGGGCGGCATAGTCGGGACGCCCAACGGTGCGCACCATCATATCCACGTCCATGCCGGTGAGGCAGACGTAGATGCAGCCGCCGTCGATAGCGGCATGGTAGGCCGGGCTGTAGAGCTGGTAGGCGACGGCGAAGTCAATCCAGACATCAGCGCCAAGGGCCGCTTTGGCCACCGGCCCCGGCGGCACCTGCATCGGTTCCGGTTGTGTCGGATAGACGACCGTCGTGGGCACAGCCCCGACGGCGAGGGCAGCGCCGGCCGTCGCATGCACGACGCGCATATCAGCCAGGCTGTCAGCCGTGATGAGCACATCCTGCCCCGGCTCCAAGGGCCGCATCTCCGTCACCAACTTGTGCGCGGCGTGCATCAACTCGGGACCGAGATACCCGTCGCGGGGCTCCGTGCCCCAGGCGAGCTCCATTGAACCCCCTTCTGCCCTCCTAGTGGGCGCTCAACACGTCCACGATCCGCTCCAGAGCCCAGTCCACCTCATCGCGCGTGATGACCAGCGGCGGGGCAAACCGGATCGTGTTCTCGTGGGTGTCCTTGGCCAGGATGCCCCGGTTCTTCAGCTCCTTGCAGAACTGGCGCACGCCGCCGGCCTCCGGGTCGAACTCGACGCCGATCATCAAGCCCTTGCCCCGAATCTCCTTCAAGTGGGGGTGGCTGATCTCCTGGAGGCCCTCCATGAAGTAGGCGCCCATCTCGGCGGCGTTCTCGATCATCCCCTCCTCGACCAACACCCGCAAAGCGGTCCGCGCCACGGCGCAGGCGAGGGGGTTACCTCCGAAGGTGGACCCGTGCTCACCGGGCTGGAGAACACCCAGCACCTCGGTGTTGGAGAGGACGGCCGAGACGGGGTAGAAGCCGCCGGACAGCGCCTTGCCGACGGTCGTCAGGTCCGCCTCGACGCCGTCATGCTCCTCGGCCAGAAGCTTCCCCGTGCGTCCAAGGCCCGTCTGGATCTCGTCGGTGATCATCACAATGCCGTGCTCGTCACAGATCTCCCGCACGTCCCGGAGATAGCCGTCCGGGGGGACGACGACCCCGGCCTCGCCCTGGATGGGCTCGACCATGAA
>CAZIWL010000032.1:16395-19283 GCA_964542755.1 uncultured Anaerolineales bacterium
AGCCGTCCGGGGGGACGACGACCCCGGCCTCGCCCTGGATGGGCTCGACCATGAAGGCAACCGTGTTGGGAGTGATGGCCTCCTCCAGGGCTGCCGCGTCGCCGAAGGGGATCTTGACGAAGCCACTCGGGAAGGGTCCAAATCCGGCTCGTGAGCTCTCGCTGCAGCTGAACCCGACGATGGCAATGGTCCGGCCATGAAAGTTGTCCTCGCAAACGATGATCTCCGCCTGATCCTCGGGCACATCCTTGACCTCATAGCCCCACTTCCGGGCGACCTTGATGGCGGTCTCGACGGCCTCCGCCCCGCTGTTCATGGGAAGCACCTTGTGAGAGTTCGTCAGCTCGCACAGATCCCGGTAGAACAGCCCGAGCTGGTCGTTACGAAAGGCCCGCGATGTCAGGGTCAGCTCCTGACACTGGTCGATCATCGTCTCGGCGATCTTGGGATGGCAGTGCCCCTGATTGACCGCGGAGTAGGCTGCCAGGCAGTCGAGATACTTGTTCCCGTCCACGTCCCATACCCACACACCCTGACCGCGGTCCAGAACGACGTCGAGAGGGTGATAGTTGTGTGCGCCGAGCTCTTGCTCCAGTCGGATGTAGTCTTCTGATCTCACTTGCTCCTCACCTCTCAGTCACGAATGGTTCGCTGCGCTCCCGGATACTGGGTGGGCATCGACCCAGAACCGGTGCCTTTGTGCCGATCTAGCCCTCGACCAACTCCTCGATGGGCACGTAATCGATGTTGAAGCCAAAGTACCGCGGACCCGAGGCCTCATCGAGCCCAAACTCCGTCCGGAAGGCCTCCAGGCCCTTCATGCCGGCCGCCACCACCTGATCCCCCTCTTTGATCAGAGTGTTCGTCGTCCCCTGCCCGGTCTCCCCGTAAGCCAGTGTCAGAAGATCCGGGCTGCAGACCCAAGGCTCGCCGTCCAGCCAGGAGACGTGGTTCTCGTTCTTGAACCAGACCTTCAGCGTGTGGCCCCTATGCTTGCCCGTGCCCTCCACGGTCGTCGTGCCGAACATGTAGCCGTCGCGATCTTCCCACTGCTTGTCAGCCACCACGCCCTCGAAGAGCCGCCATCCGCCGGTGACCTCCAGGGCCGCATCAACGGGATCTCGCCCGCTCTCGCGGGCCTCCCGTATCGCCTGTCCGACGGCGAGGGACTCCGTAAGCGTCCCCCGTACCAGGATATCCTTCATCTCGGACCCGCGCAAGGGTGTCGCTGCGATGGTCGTGTTCCCAAACGCAGCCACGGCGAGCATCTTGCCGATCCGTTCTAGCATGTGGGGACTGACCGTCTCCTTGACGATAGCCACGTTCCCCCACTTGTCAACGCTGGAAAAGGGCCAGCTGGTCTTTCCGTACAGGTAGGGCGTGCCCTGCATCTCGTCGGGAATGGCACGTCCCGCGTAGTCCCCATCGACGACGGCAACGCCCAAGCGCGCGCCAGTCACCAGCGGCGCTGGTGTGTTTCCGGCGCCCAACTCGGCGGGCACCAGACAGCCGATGGGCTCGCCGAGGTAAGCCCCTAACTCCTTGACCGCCTGCTCCATGGAACGATCACCAAACTTGTCCTCCAGGGCCAGCTTCGCGATCTCGTCGAGGATCTCCTGGGAGACGGGCGCGATGGAGCCCATGCCATAGGGTGTCACCGTCCAGACGTCATCAGGAATCTCGTCGACGTCGACCCACTCCAGGGGGACGCCGTCCTCCAGCGCGCCGCGGAGCATGCCCATGCCCCACTCGATGCTGCCGCCGCCTCCGGTGCCCCTGAAGAGGCAACCGTTGATGAAGTCTTCACAGTCTTGCAGGGTTTCCAGTTTTCCGCGTGGCATCCTTTACGTTTCCTCCGTGCTATGCATGGCACCAGCGGTCTCCTCACCAAGTCGACCGCCGCCGTTCGGTCGCCGGGCTCCCGCGCGAGCGAGCCCGGCTCATCAGCCGGATCCCGGCTGTCTCAGTAGGCGCCGTCCATCGTCACCCCTCTAGCCCTGGCACCGGTGGCAGGCCACCCAGTGGCCCTCACCTACATCAACGAGGACGGGCTCAGACTTGGCACACCTATCCGATGCCGCAGGACAGCGGGGGTGGAAGCTGCAGCCCGGGGGGGGATCGATGGGATCGGGGACGCTACCCTCGAGGACGATCCGCTCCCGCCTGAACTTGGGGTCCAGACTGGGAGCTGCCGAGAGGAGCGCCTCGGTGTAGGGATGGCGCGCCTCGTAGAAGATGGTCTCCGTGTCCCCGAGCTCCACGACCTGGCCCAGGTACATCACCGCCACCCGGTGGCTGATGTGCTGGACCACCGTCAGGTCGTGAGTGATGAAGAGGTATGTCAGTCGAAGCTCCTCCTGGAGCTCCTCCAGCAGGTTGATGATCTGGGCCTGAACCGAGACGTCCAGGGCAGACGTAGGCTCGTCGAGCACGATAAACTTCGGATTGAGCGCCAGCGCGCGGGCCACGGCGATCCGCTGAAGCTGTCCGCCGCTGAACTCGTGCGGATACCGGTAGAGGATCTCGCCCCCCATCCTCACCTGCTCCAGCAGCTCCCGGCAGCGGTCGACCAGCGCGTCCCCGCGCAGCGACGTGTGGGTCCGCAGCGGCTCCGCCACGGAGTTGAGCACGCTGAACCGGGGATCGAAGGACGAGTAAGGATTCTGGAAGACCATCTGCATGTTCTGGCGATACCGCCGCAGCTCACCGCCGTCGAGGGCCGCAATGTCCGTGCTCTCGAACAGCACTTTCCCCCTCGTCGGCTCCACCAGCCGCATGATCGTGCGGCCCAAGGTGGTCTTGCCGCAGCCGGATTCCCCCACCACGCCGAGCGTCTCCTGCTCGTAGATATCGATGCTCACGTCCTCAAGCGCACGCACCCAGCTCTG
>CAZIWL010000032.1:19383-33081 GCA_964542755.1 uncultured Anaerolineales bacterium
GCCAGAGGCTGGCCTCGGTCGGCGGGGAGTGGCAGCGCGGCAAGGAGCCCCTGGCTGTAGGGGTGCTTCAGCTTGTATAGGACATCTTCGGTCCGGCCCATCTCCACCACAGACCCGGCGTAGGCCACAGCGACCCGATCACAGGTCTCGGCCACGACGCCCAGGTCGTGGGTGATCAAGAGGATGGAGATCGCCATCTCCTCGCGCAGCCGGTTGAAGAGGGCAAGGATCTGCGCCTGAATGGTCACGTCCAACGCAGTGGTGGGCTCGTCGGCGATGAGGAGCTCGGCGCCTGTGGAAAGTGCCATAGCCGTCATCACCCGCTGCTTCATCCCACCGCTCAACTCGTGCGGGTAAGTCTCCAAGACCCGCACCGGATCAGGGAGGCCGACGTTCTCGAACATGCGCAGTGCCGCCTCGCGGGCTTCCGTGTCATCCACGTCCAGGTGATGCCGGATGACCCGCTTCGCCTGGTTCCCGATGCTGAAAACAGGATTGAGTGACGCCGACGGGTCCTGGAAGATCATCGCGATGCGGCCGCCCCGAATCTTCCGCATAGCCGCACGGCTCTTCTCCAGCAGGTTCTCCCCGTCGAACTCAATCCGCCCGCGCACGATCTCACCCGGATGGGGCACCATGCGGAGGATGCTGAAGCCTGTCACCGACTTCCCGCACCCCGACTCGCCCACCAGCCCGAAGATCTCACCTCTGCGCACGCCGAAGGTCATGCCATTCACGGCGCGAACCACGCCGGCATACGTCTGAAAGCGGACGTGCAGGTCCTCCACCGAGAGCAGGGCCTTGCTCACCATCACGGCCCTCCCGGTGCACGGGTCAGAGATGTCTGAAAGCGGACGTGCAGGTCCTCCACTGAGAGCAAGGCTTGGCTCACGTGACAGCCCTCCTGGTCCGCGGGTCGGAGACGTCCCTCACGGCATCGCCGAGCAAGTTGAAGGCGAGCGTGACCAGGAAGATGGCAGCGCCGGCTGCCCCGGCGAACCAGGGGCGCTCAATGAAGTAGATGCGTCCCGTGCTGATCATCTTGCCCCAGTCCGGCGTGGGAGGCTGAACCCCCAGACCGATGAAGCTCATGGCCGCGCCGGTAAGGATCGCAGAACCGATGTCCATGGTACCCTGCACCAGGACAGGCGTCATCACGTTGGGCAGGATGTGGCGGAGGATGATGCGCAGGTTGCTGACGCCGACGCTCCGCGCCGCCTCGATGAAGTACTCCTCCCGCAGTGAGAGGGTCTGCGCACGCACCAGCCGCGCATACCACGGCCACCAGGTGATGGCGATGGCGATCATGGTATTCACAAAACTGGCGCCCAGAGCCGCAGCGATCGCGATGGCCAGCAGAAGGGGCGGAAAGGCGAGGAAGACGTCCGTGATCCGCATGAGGACGTTGTCGATCCAGCCGCCGTAGTAGCCGGCAGCGGCGCCCAGGGGGATGCCGATCAGCGCTGCGACGGCCACGACGAGGAGCCCCATCGTCAACGAACTCCGCCCTCCGAACAGAATGCGCGCCCAGACGTCCCGACCTAGATAATCCGTCCCCAGGGGGTGTTCGCGGCTGGGCGGCTCGAACTTCTCCAAGATGTTGGGCTCTCCGCGCCCCTGCCCCGGGTAACGGGTCAGGACCGGCGCGAACACTGTGCCGAAAACGAAGAGGGCCACGATGATCAGGCTGAGCACAGCCAGAGGGTCACGCCGGAAGGCGCGCACCATCAGGCCGAGTTCGCTGAAGCGGGGCGTCCGCTCGGCACCCTCTTGAGCGGGTACCTCTACTTGTGCACCCAAGGTAGTCTCCTCATTGTGGCGCGAAGGGGGTCTTCCACGGCCAACGGATGGGTTTCCTGGGAGGCGTGGGGTAGGTCAGGCGGCTGTGGGACAGACCCAGGTCAACCAACGTTTCGGCCTGCTTCACCGCCACCGAGGGCGGATCTAGCACGGGGACCTCGCTCCCGCGGTCGGCGAGGGCCGCCTGGATGCGGGGTGCCCAGCCAGCGAGACCGGTACAACCAGGAATAAGGATGTGGGCACCGTCCTCACGGACCGCCTTCTCCCCGGCTGCCACCAGTGCCTCCAGGGTTGCCTCGGGATCCTCCTCCAGGTCCAGCACCGGCACATGGATCGGTCGGGCCGACGCCAAGCGACGAGAGAGACCATATCGGGAGGCCTGGTGTTCCACCGCCATGATGTCGCCTTCGGAGATGACGAGAACAGAGAAACGGTGCGCCAGCGTGGCGGCGAGATGCATGCTGGCCTGGGCGGGCCCCACGACGGGGATGTCGACCAACTCGCGGGCGGCATCCAGCCCCGGGTCCGCCATGCAGTCGATGATCACACCATGGACGCCATCGGCCTCGGCCTCGACGACCTTCGTGATGATGTCCGGTACGACAAGGGCCTCATCGCGGTGGCACTCAATGGACGCGGTACCCCAATCCAGCGGAACCACACTGATCTCCGTAGACGGGCGCACGACCGCGGCGTAGCCCTCCTTCGTACTCTCCACCCAACTGGCTGTGATCACCGGCAGTATGACACGGATGTGCATAGTCTCCTCCTCCAAGTACCGGGGACGATGAGCACTCCCCTCCTGGTCTTCCTGGCGCCGTCGGGGTGTAACATAGGATCGAAGAACTCCGGCTATGCGCCGTCCGTTGAGCGCCTCTTCATCTCAAGGGCGAGATCTCCCGTCATCTGACGAAGGAAATCGACGAAGGCCTCTTCATCCGTCATGACCAGGTCCAGATTCGCCTCACAGGCCTCCACAAACTCGCTCGGCCACGACTTGTCCCCGAATCCGCCGTTGGCGATAAGGGTCTTCGTCAAACGGCTGGCCCCATCCATCAGGCGCAGGGAAGGGTACAGTTCCTCGTCGCGCTCCGACTGCGCAAGCAAGAGGGCACTCGACACGAAGAAGGAGAGCAACGCGAAGTAGTCCTCCTCGCGAAGCCTCAGCTCTTGGTCACTCATGAGGCCCATTCCTGCCCATACTCGTCCGAGAAAGCAATCTCCTCGATGGGACGCCTGGCCGGGGGTTCGGGGGATTCGTTCGCATAACCGAGGCAGACCAAGAGGTAGGGTGGAATCTCATCAGGAAGCTCAAGCACAGGCTGCAGGGCGGCGGCCGCAAAAGAGGCAACTATGTAGCTGCCGATCCCCATGCCGTGCGCAGCCAGGCATATGTTCTGCGCGGCGATGGCGGCGTCGGCCATGTTGAGCACCCTCACATGGTCAGTGATTGACTTCTGCTTAGCCTCCATGCATATGGCAATCATGGCAGCGGGCGTATCCCCAATGCCAGGGGCGAAACTCATCACGAGATCCTTCTGAGCCTCCGACGTGATGACGATGAAGCGCCACGCATTCCGGTTGCCGCCGTTCGGCGCCCACCGGGCCGCATCCAAGAGCCTCTCCAAGGCATCCGGGCCGATCAATTGGTCGGTGAACCGGCGTACGCTGCGCCGTCCAAGAATGGCATCGAACAGCTCCACACTTCCTCCTAGCTTAGCGTGACCCTCGGGTCAAGCATGGCCTGGACGAGATCCAGGAACAGATTGATGAAGACATAGAATACCGTGACGACCAGTGTCACGGACACGATCACGGGAAAGTCAATACTCAGCACGGCGTTTGTGACGTACGTGCCCAATCCCGGCCATGAGAAAATCACCTCCACCAGGAGGGCCCCCGTGAGGGAGTAGACGAAGGAGAGGCCGAGCACGGTGATGGTGGGGACGATGGCGTTCTTGAGCGCTAAGATGAAGAGAACCGCCCTCTCGGGGATGCCAGACACACGCGCAGCGAGGATGTACTTCTCACCGAGCACTTCGATCATCTTCGAGCGCGTCATGCGGATGCTGAGCGCGATGGGATACGTAGCCAGGGTGAAGGCGGGCAGGATGATGTGTACGAGAGCGTCCTTGAAGGCCACCCAGTTCCCTGTCACGGCGGTGTCGATGAGGTAGAAACCCGTGATCTGCTCCACCGGATGATAGAGCGCTGTCTCGGTGGAGATACGCCCGGCCAGCGGCAGAAGGCCCAGGCGGCTGAAGAAGAGGAGCTGAAGCAGGAGACCCAACCAGAAGGTTGGCATCGACACGCCGGCGATGGAGAAGAGCCGCGTCCCGTGGTCGAGGAGACTCCCTTTGAATGCCCCGGAGAGGACCCCCAGGGGAATGCCGATCAGTACAGCCATCAGCATACCCGCCAACACGAGCTCGAGGGTTGCCGGCAGGAACGTCCTGAGGTCCGTCGTGATTGGCTGATGGGTCTTGATTGAGTTCCCCAAATCCCCTCGCAGAAGCCCACGGACATACACGAGATACTGAACGTGGAGCGGCTTGTCGAGACCGAGCCGCTCCGTCGCGCGAGCGATCTGTTCTTTGGTTGGATGCGGTCCCACCCAGGCGGCTGCCGGGTCCGATGGGACGACCCGAGCTATGAGGAACGTCACGACCGATACGCTGAAGAGCACCAGCAGTGCCATCACTAACCGGCGCAGGATATACTCGAATCGATGCATGGGCGCTATACCCTCATAGGGTGGTGAAGTGAGCCACAAAGGGGCCCGGGTGACCGGGCCCCTTTGCGCGACCGGCTAGCCCTGCCGGAGTTGGTAGGCGAAGACGACGTGCGGGTACGCCGGGTTGTCGACGTAGCCCTCGATGTCGCTGCGGGCCAGGTGAATGTTCGCCACATCGTAGAAGTAAAGTGCCACAGCGTCCTCGATGAGAATCTCCTGCGCATCAACGAACATCTCCTCGGCCTTCTCCCGGTCACTGCCCGAGAGGGCATTGGCCTCGTCGATCTGCTCGTCGAACTCTGGATTGGCGTAGTAGGAGAGGTTGAAGAGCGGCTCATCCTCGCTGTGGAACATGCTGTAGAGCCAGCTGTAGGGCGAGACATAGTCCGGCCACCAGTACATGACGAAGACGTCCTGAGCGCTCTCTGGATCCGACTTGGCCAGATCCCACTGTGCCTCCCAGTTGAGAGCCCGAACCTCCAAGTTGATGCCCAGCTTGTCCAGCTCGGCCTTCCAGAGCTCGCCCAGCTGCTGCTCATCGAGGTCGCCGGTGGCGTACGTGTAGAGGACGTCGAAGCCGCCGTCCGGGTAGCCGGCCTCGGTCAGCAGCTCCTTCGCCTTGTCGATATCGTGGGTGTAGCGAGGCAGGTCCTTGCTGTGCCCCCACATACCGGCGGGGATCGGCCCGTGAGCCGCCGAACCGCGCTCGCCCAGCACACCCTCGATGAACGTGTCATAGGGAACGCTGTACGACAACGCCTGACGCACCAGCGGGTCGTCCAGCGGCGGCTTCTGCGTGTTCAACAGGCCGAGCAGATTCTGGAAACTCGGGTTGGCATAGACGTCGATCTCGGGCTGCGCATCCAGCATCTCCAGGTTGTCCGGAGGCACGCTGTACGTGAAGTCGGCGGTGCCGGCCTCGATCTTCTGCTGCAGGACCGTCGCGTCCTCGCTGACCTCGAAGACGACCTTATGGAACTGATCGTCCTCCCAGCCGCCCCAGTAGTCCTCATTGCGCGTCATAATCAGTCGCGAGCCACGCTCCCGACTCTCGATGGTGTACGGGCCGGTCCCAGCACAGTTGCCCTCGTTGAACCACTCGGTGCCCTGCTCCTCGTGGACCTGGGCGTTGTAGATCCAGGCCCCGTACCCGGCCGACGCGATGAGGTCGAGGGGCGCAGCGTAGCTCAGGTTGAACTTGACGCTGTGCTCGTCAACGACCTCGATCGTCTCCACGGGATCCCAGATGTAGGACGCGCCGGCAGCGAGTTCCACCGTCCTCTCAAGAGCCGCCTTGACGGCCTCGGCATTGAAGGGATCGCCGTTGTGGAACGTGACGCCCTCGCGCAACTCGAAGACCCACTCCGTGGCATCCTCATTCGGCTCCCAGCTGGTCGCCAGTGCCGGGCTCAGGATGGTGTCGCTCCCGGGCTCATTGTAGAAGGTCAAGGTCTCGTAACAATTGGATACCACAGCCGAATCGTTAGAAAAGCTGACTGCCGGGTCCAGATCGGGGAAAGTTGTTGGGTGAGCATATACGAAGACGTTCTCCGCCTCCGCTTCTTCGGCGGGTTCCTCGGTGGGTTCGGGGGGCGACGTCGCCCCCTCTTCCTCCGCGGGGGGTTCGGTGGGTTCCGGGGTCGGTGCACCGCACTGCGTAGCGGTCAACGCCAGCACCAGGGCCAGTACAAGAACGAGCCATTGTCTGCGGTCCTTCATCTCTCCTCCTAGGGTACTCGTAAGATTTCGGTCAAGATACACTCAACCGGGCGTAACGCGCAGCGGTCGGGTCTCGTGCGTCGAACCCTTTGAGCATGATTGATTGCCTGCGGGCTGCACCGCAGGAGCCGGCTGGGCGGTCACGCTGGCACGCGCTCATTCAGGATCCTCTCATACGCTCAACCTCCCGACTGCCATCCCGAGAGCTCAAGGGGCCACGATCCTCCGCGCAGGCGGCCACAGCCGGCGTCGACGAACCCTCCCCCTTGAGGACTGCGAGCCAGTCCGGCACAGCCTCAGGGGCTGCGCCCTCCAGTGGAGATGGGATTTGAGGTGGGGCCATGACGACAAACACGTCCTGTCCCTCGCCTAGCTCGTCCGCCTGGAGCGGGGTTCCCCTCGCCCCCAAGGTGACGATCAGGTCTGGAAACGTCGCCAGACGCCCGTCATCTCCCTCGAGTGCCACGTAGCGGTGCCAATGCGTGAGCCGTACGGAGCGCTCTTTCTCGTCCAGCAAGCGGATGACACCCAATGCTCCACCGTCCGTCCTCGTCCAGCTCGTCTTCGCGACGGTAGCGGGCATGACCAATTGGCCACCCACCGCCTGGCTGACCGCTTGGGCGACCATGCGCCCTCCGTCGGCCGTCGCGCGCCTGAGCACCCCACCGACCTCGATGAGCCTACTCATGCGGCCGACTTGGGCGCGGCCGCGCACCCATTTTGACGACAGCGGGCCGAAGCAGAGGGCATAGCTCCCGCCGGCAGCGGCAAGCCGCTCGATCAACGTGCTGACCGCGCCGGGGCCTCCGCGGAGGAAGGTCTCCAGTTGCTCCTCACCTCCAGCGGGTTTGCCGACCACGGCCAGAGAGATAACCGGGACATCGTGCGCCAGGAGATCCACGAACGCCCTCCAAGCGCACGGATGAGCTGGGGTCTCGAAGGAAGCGTCGATCAACGGGATGTCGAGAAGGGCAGCCTGACCCCAACTCGCCATCACATTGAGCGCCCCACCGCCGACCGGCACGAGGCCGCCGACGTCGGCCTTGGCATTTGAAGTCAGCAACTCGAGAGCCCGCCGGTGATAGGCCAATCGATAGGACGGGTGCTCCCGCGTTCCCTCATCGAGTGCCGCCACCGCCGCAATCTCGGTGGTGGAAGAAAGGCAATCCAGGGAAACACGAGAGGCGTGGCCGAGCTCCACCGCCATCTGACCCAGGCGAAGTCCCAGCTCTACGCTGCCGCCCCCACCCGCAGCCATGACGACGCTGCCTAACACTGCGTTCTCAGCCGTCCGTGCGTCCAGGTTCGTTCCACCCATGGCTGTCCTCTGACGTAGACGTCCTCCCCACGGCGACCGCGGCGCTTCTCCCCGCATCTTCCATTATAAGGTCCGCAGGGCCGAATGTAAATGTGCACATGGGGACAAAGCCGGGGTCCTGAGTTTGTCGACCGCGGATAAGCGGAATCGCTTTGAGCGCCGCTCACCCACCGCTCGCCTGCCGCTGGACTCAGGCAGCAGGATCCTGCGGCTTGAGGAATAGCCGGGCCATCTTGGTAGCCAGGTAGTGGCCGAGCTGCTTGTCCCCGGAGAAGGGATCGGTTCCCAGGATCTCCTCGATGCGGCATAGCCGATACTTAAGGGTCTTCGGATGGATGAAGAGATCACCCGCCGCCGCCTTGATTACCTGATTCGCATCGAAGTACGTCTCCAACGTCCTCACCATCTCCGTGCCCTGCTCCCGGTCGTAGGCCAGCAGGCGGCCGATCGTCCGATGTAGCCACCTCTCCGCCTCCGGCTCACGCGCTATGGTGTCCAGCAGCGCATAGACAGCCACGTCGTCATACCAGAGGATGCAGCGCTCGCGGGCTAACCGGAGACCCACGGAGAGGGCCGCCTGGGCCTCCCGGTAGCTGTGACAGAGCCCTTCTACCCCGTCATAGAAGCCGCCCACCGCAACAGAGATGGCCAGCCCCTCCTCCTGGACGCCCGCCTGGTCGCAGATCACTTCCGCCAGGCGCTGCATGTGCCGATGGGCGCGCGAGAGGGGGATGTCGTCCTCGAAATGGGGAATCAGCACGATGCTGTCGCTCCGGTCGGCCAGAATGGCGTCGGGATTCCGATCCACAACCACAGCTTGCACTGCTCGCAGCAGACGCTCTTTGATGCGCTGGAAGTGTCGCTCGCCCCGATCGATGTGCTCAAGGTAGTACTGTTCGAATTCATTAAGGTCCACCAAGGCCACGACACGTCGGTGCCGCAGATCCCACCCCAGCGATCGGGCACGGGCGAGCATGGCATCGACGGAACGGTAGTGACCACCTAGCAGATCCTCGACGAAGTCGCGCTTGAGGCGCCGCTCCGCCTCGAGCACCGCCTTCTGCTTGACCAGATCGAGGGCAGCGATGGTGGCGGCCTGCTCAACGGCAATCCAGTCGAACTCGTCGATGCCGTCATCCAAATCCTGGACGACCAATCCACCTTCCACCGCCCCGGGCTGTCCGGAGTGAAGGGGCACCACCCAAACCCGCTTCTCCTCCCTCCAAAGGGGTTCCCCGTGATCGTCACCCTCCCATCCCCGCACCAGCGGCTCCGTCAGGATAGTCCCGTTCTCCAGGTCGTCGAACCCCTCGGCGGTCAGCAGGTCGCCCCACCCGTCCACGATGGCGACGGGCCGGTCGATGAGCTCGTGAAGCACCGACGCGATAGCTTTCAGTCCCCCCCCACCCAGGATAAGCTGACTGAGACGACTGTGGATCTCCTGCGAGCGCTGGAGCAAGAAGGTCTTCTCCCGCAGGATGGCCCCGACCAGGGGGGTGATGATAGAGGCATAATCGAGGGACTGAGGAATCTCGATGAGGGGCAGGCCAAGCTCTTCGGCACGCTCAACGGTGGCAGGATCGAGATGCGTTAGCACGGCCTGCTGGAAGACGATGGCCGCGCATCCGTTCCGGTGGAAGACCTCGATGATCCGCCGCTGTTTGTCGACGTCATCCTTCGCGATGTTGAAGGTCGAGAGAAGAAGGTGGTTGCGGGCCTCCCAGCCCTCCATCCAGTCGCTCTTGAAGAGCACCTCGATGATGTTGACGTGCTCGATTACGTTGTCCAGGTTACGCGCGCCCGCCAAGACGCGGCCCTGGCTCAACCCTCCGACCTTCAGTGCTTGTGCTACGGTGATGCTCATCGTGCCTGTCTGTCCCTTCACTCGCTTCGTGGGCACTACTGTAGCACACTTCCGCCCGAAACAAAAGACCGGAAGGGACAGGTCGCCATCGTCTATTGTCGTCTTGTAGCTGGATCGCCAGACAGGGCGGAAGAGACAGAGGCCGTCTCCTCCTACCGCATACTAGAGAGCCGTCTCCTCGTATCGCGTTCTAGCTGGATCGCGGCTTGGGGCCCTCCGGCCCAACCTGAGATCCAGCGGACCTGAACAGCAGCCCACTCCGAATCACGTCGTCGTGCCGCCACCTACCCCACGCCAACAAACTCACAACGCCCAACTCGGGATCTAGCGATCCCTCGAGAACGCGGTCATGCAGTCGCGGTTGTGCCATCGTGCTCGTGGTCAGGGGCAGTGGGAGATCCGGAGCTCCATGATTGGAGAAGCTACGTCGTTCTCGTCACCTTCGTCAGGCCGCGGGGATGGTCGGGGTCGTAGCCCTTGGCCAGGGTGGCGTGAAGGGCCAGGAGCTGACCGGGGACGATGGAGCTGAAGGGCGAGAGCCATTCTGGCAAGGGCACAGGCAGTCTCAAAGGCACGCGCGCTACCTCCAGCGCCGCGTCTCGATCCGAGATCACCATCAGCTCGGCGTCGCGATCGGCGAGCTTCTTCGTCAGCGCCAGCACGTCCTCATAGACCTCGCCCTGCGGCGCGACGACGACGACGGGAAACCCGCGCTCGACGATGGCCACCGGGCCGTGCCGGAAGTCCGCCGACGAATACGGCTCCGCCACCACATAGGCCAGCTCCTTCAATTTGAGGGCGATCTCATGGGCCGTGGCGTAATTGTAGCCCCGGCCGATGACCACGCATTCCTCCACGTGGGCGTACCGCTGCGCCGCGTGGGCGATCGGTTCCTCCAGGGTCAGGGCGGCCTCCACGGCCTCGGGCACGCGCCGGAGCTCCTCCAACCGCCCGTCGTCCCCGGCCAGGTGCGTGGCGAGGAGTGCCAGGGCAGCGAGTTGCCCCGTATACGTCTTGGTCGCGGCCACGGCGCTCTCCTCGCCTACGGCCAGAGGCAGGACGAACTCGGCCGCCTGTGCCAGCGGCGCGTCGGGGGCGTTCGTCACGGCCACCGTGAGGGCGCCCTGACGGCGGCCCTCCTCGACGACGGAGACGATGTCCGGGGTCTGTCCGGACTGAGATACGCCGAGGACCAGCGCCTCCCGAAGACGCGGCGGGGTGCCATAGATGCTGAAGAGAGAAGGCGTGGCGAGGGCAACCTGCATACGGTTGAGCGCGCCGAAGAGGTATTGAGCATAGCGCGCGGCGTTGTCGGACGTGCCGCGCGCGGCGAAGACGGCATAGCAGACGTCGCGCTCGCGGATGGCCGCGGCGATGCGCGCGGCGGTCTCGCTTTGCTCGTCGAGGAGTCGAGCCAGAACCTCAGGCTGCTCGCGGATTTCCTGGCTCAGGCGGCTTGGTGATTGTGCCATGGGTCCCTCTCAGTCATGACGGTGGCCGCGGCAGGCATGGAAACCTGCCCTACGTCACCCTGCATGGTGCGGCGCGGCGGCTGTGGAAACCCGCCCTACACGTTCCGGTTGCTGCCCGGCGGGGATCTGTGGAAACTCGCCCTGCATCGGTCCTGGTGGACAGGGATGTGAACAGAGCCGCCAGCTACACGAAGGACGTATGGTGGTACCGGTCGCTGCTCCGGTGATCCGGCCAGCCCAGCAGCGACCATCGAACTCACTCCATCAGCCTCGGCGCTGGCTCAGAGCGTCACGTCCACCCAGCGCTCCTTCTCGTCGCTCTCCAGCACCGCCTCGCATAGGACGACCTCCTCGTGCCCGTCGGCAAAGGTGGCGAAGGGTCTGGGCGCATCCAAATCGCCGGCGGCAACGTACTCGTAGAAGGCGGTGAAACTCTGCTTGAAGGTATCGTCGTACCCCTCGTTGTGCCCGCCGGGGTACGAGGCATACGTACGAGCCGCCTCGGAGAGGAGGCTGGGATCCCGGTGGAGCCATTCGTTGGCCTTATCTCTATAGCCGTTCCACAGCTCGTTGGGCATCTCGCTGTTCCAGAAAAGGGCCTTCTTGGAGCCTGCAATCTCGTACTTCATCGCATTCTTCCGGCCAGCGGTCACCTGGGAGACCCACAGCGAGCCCGGCACCCCGTTCTCGAAGCGCACCAGAACGGCACCACCGTCCTCCGTCTCGATGTCGATGGGCTCGGTGGCCTCCTCCTTCTTCAGCTTCCCGGAGAACGTCTCCACCTCCCCCAGCGGCCGCTGCCGCTCCCGGTGCACGACGTGCAGATCCGCGAAAACGGATTCGACCTTGAGACCGGTGATGACCTGAACAAGATCGAGCCAATGGGTGCCGATGTCGGCGATGGCGCGCAGCTTGCCCCCCTTGTCCGGGAGGACACGCCAGTTGTAGTCGGTCTCGTAGAAGAGCCAGTCCTGCACGTAGCTGCCGGCGACGGAGTAGACCGCCCCCAAGTCGCCGCGCTCGACCATGTCGCGAGCCTCGATGTTAAGGGGATAGAAACGGAGGTTGTAGTTGACGCCGGAGACCAGGCCGCTCTGTTCAGCCAGGGTCACCAGCTCCGCCGTCTCATCCGTGTTCATGGCCAGGGGCTTCTCACAGAGGACGTGCTTCCCCGCCGCGAGTGCCTGCTTCGACTGCTCGTAGTGGAGGTAGTTGGGGGTGGTGATGTGCACCACGTCCACTTCCTCGCCGGCCAATAGGTCCTCGTAGGTCGCGTACCCCTTGGGAATGGCCATACTCCGAGAAGCGTCTCGGGACTTCTCGGCCGATGAGCCAAGGATGCCGACGACCTCGATGCCGAGACGATGGAGGGCCTCAGTATGCATCGCCCCCATGAAGCCGGTCCCAACAACGGCAGCCTTCAGATGCTTCATCGCAGCCTCCCTGCGCAGCATGGTCGAACGAGCCCGGATGTCGGCTGGCGAACGTCGGTGGCCAGAGGTTCCCACGCGCTTCCTTGGCCCGCCGACAGGCCTTTGCATCTCGCATCGTATCAGATGGGTCTTGTCGTGTCAAGAAACGGTATCGTGGAGAGAGCGTGAGCGGCGGCAACGGCAACTCACGAGTGCCACGAATAGACGAGTAGCACGCATGTAGGGCGGCTTTCCGTCCCAGCCTTCCCCACTTCCCATCACTCGTCCATCCGTACGATTCTTGATGGGCTGTGGAGGCACCATCGTGGTAGAGTGGCGCCTGGTCGCCGTTGCAGGTCGGTCATCCTTTCGGCTTCCGGTTCACCCGGCGTACCGGCGCAGAGAACCAGCATGGAGTGGTGGGCGCCTTGACGGCCGGGGAACGCGGCTGTAGACTCTGTTTGTGGAAGAACGAACAAGTAGCCGCGAGTTAGAGCTACAACTTGGGAGGATGAGATGAGAGAGTATGCGTTTCTTCAAGTCGACGTCTTCACAGACCGTCCCTTTGGCGGCAACCCGCTGGCCGTCTTCCCCGACGCAGCGGGGCTGACCGATGAGGAGATGCAGCTCCTGACACGGGAGATGAACCTGTCCGAGACGACTTTCGTGCTGCCGCCCGAGGCCGACGGAGCCGATTTCAAGGTCCGCATCTTCACACCAGCTAGGGAGGTGCCATTCGCCGGTCATCCGGTGGTGGGGACGCATTGGGCCCTGGCCCATCTGGGCCGGGTGGAACTGGAGGAGCCGGTCACCCACGTTCACTTCGAGCTAGGCGTCGGAGTGCTGCCCGCCGAGCTGAAGGTCAGCGCCGGCGTCGTCGAGCGTATCGTGATGGACCAGGATCGTCCCACGTTCCACGCCGTGCTGGACGACGTGACAGACCTGGCGGACGGGCTTGGATTACCATCTGAAGCCATTACCTCGACAGGCCTGCCAGCACAGGTCGTCTCCACAGGCCTGCCTCAGATGATGGTGCCCATCCACTCGTTGAGAGACGTGCAGCGCCTGGAGGCCAGCGAGTTGAACGTCGCGGCCTTGAATCGCGCCTGCCGAGCGGTGGGTACGGAGTGCGTGATGGTCTTCTGTCGGGAGACGGTGAGCCATGAGGCCACGGTCCACACGCGCATGTTCGCTCCGCTCCTGGGCGTGCCCGAGGACCCCGCCACGGGCAGCGCCAGCGGCGCCCTGGGGGCGTATCTCGTGCGACACCGGGCTGTGTCCCTCACACCGCCGACGACGCACATCGTCAGCGAGCAGGGTCTGGAGATGGACCGGCCCAGCACGATCACCATTGACGTGGCGCACGCCGGCGAGGAGAT
>CAZIWL010000032.1:33181-36277 GCA_964542755.1 uncultured Anaerolineales bacterium
AGATGGACCGGCCCAGCACGATCACCATTGACGTGGCGCACGCCGGCGAGGAGATCTCCCTCGTACGGGTGGGCGGAGAGGTGGTGAAGATGTTGGAGGGCGTGGTGCGCCTGTGAATCGGACGCAGTCGGCCAAGGAGGCGGCAGGTGTCGCTCTGCTTACTGAAGCCCGCCCCACATCGTCCTCATTCGTGGGATTCGTCCATTCGTGGGATTCGTGATAGGGCGTTCAGGGCTTCAATCGGGCGATATGGACCCCACCAGCTTGCTCACCGTCTCGCGGATATCGCTGGGGATCACGACGTACAGCTGGTCATCGACGGTCGCCTCGACCAGCAGGCCGTGCAACCGGAGCTGCCCCATCGTCGACTCGGGCGTATGGTCCCGCCAGCGGCGCGATTCGTCCAGGTCGTTGCCAAACTGCTCATCGAAAGCATCCCAGGCCATCACACCACCGCGCTCGACGACGGCCTCCAGGGCGTCGAGGTCCTCCCCCGCCAGACCCGCCACCACTGAGCCCACTTTGTCCTCCTCGATAATCGCATAGATGATATCGTCCACCAGCTCCGCCTTGCGCAGCTTGGACCAGCCGCCCTCCGGCATCCAGATTTCCGCCATGGCCTGAAGGGCATCCTTGTAGTAGAGGGAGAGCGCCCGCTCCAGCGTCGGCGTCAGCGTCGTCAGCTCCTTCTGAAGCTCCTTGCGCCAGGCACTGTCCCGTTTCCGCTGCCTCTCTATATTAATCCGCATACGCTTTGTCATCTGGTCGACCGCACTCTCCAACGTCGCCATGGTGCTCACGCGTTTCAGGGTCTCCCGGGCAGCCTCATAGTCTGGCCACCGATTGAGGGTTCCCTCCAGCAGCTCCACCGCAGCGCCAAACGCGCGCTTCTTGATCAAGATCAAAGCCCGCGTGTAGTCGTAGAATCTCGCGCCCTCTGGTGACATGTCGCGGACCGTCGACAGCGGACCCAGGAGCTCCTCAGCCTCCTCGACCCGACCCTGATTGATCCGTCGGTTCGCCAGATTGCAGGCCGCGTGCACGTAGAGGGGGTCGATCTCCACCGCCTTCTCGAGCAGGCGCTCGGCTCGTTCCTCGTCCTCGCGATCGGTGTAGATGATGGCCAGGTTATTGTACGCCTCCCGGGCCTTCGGCTCCAGCTCCAGGGCACGCAGGAACAGCTCCTCGGCCCGATTCGGATTTCCATCCTGGAGGAGATCGCGGCCTTGATTCAGAAGGTCGGCCACCTCGTCGGAGTACGTCGGCCGCTCGACCGGTTCCGGCTCCGCGTCGAAGCTGATCGTCACGTTCCGCCATTCGCCATCCAGCCAGACTCGCGCTGGTTCGCCAAGGCCCACACGCCCGAGGTTGGCCAAAGCAGAAACAGCCTCCAGGCGCGCGCCGTCCGGCCCGACCTGACTGAAGGCAAACCGCTCCAGGGCCTCGCAAGCCCTCTCCGTCCCAAGGGCCCAGAGCAGATCAATGCCTGCAGAAGGCATCTGTTCCTCCCAGATCGTCTTCTCGGCGATCCGAATCACCTGTGGGTACCGCTCGGTGAAGCTCCGCAGATCCCGCCTGAATTTCTCAGGATCCTCCTCCACATCGCGCCTGGTCAGCTCGAGGAACTCATCCGTGCGGTGGACTGGCAACAGGTTGAGGACGTCGAAATAGCGGTAGTAATCCGTCCAGCCAATGCCGCCACGCCTGGCTCGGGCGCCCTCCCAGGCCTCTCGCGCGAGGGCATTCTTGGGCGCCAGGTAGTCCAGACGGCGCATGGCCTGTTTGCGCCGGCCTGTGTTGGCCTCGGCAATGCCGAGGAGCTCGTGCGCTCGCAGCGAACCCCACGCCCACTCGCGGGCCGCCAGCCTCGTGGATGGGCGAAGCAAGCGGTAGACCGCTTCGTGCTCCAGGAGTGCCGCAGCGGCCTCGGCCTTCTGGAGCCGCTCGTCCAGATCGCGCGGGGAGATCTTCTCCAGGCGCTGCCACATCTCCCGAGCCTCGTCCTCCCGCCCGAACCACATGAGATAGCGAGCTCCCAGGCCTAGAGCGTGAATACTGTCGGGGTCAGACTCGAGCGAGAGGGCGACCTGCTCCAGCGCCTCATCGGGCTGACCATCCAAGAAGAGGGCCATCGCCAAGTTGTTCCGCGGCGAGGACCAGTCGCGGTACACCTGGATCGCCTGGCGGTTCGCCTCGATGCTCGCGGCATAGTCACCCGCGACCAGCGCCCGGCGGCCCCGCTCAAAGAGCAAGAGGCCCTCCTCCGCCTCCTCCTCGGGCAGCCCCACCTTTTCGACGTAGGCGGTCAAGTCCTCCCTCAGGAAGGCCATGGTCTCTCGAGCGCCGTCACTCAACAGCGGGGGCAGCTTGGAGGGCTCCAAATCCCGAAGAAGCCGGAGCGCGTGCGTGAGGAGATTGACCTCAACGTAGAGGCTCGCCAGGCGCAGCGCGACCTCCGGATCGTCGGAATGCGCCACAGCATCCTCAGAGGCCGCCAGGGCACCCCATAGGTCGCCCGCCGCTTCCCGTGCGTATCCCAGTGTGACGAGGAGGCGGGCGCTGGCTGGCCTTTTCTCCAGCTCTGACTCGAGGAGCTCGATGGCCTCTTGCGGGCGGTTTTCCTCGATCAGATCTTCTGCCTGGTGGATGATTCTGGTCTGCCGCGGGTTGGGCCGTCTCCCCCGTCCATTGCCGCGTCCATTGGATCCGTTTCTCGGTCGGCCTCTTCGCTTGGTCATCTTCTCCCCCTAACGCTTGCGGTCTAGACCTCCTTAGTATAGCAGATTGGGCGCAGCTGTCATGGTTCAGGGGAGCGTTGGAGGGATCGCTAGACCCCGAGTTGCGCGTGGAGCCCTTGGCTAGCGACAGGACCCCAGCGGCCTCGGTGTTACCATGCGTCAATGGGAAGGCTGCTTCTCCCCGGGTTGAGGCCCGCTGGATCTAGCGATCCAGCTCGAACTTGGGAAGATGGGACGAGCGCATCCCACGCGTTTTTTGTCACTCCCCGCGTTCTTGTCGGTCCCCGCGTTCTTGTCGCGCCACGCGTTCTTGTCACTCCCCCCCGTTCTTGAGGGATCGCTAGATCCCGAGTTGCGC
>CAZIWL010000033.1:0-35992 GCA_964542755.1 uncultured Anaerolineales bacterium
TAGAACGCCACCGGCGCGCGAGGGTTGAGACGGGTGGATGCCTTTTTCACGTGGAGGACTGTGACCGCCGGGTTATAGTATATCTTCCAGCCCGCGTCCCTAATCCGGTAGGCCCAGTCGAGATCCTCGCCATACATGAAGAACGTCTCGTCCATCAACCCCACGTCCTTGATGGCCTCTCGGCGGACCAGCATGAAGGCCCCCACCACTGAGTCCACCTCAGCGAGCTTGTCAACGTCCAGGTAGGTTAGGTTGTAGCGGCCGAAGCGGCGGCTCTGAGGGAAGAGGCGAGAAAGGCCCGTCATTCTATAGAAGGAGACCTCCGGCGTAGGAAAGGAACGTCGGCAGGCCAGGTCCAGTGACCCATCGGGACGGACGAGCTTGGGCCCGACGGCGCCGGCCTCGCCATGCTGCTCCATGAAGTTGATCATCGTCTGCAGGGCGTCCGGTGGAATCTCGGTGTCGGAGTTCAAGAGGAGGGCAAACCGCGGCGCTTCTGATCGTCGATCAGTGGATGGTTTCTGCCTGAAGCCAAAGGCCCGCAAGCCTTGATTGTTCGCCGTAGGGTAGCCGACGTTCTCCTCATTGGCGATCAGCGTAGCCTGAGGGAACTCTGCTGCGACCATGTCCGCGCTGCCGTCGGAGGATGCGTTGTCCACGACACACACTTCGAAAGTGAACGAGCCTCGACTGGCATAGACCGAACCGAGGCAGTCGCGAAGCATTTCGCGGGTGCAGTAACTGACGACCACAATACCTAGATCAAGCATACCGTTTGGTCGTGGACACTGTCTTGGGGGGCGTCCACGTTCCGGCGGCAGGTATGGTAGCACAGAGACGCTGGCTGGTCAAACCTGGTCGACCGACTCTAGAATTCCGCGTAGAGGGACAGAAGTCGTCGAGCTATCCTGTCCCACGTGTACCCCTCGAGGATCGTCTGTCGCGCCCGCCGTCCCATCTCCTGGCGGGCCGGTCCGCCCATTTGGACGATCTTGACCGCCGCGTCTGCCAGTTGCGCGATGTCATTGTGGTCTACCAGGAGGCCGTTAACACCATCCTCGATCACGTCGCGGGAGCCTCCGTGGACACTGGCCACCAGCGGACACTCCAACACCATGGCTTCGAGCATCACAATCGAGAAGTACTCCTGCGAAGGCAGAATCACGGCATCTGCGGCGGCGAAGAAGTCGGGCATGTCGTCATGTGGCACAGGCGGGTGGGCCACGACTTCATGCACAAGCCCGTGCTCCGCTATGAGACCCTTGATGCGGGCAGCGTAATCCGTCGGCGGATCCGGCCAAGCGAGAAGCAGCAACCGGTAGGAATGTCCCTCAAGCCGCTCGCGCGCTTGCATCAATGCCCGAATCATGGCCCCTTGCCCCTTGCGGGGATCCACCCGCGATGGGACGAGCAGCACGAAATCCTCTTCGTCAATGCCCAGGTTTCGGCGAAGCCGGTGTCTAACTCCTGGGGCCGCTGGGGGGAATGCGGTGGGGTCGATTCCGTTGGGTACCACCGTCACGCGGGGGTCGCCGGGCGGGACGGCCTTGTAGTGATCGAAGAGGAATTCAGATTCAGGTGTCGAGAGTGGCAGGATGCGATCCGCTACGACGAGAGAGCGTTCCTCCGAGGCGACCCGTACGGGGAAGTTGTACAGCTCATCGAGCTTCTCTGGCGTACTCTCTCCTCGCTTCAACGCATCTTCACGCTTTCTTCTGCCCAATGAGTGCGTGGTAAGCAGGGCAGGCGGGTGAGGGGCCCAGCGGGCCTTCAACATAGATGCTGTCTCCCAACCGTCGGCGTAGTGTCCGTGGATCACATCGTAGTGCAAGCCTTCTCGTTCGGCGAAGGTCAAGATCTCCAACACAAACTCCGCAATAGGCTCCCCGTAGAGGAACTCCTTTGGTACGTAGCGGTCTGTCGGACCGCATGGAAGCCGGATCAACCGCACCCGGGGATCACCATCGAGCTGCTTAACCGGCTGGTCAGCCCAGGGATCGCTGTCCTGAAGCCGGGTGAAGATGTCGATCTCCAGGTCCGGGTTGATGCGGCTGAGTGCGTGGGGTAGTTTGTTCATCACGACCGTCTGTCCGCCCTGCGACTCCTCGCCCAGGCGGTCAAGCCAGTCTGGTCGGGTGTGAGGGCTGGTCCAAAGTACTCGCATTGGCTCTCTCTCCTCCCGCTATTGTCTACGTGAGTGCCGGGCCCCGCTCACAAGCGCTTGCGAAACCTTTTCGGGCTGTGTAGTCGTCCGGGCTCAGCTGCTAGGCAGGGCGCGCATAATTCCCCGAAACCGCCCGCCAGCTCCCAATCTCTACTCCTTCGCGTCGGCCATCGAGTCGAGCCAGTCGTCGAAGACCTGGCGCGCGTTAGTGAAAGTGATCCATTCTGGTAGCTGGTGGGAGCCGAATCAAGTGAGTTCAGTGGTGTCATCGCCCGGCTGCTCTTCCCCATACACCGCCCTGCCAACGAAGTAGATGTTGAGCGTGGAATTGCGGACACCGGCACGCAAATATTGCCAGGATAGAAGCCCGCGAGATGGGTCAGTGTGACCTTCAAGACAGTCTCCTCCGGGACCTCGCGGATGTCAGTCTCGCCGAGGAGCTCGCCGACTTCGAGGAATCCCCCTGGGATGTCCCACCACCCTCTGTGGGGCTCCATCGCTCCGCGGATGAGCAGCACACTACGCCCGTCGACAACGATGGTACCAGCGCTAGGCTTGGCATTCGGATAGTCGACCCTCCCATAAGCTGGGGAGACAGGCTGTCCCCTGTCATCGCCGAGCCGCTCGGTTCTCCTGCGGAGCTCCCCACAAAGGGCACAGAAGCGCGGCCCGGTGAGATGCGCGGCGAGGCCAGTTCCAGCGGCGAAGGCCGAGCCGGCGACCGGCAATCTCCTTACGGCGTCCGGCAACATGGCTCGCGCAGTCATCGTGCGAAACTGAGCCTCGGCGCTCTTGGAAGCGCGCGACCCTCAAAAACCCATGCCCCGATCATGCGGACGGGCCGGAGCACGGAGGTGCAGCGGGCTCCGCGACCAACGGTGTGTTCTCTCAGTCGGCGTTCCAGGTTGGTGGTGACTCCCGTGTACACGGTTTCGTCGGCCCACAGGAGTACGTATTGGAACCACAGCTTCCTGCTCATTAAGTCGCGGCCATCCTCCCAAGCCGCGGCTTCTAATGGGTTCTGCATTCCAACCCTGTGTGCGTAGACCCGTGGCCCGGTGTCGCGTGGGATCTCAGAATGATGCCCATTCTAGCACGTTTTCCGATTTGGCGAAACGGCCTCCGAATGGGCAGGCTGTTCCTCTAGGCACCAAAGGACGTTGGTACCAAGCTCCTATGGCGTGGACTGCTACCTCGTGCTATACTGTTGTTGCCTTGACCAGGTCGTGCTGCTTGATGCTCGCTTGTGAGACGTTATGGACAGGCCACGGATGCCGTCCCCTTGGCAGCCAAGACGCTGAGGATGGGGCGACGGCGCAGAGATCTCCAAACGTTCGAGGCTGGTCCGACGGTTGTCTGTCCGCGCCGCAGGGTGACGACCGGCGGACTGGACTCACCGTAACGCATCTGTAATTGTCCAGCTATTGTCAGACGGCCTCAGCTCTGATATGATAGACTACGGGCTGGATCCGGCGCGTCCACGGGATGGTGCCGCTGTCTATTGGAGATCTCTGATGTCTTACCCTTCCATTCTATATATCGAGGACAATCCCGGAAACCGTCTCCTGGTCCGTCGTGTCCTTGAGGCATGTGGCTACGAGGTGTTTGAGGCTACTGACGGTTCGTCCGGCCTTCGAGCGGCGACAGAGCTCAATCTGGATCTGATTCTTCTGGACATCAATCTCCCGGAGGTTCACGGCTACGAGCTTGCGGGCCGGTTCCGGGGGATGGCCCACCTCGATCGGGTGCCTGTCGTTGCTGTCACGTCAAACGTCATGAAGGGCGACCGCGAACGTGCCCTGGAGGCCGGCTGTGATGGCTACATACCCAAACCTATCGACATCGACCGACTTCCTTCGCAGATAGAGAGGGTTCTCCGTCAGCGCGGAAGACAAGGATTCGGTCACTATGCAGCCTGATGAGGCCACTATTGTCATCGTCGAGGACAATTTTCAGAACTACGTTCTGATGACCAGGCTACTGGCGCACCTGGGCGTCAAGGACTGCGTATGGAAGGAATCCGGCTGGCAGGTGCTTGAGTTCGCGGAGTCCTTGCCGCGTATTGATCTCATTCTTATGGATATCTTCCTTCCCGGATCCGATGGATACACGTTGTTGGAACGCCTTCGGGGACATACCCGGTTCGAGGAAACGCTTGTCATTGCCGTGACGGCAGACGCCTCCGTACAGAGTATGCGTCGCGCGAAGGCCTCGGGATTTGATGGATTCATAGGCAAACCGCTTAACCCAGACCAGTTTCCAGCGCAGATTTCGCGCGTGCTAAGTGGCGGGGCGGTCTGGGAGTGTAGCTGACGATTGGAAGCGTGTGACACCTCCTTCTGACAAGGGCCCGCTGCGGGCGGCGTGCACGTTCTCATCGTTACCCACCAGCCTCACCGGGGACAGCAGAGCTGCCACATCGTCGAGCGGAGCGCGCATACCTGTCTGAAGGGTACGTGGGCTGATGTCACGGGCCCTCCGGCAGCTGGGACCACGGAGGAGCGGACACCTTCTTCGTCTGTCGCTCGGCATAACGTGTCGGGCGAGAGTTTCGCCGTCTGGGCAACTGGTCCCGGCCGTGCTAACCTGGCCTACAGCGGGCACAGGGTAGGTCGTTTATGGTGCAGACTAACATACTGTACATAGAGGACAATCCCGAGAATCGACTTCTTGTCAGGCGGACTCTGGAGGCATCAGGGTATGCTCTGGCTGAGGCGGTGGACGGACCATCGGGCCTGAAGGCGGCGCAGGAGTCGCGCCCGGATTTGATCCTTCTCGATATCAGCTTGCCCGAGATGGATGGGTACGCCCTGGCCCGACGATTTGAGAGCATTGACCATCTGCGGGATGTCCCTGTCCTTGCCGTGACGGCCAACGTGATGAAGGGCGACAAAGAGCGTGCCCTCCACGCCGGCTGCGACGGATACATTCCTAAACCGATCGATATCGATCAGCTACCTCGTCAGGTCGAGGATGCCCTGCAGGCCGTGCTTCGTCGACGCGGCGAGCTGGGGCCAATGTCCAATCCGCTGGTTGGTGCGGCTGATGGTGTCGAGGGAGCTGGCATGGGAGAGAGGGAAGCTGTCGAGGGTGCCCAACGAAGGTCGATGGAGGCTGCCAGCGGTGAGCGCGCGGATGACTCCCGCTTTCCTGAGGATGCGGGAACGCGACCATCCGACCCGCCCCGAGACGGCGCGGATAACCGTGTGAAGGCTTCGGACGATGCTTCGCGACAGACGATTCGGGTTGAGCCAGCGCCTGTCTCCACCCCTGCGGCCGGCTCGGTGAATCGAAGCCACCAATCCTGGGACGCCGGAGTACCGGTCCAGTCTGACGTTGAAGGCTCTGGGCAGTCGGCCCCACCCCCGTCAGAGGTCACCGATCATCGGTTGCGAAGACCCGACGCAGACAAGGCTTCGGGTGCCACGGAGGTTGGGGAGTCGGTCTTGGAGCTGACAAAGGCCCTTGAAGCTTCGGTCATTGACGAGATGGAGAACCTGGCCGAGGAACTGGGCGCCGCCACGGTCTTCCTGGCCCGGGGTGCGCATGTACTGGCAGAAGTGAGCGTGGCGGGCAGCTGTAAGCTTGAGGAACTGGCCGCTCTAGCGGCACAAGGGCTTCAGGCCAGTCGTTCTGCGGCATGCCTGCTCGGCTGCGATGGAGGATGCCGCGAGCAGATCACCGACAATGGTACCGTGCTGCTGCATACAGTGGCTGTCGACGGTGATCTGGTGCTCGTGGCCGCCATGCCAGCGTCAGTACCTCTGGGAGCAGCTCGTCTTTGGGTACGGCGCGCTGCAAGACAGGTAGACCGTTTGGTCACCAGGGAGGGGTAGGGCGGGTCACCACTGGCTTCACATCGGGCCGATCGGCGCTCGACCCCGAGGTGTGCTGAGTAGGCGGCCCTCCCGAGTCATGGCATCGCGACAAAGCGACAGGCGGTTGAGTATCCCCACGACCGGAATGCGGGGCGGGTTGGGACGCACCCTGCTCACGGCCTTCTTGATCATGACGATCGGGCCCCTCAGTATCCTGAGCTGGTACGCCGCGCGCAGTGGTCGGCGGAACGTTCAGCGACAGGTTCAGGCGAAGCTGTCGACCGTTGTCGCGGTGACTGGACTCCGGATCCGTGAGTGGGCTGATGCTCGCCAACGCTCGCTCGGGGTCGTGGCCTCGAACCCCGACATCCGCCAGGATCTCGAGGCGCTTACCGCTGGTACTGCGGATGCAGACAGCATTCGAGATGGCTTAGGCGAGCATCTGGGAGCACTGTTGACCAGTGATCGTGCCTTTGTCGGGGTCACTGTGCTCGATCGAGAGGGTCAGGTAGTGGGCAGTCTTGGTTCCTCTCCAGAAGGTTCCCTCCTGCCCACGATACTAGGAGTTGAGGGGACTGACTCGTCAGCTTCGCGGTTTGTGAGCCTGGACCCATCGGCCCCCGTGGGCGGCGTGATTCTCCGATCAGTCGAATCTGTACAGGGTGGGCGAGTTGGAAGCCTCGCGGGCTGGCTCTCACTGGAGGAGATTGAGTCTCTGCTGACTGCTGTCGGGAGCCTGGGAGGGGAGAGCCGTCTCTACGTCGTCGATTCTGGTGGCTCCGTGCTGCCCAGCGATAGCCCGGTTGGCAGGGAGGGCGTCGCAGCGGCCTTGGCGGAGGGTGAGGCCGAGGGTTTCTTCGATAGTGGGCTTGGTGATGAGGTCATTGGCGCCTACCGTCATATGTCTGATGTGGATCTTGTTGTAGCGGCTGAGCAGCCTCGGCAAGACGCCCTCTCCGGCGCGGATCGGGTGACGGCCGCCATCGTGGCCGCCGCCCTGGTGGTGGCGTTGGTGACATCGGTGATCGCTGCCGTTGTGACGCGCCAGATGACCGGCCCAGTGGTTGCGCTGACCGAATCGGTGCTTCGGGTGGCACAGGGGAACTTGGACGAGCGTGTTGATGTCCACTCACGCGACGAGATCGGCATTCTTGCTGGCGTTTTTAATCGAATGGTGGCTGAACTGCAGTCGCTGTATGACGATCTGGAGACGAAGGTGGCTGAGCGGACGGCGCTTCTCCGCCAGGCCAACACGACGATTCGAAGGCGCGCGGTTCACCTGGCGACGACGGTCGAGATCAGCCGTGCCGTGACGTCGATCCTCGACCCTGCAGAGCTCTTGACCAGGGTGGTGGAGCTGATTCACGAGCAGTTCGATTATCCCTACGCGGGCGTCTACATACTGACGGAAGGAGGGAAGGAGGCCCAGCTTGCAGCTGGGCAGGGAGACGGAAAACCCTTGGAAGCTGCGATGGATCGCCCAGTCGCCGTGCCAGGAGACAGCGCAGTGTCACGAGCGATTCGATCGCGAGAAGCCGTGGTCGAACGATGGGAACAACTACGAGATGATGAAGATTCCCCTCTACGTCATATCGGTGCCGAGGTAGCCTTGCCGCTGGGCGTGCGGGATGACACCCTGGGTGCGCTTGATATCCTGACCGTCGAGCCTGACCGCATCGACGAGGACACGCTCTCTATTCTCCGCAGCGTCGCCAGCCAGGTCGCCATTGCCCTCGACAATGCGCGGGCGTATCGGAACGAGCGAGAGGCTCGACAGCGGCTCAGACAGGCGGAGGCTATGCGGTCTCGTTTCCTGACCCACATGAGCCGCGAGTTGCGAGAGCCTCTGACCAACATCATCGGGTTCTGCCGCTTGATCTTGAATGGACTGGACGGACCGATCTCCGACCAGCAGCGGCACGACCTGCAGATCGTCTATGCCAACAGTGAGCATCTTCTCGGCCTGATCAATGACCTCCTTGATGTCTCACAGATTGAGGCAGGGCTCATGGAACTCCAGTTCGAGGATGTAGACCTGGAGGGGATGACGCGCAGCGTTATGGCCACAGCCAGTGCCTTGGTGCGCGACAAAGACATCCAGTTGCAGCGAGAGGTCGCTGATCTTCCACCTGTCAAAGCCGACGCTGCACGCATTCGTCAGGTCCTTCTCAAGCTACTTACGAATGCGGCGAAGTTCACCGACCACGGGTCCATCACCCTGCGGGCGTGGTCAGCGGACCGCCAGGTGTTCGTCAGCGTGGTGGACACGGGACGGGGCATCCCAGTCGAGGATCAGCAGCGTGTTTTCGAACGGTTCGAGCGAGGCGTCGATCAGGACGGGCTGCACGCCAACGGCATCGGCCTTGGTCTTTCGCTCACCAAGGAGTTTGTCGAGATGCACGGAGGCCAGATCTGGGTACAGAGCGAACCTGGAGAGGGCTCAGTCTTCACATTCAGCCTACCTCTTGAATCGGATGCGGTCAGAGCGCCGGGCGATTGAGAGATGGTCGGATTCGGCACGGCCATCTTACTTCGCATCGTCCGGTACTGAGACGCGCGTAGGAGATCTTATCAAGACAGTCGCAGGAGGCACGGCCCTATGGATCAAGACAACGTGATGTCGTCGGCGGGGGATCGGGCCACAGCCGAGCGACAGCAGGCCGGGACGGAGCGAGCAGGTGCTGGACTCTGGAAGGACGTGCTGGAGCAGCCCCAGGCCGGAGGGTCGGCTCCGCCGTGGGAATCTGTTGTCTCCAACGGACCGCTGACGCCAGGTGTTGTCAAACTTGACGAGATTCCCGAGGTCGCGACCGAGGACGATGTGCAGCTTTGGCTGGGGAACCTCCTGCACGTTCTCACGTACGCTGCTGCCGTCGCTGGCCTTCCAGTCGTGGGAGCTGCTGCCTACGCCAACTACCAGGCGGATCGTGTCCTCCTCCTGAGTCTCTGGGTGGCCCTCTATCTGCCGCTCTTGGTGCCCCTTATCTGGACTCGGATACCGCACAGTCTACACGCTGCTACCTTCATCGCCGTCCTGTCGGGCGCCGGCATCCTTAGTTTCCTCCAACCTGGATATCGGGAAGTGGGAAATGCTGTTCTCCTCTGCGTGCCAGCGTTCACGGCTACGCTTTGGGGAGGCCATGCAGGATACTGGGGCCTCGCCGGGGCCTTTGTGGCGGCCGGCGCTGGAAGCTGGCTGACCTTGGGACAGGCTCCCACGTCAGGGGAGATGCTTGGGGGCACCGTACCTTTCCCGGCTTGGTGGGGGAGTCCCTTGGCCGTCTTGCTCCTTGGAGGCGCCCTCGCCCTTGCTGCAGGTCGGCTACGGCGGAGAACCGACTCCCTCGCCGAGACGGGGCGCCATCTCACATCCAGTTTCCAGCGCTTAGAGACGAGGGTTGAGAAACAGGGCGAGGAACTGATTTGCTGTACCTCCCATTGGCGATGTATCGAGGATCTAGGCTCTCTTTTTTGCTCAACCGTCGAGCCAGACGGCGTCGTCGAAGGCGTTCTGGAGACGGTATCCCATAACGTGCCGTGCTATGCTGTCCAAGTCTTCTTGGCGGATTGCCCTGGTGAGACCAAGCAAGGGGCACGCAGATGGCGTGTGAGCCTTCAGCGACCCGGTACTGCTAAGGAGGCGATACGGAAGGGCGCCGCCGCAGATGGGGTCGTGGCTTGGGTGGCCGACCGACGGAAGCCAGTCGTTCTTGGCGATGTCGAGATGGATGGGCACTACAAGCCTCAGCCCCTTCTCCCCGAGACACGCAGCGAGGCAGCCTTTCCTCTGGTCGTCGGTTCTCGTTTGCTCGGCGTGCTCGACGTTCACGCGACCGACCGGAATGCGTTCTCCGAAACCGACCTGGAGTTCCTGCGAGCTGTCGCTAGATGGCTCTCTTTGGCACTCGATCACCGAAGCTTGGGCACCGTCCCCTCGGGAGTGGTCGCTGACCTCTCTCGCACCGTGCGCCGTCTGTATGAAGGGTCGGCGAAGGTGGATGTCGTGGATGTGATTGCGGAGACCATCGCAGAGACGGGGGCCGGCAGCTGTTTGGTAGCTGAATTCGTCCATGACCCTGATGGGAACCTTGAGAGCTTGCTCTGCCTCCGATCATGGCGACGTCAGGGGGGTGCTCGACCGGAGCCAGGGACGCGCCTTCCAGTTTCGAACTCCCTATTCCCTGTCGATCTGCTGGAGGGCACTTGGGTGGCGTCAGACGTTGCCTTGGACGACCGCCTTTCGACTCGCGCGAAGGCCGTCTTCGGCAGAATGGGAGTGCGCGCCTTTGCCGGATTCCCGCTGCGAGGAAAGGAGGCGTGCTTTGGTCAGGTGCTGGTGCTTTACGCTGAGCCAGAGCCGTTCTCCGACTCGGTGCTTCGGCTGTTCGGGATGCTTGAAGATCATGCCGGGCTCGCCCTGGAGCAAGTGACCAGGCTCGACGAGGCCAAACGCCGGGCTCGGGCGGCTGAGCTGTCAACACAGGCAGCGGTCCGGCTCCACGAGTCTATGGATATCGCAGGCGTGCTATCGACTGCCGTCACCGACATCGCCAGGACGCTCGACCTCGCGGCCGTGGACGTGAGGCTTGGGCTTCCCCCAGCGGTCGCGGATAGGACCGGGAGTGTCTGGGAGCCGTCCCCGGCAGCATCAGACGCAGAGGAGGAGTGACCCATGCCCGTTCTCTTGTGGATAGAGGTCACCGCATGTGCACTTACCCTGGTGACAGGCTCTGCGTCTGCGCTGACGGTTCTAGCACAGGCCGCGGGACGGAGGTTGAACCAGATCCTCGCGGCTGTCATGCTGCTCCTGTCAGCGTGGGCTGGTGCTGCACTCACGTTGCGGTTGGTCCTCTGGCTGGATGTGGGGAGGCCTTCTGCCTGGCTGGAGGTGGCGACCATTGCACTGAGCGGCGCCAGTGTCCTCCTGCCAGCGGTGATTTCCCGCCACGTAGAGGTGCCGTCCCGTGCCTCGGACCTAGCGGCGGCCTTCGGGGCTCTTGTGCTTATCTTGGCGGCCGTACCGGCTTTCGGAGGCATCCTGCTGGCGAGGCCCAGACTGATGCCGACAGGAACTGTGGCCTACAGTGTGTTGCCTGCTGGATACGTGGCCTCGCTCCTCTCTGCGGGGTACTTGGTCTGGGGTCTTATCCTGTTATGGCGGCATAGGAATCGTCGCTCTGCGGGCCGTCTGGGCTCTGCACTCATCTTCATCCTCATTGGCTACGTACTTGGAGGGGTACTCCGTCCGTACCTGCCCTTCCCGATCCTCACCGTCACTGTCGCCCTTGCCGTGGGGAACATCGCGCTGCAGGTGGTGTCGGAGGGGGCATACAGCCCCGTCTCTGAGCGCGTTGCGCAACTGGAGCAAGTAGTCCTGGAGCATGAGCAAGACTTGATTACGGCAGGGACGGGCGTGGAGGAGGCGCGAGCGAAGCTCGCCGAGCGTACCAATCACTTGCGGACCGCGGCCGCGATCGCAGGAGAGGCGGCTGGCGTCCGTGATGTAGACTTGCTGCTCCGGGAGACGGTTCAGCTGATCTCTGACCGGCTTGGTTTCTACCACGCAGGCATCTTTTTGATCGACGAATCGAATGAATCTGCGGTGTTGCGTGCCGCTTCCTCGGCAGGAGGTGAGCACATGCTGGAGCGCGGCCACAGGCTCAAGGTGGGCGAGGAAGGGATCGTGGGGTACGTTACCGGCAGCCTTCAGGCACGCATCGCCCTGGACGTTGGCGCCGATGCCGTGTTTTTCGACAATCCAGACCTACCAGAGACTCGCTCTGAGGTTGCGCTTCCCATGGTGGCGCGCGGTGAGGTCATCGGTGCACTGGACGTTCAGAGCCGAAGCCCTGAGGCTTTCGCAGAGGAAGATGTGGTGATCCTCCAGATACTGGCGGACCAGGTGGCTATCGCCATCACCAATGCCCGCCTTCTCCGCAAGGCGGAGCAGGCTTTGGAGGCAGAGCAACGGGCTCGAGGTCGCATGACGCGTCAAGCCTGGCAAACCCTGCTGCGCTCGGAGGGGGATCTCGGTGCCCAACACGACCCGCGAGGCATTCTGGCTGGCGAGAAACCCTGGCGAGAAAACATGGTGCGGGCCACGGAAGAGCGACGGGTCGTCCCTGGGGAGTTGGACGTTAGTGAATCCGAGGAAGGGTTAGCGAGTTTGGCGGTTCCTATTGTGCTCCGTGATCAGGTGATCGGCGTCCTTGATGTCCATAGGGCGCGGAACGGATCGGACGCCGACCCTTGGACCACTGAGGAGATCGCGCTGATGGAATCCTTGGGGCACCAACTCGCCGTAGCGTTGGAGAGTGCCCGACTGAACCAGGACACCCGGCGGCAGGCGGCGAGGGATCGACTGGTCAGCGACGTGGCGGCGGAGATGCGCGCGTCCCTTGACTTGGTCACAGTGCTGAAGACCGGGGCACGCGGGATTCGTGAGGCTATGGGGTTGCCCACGGTGACAATCAGATTGGTCGACCAGGGAGCTGAACTGGAATGAAAGACGCGATGTGTGTTCACAGGAACAGCGAGGCTCGGACCCCGCGCGCATGCTGGTGAATGATGACGGGAGGTCATAATGCCCGGAGCTAGCGCGAGGAATCCGGCTGAAGGGGCTGGCACGATGGCCCAAGGAGCCCGCGGTCCGCAGGTCCAGAATAGGCGGCTCGCTGTCGGACAGCGACTGCTGGTCTTCCTTGCCGGTGTGGCATTCGTTAGCGCAACCTGCTGTCTGACGGTCTATGTCCAAACAGGTGTGTGGCAGAGCTTGGTGGTCGGAGGAGTCCTCCTCGTGGCCCTCCCGATTGCGTTTCTGGCCTTTGAGATGGCCCGGCGGGGCAGGGAGGACGCTAGCGGGTATGTTGTGTTGTCTACCCTGGTTGTCATCTACACTGCGATTGAGTTGCTGTGGTCGGGTGCCACGCCCTACCTTATGATCAGCGGTGCCTTCGCTATCGTCGTCGTGGGCAGTGTCCAGCTTCCGCGCCGGTGGCCGACCTGGTTGGTCTTGATCGGCTGTCTCGGTCTATCGTACGTAGTGATCGACCAGGTAGGACCCCTCCCTCGCTATGAGATCGCCCGTTCACCGCTGCTCAAGTACTACGTGCCCGCGGCCAATGGTATACTAGTTCTGGGATTAGCCTATCAACTGATTGTCGCGGTACGTCGAGTGAGGACGATTCGCGCGCGGCTTCTCACGATATCTATCGGGGCGGTGCTACTGACGGCGGTCGCAATCGGGACCGCCACGATCCTGACTGGCCTTCAGGACGGCCGGGAGCAGGCTGTCGATCGCCTCGAGCTCGTCGCCTCCCTACGTGTCACCGAGATGGACAACTGGGTCTCGGACATCAAGGATCGTCTGGCTGGGTCGCTGCAGCAGGCCCCGGAACATCGTTTCGTTGAGCCCGACGTGGCAAGTGTGGTTGTTGCTCTGCTGGATACGCCAGCTGATTCGAGCGACTATCGAGAGGCCTATGGGTTCCTCAGCTACAATTTCCAGCAGTGGATGAAGCAGGCGGAGGGTTATGAGCTTGTCTTCTTCATGGACCGGAATGGTCAGGTGCTCATCTCCACCGACCGGGCCATGGAGGGCCAGAACCTTGGTGGGGAGACCTACTTCAACAAGGGGACGGTCGGTTCCTATATGGCGCCGCCAGCATACGATGAGACGACGGGAGAGGTCTCTCTCTACACTTCCCGTCCCATCCTGGGCGAGTACGGGCGTCTTCTGGGTGTACTGGCCGGGCGTGTCGACGCTTCACGGCTGGACCGATTGATGCGTATGCGAGAGCAGGTCAGTCTGGGGGAGAGCGGTGAGACCTATCTGGTCGGGCGAGGATATCGCAGACTTACGGATTCCCGCTCTGGGGTCGCCGGCACCACAGTGAAGACGGACAGCGTCCAGGCCGCCATGGAGCGGGAGGCGGGGGACACGGGCACCTACGCGAACTATCAAGGTGATCCGGTGGTCGGTGTCAGCCGTTGGGTGCCAGATCTAGAGGTTGTCCTTGTCGCTGAGCAGAGCCAGGCCGAGGCTTTCAGGGCGGTCAATCAGACGGCGATGCTGAATGCCGGTATCGCCCTGATTGCCGTCCTGGTCGCTGGAGCCATTTCCCTCTACGTCGCGAGTGACATCGGTGATCCACTAAGCGATCTAGCCGAGACGGCGTCGGGTATTGCAGCAGGTGACCTGGAGCGGACGGCTGACGTGGACCGCGAGGATGAGATCGGTACGTTGGCCAATGCCTTCAATACGATGACAATCCGACTCCGAGGCCTTATCGGGCAGCTCGAGGAGCGCGTGGTGGAACGAACCACGGAGTTGGAGACGCGCTCTGCTTACCTGGAGGCTTCGGCCGAGATTGGTAAAGCCGCGTCGAGGATGCTCGATGCCGACGAGCTGATTCGATCAGTCGTGGACTTGGTCTATGACCGTTTTGAGCTCTATTACGTTGGGCTCTTTCTCTTGGATGATACCGGTGAGTGGGCGGAGTTGCGGGCAGGCATGGGCGAGGCGGGCAAGCAGATGCTCGTGCAGGGGCATAGTCTGCGTGTCGGCGGGAACTCGATGATCGGGGGGTGCATCGATCGCCGCGAGGCACGAGTCGCCCTAGATGTCGGGGACGAGGCGGTCCGTTTTGACAATCCGCTCCTCCCCGGGACGCGCTCCGAGGCGGCACTCCCCCTGCAGTCCCGCGGCCGCGTCTTTGGCGCTATCACGGTACAGAGCGATAGGCCCGCCGCGTTTGATGAGGATGCTGTCATCGTGCTGCAGACGATGGCAGACCAGGTGGCTGTGGCTCTTGACAACGCTTATCTCTTCACCGAGGCCCAGGAATCCCTCAAGGCTGCAAGACGCGCCACCGCCGAGATGAGCCGCGAGGGCTGGGCTGAGCTTCTTCGAGCGCAGAGGGCCCTCGGCTACCATAGCGACGAACGGGGCGTGCTGGAGGCAGACGATGCTTGGGGCCCAGAGGCGAGAAGGGCTGCCCAGCACGGCACCACGGTTGTTGGAGATGGTGGCTACAGCGGCGACGACGGAACTGCCCCGGATCTGCAGCCGCTTTCCGTGCCAATCAAGGTAGCGGACAAGGTGATCGGCGTGCTAAGCAGCCACAAGCCGCACCAGGCCGGGCCGTGGTCGAAAGAGGAGATCCAGACCCTGGAATCCTTGGTGGAGCAGATGGCTGTCTCTCTCGAGAGCGCGCGACTCTATGAGGAGACCCAGACACGGGCTGTGCGCGAGAAGATGGTTGCCGAGATCACCAGTCGACTCCGGTCGTCGTTGGATCCGGACACCATTCTGAGAACGACGGTGCGGGAGTTGGGCCGGGCCTTGGAGACTGAGCTCACCAGCGTGGAGATGAGAGGATGGTCAGAACGTGGCGGTGGAGAGTCCTCTTCCGATGTGGATCGGTCTGCTCACAAGGGGGGGGATTAGGCCATGGCTCCACCAGACACAGGATCTACTCACGGGGTAAAGACTGCCAGGCGCCCCAGTATTCGTTCGCGGATCCTCGCACTCTTGCTCGCCCTGACGATTGTCGGGGTCGTTGCCCTGGGGTATCTAGGTGTCAATTCGGTCCAGAACACGGGTGAGACTGCCCGTGAGGTCAGTACCCAGGCCCTCAAGTCGCAAGCTCAGGAGTACCTACGCCAGGTAACCACGGGGGACGTACAGCGATCTGACCTGGTCTTGATGGGTGTCGAGCGAGATGCCAGGATGGTGGCCGAGTTCGCGGGGATGGTCTTCGAGAGCCCGCAGAGCTTCGCTGGACAGGACTACTGGCGGGCCGAGGACCACATGTATGTTGCCTCGGACGGCCAGTATATGAACCGCGAGGAGGACGTCAGCAGCGCCTTCGTCCCGAACTACGCTGAGTTGGACGACGAGACGCGTCGCGCCCTTGAGTTGGGTGCTTACCTCGACCTTGTGTTCGCTCCGACGTATGAGGGTGACGCTAACACCGTGGCCATCTACCTGGGAACCGAGTACGAGACAACGCAGTACCATCCCAATATCGGGCTGGGCAATCTCGTGCCCCCCGACTTCACGGTCACTCAGCGTCCTTGGTACGTCAGTGCAAACCCGGAGAACAATCCAGATCGAGAGGTCGCTTGGTCATCCGTCTACGTCGACGCCACAGGCAGGGGCTTGATGGTAACTGCAGCGGCGCCCGTGTATGCAGAGGAGGCGTTCATAGGCGCAGTCGGGGTAGACGTGACTCTGGCGGATATCGGCACCAGCATTCAGGAGACTCGGTTGTTGGGGAGCGGTTATGGATTCTTGATCGACGATCAAGGTCAGGCAATTGCGCTGCCCGAGGAGGGGTATCGAGATATGCTCGGTAGGGACCCCGAACCAGAGGAGGTGGGGGCCGATCTCGGTGGGAGCGAGACGGCCTTCGCACCTGTTCTCGCCGACATGATGGCGGGCCGAGAAGGGCTGCAGACACTGGAAGTGGGTGGACGCGATCTGTACGTAGCCTATGCACCGCTGTCGGCAACGGGCTGGAGCCTGGCCAACGTGGTCGAGGCGCAGTCAGTCCTCCAGGCGCTCGACTCCCTTGAGATCAATCTGGAAGGCTCGACGCGCTCCATGGTGTTAGCTCGGTTGCTGCCTATTGGGGGCGTCGTACTGGCTTCCGTGGCTGCCGCAGGGTTCTTCATCGCCCGTCGCTTGACCCAGCCGATCCAGGAGATTGCGGAGGTCGCTGGGCGGATCGGGGGTGGCGAGTGGGACATCTCTCTCCCTCGGCCGACCACGCGCGAAATTGGGGCGCTGACGGACGCCTTCAGACGTATGGCGGAAGAGCTCCAGGGGGCCTACGAGGAGCTGGAGGAGCAGGTGGCGGAGCGGACCGAGGACCTGCGGCGTCGGACGGTTCAGCTCGAGGCATCCGCGCACGTAGCGCGCGAGGCGTCCGCCATCCGGGATGTGGATGATTTGCTGGAACGCACAGTTGGTCTCATCTCCGATCGATTCGGCTTCTACCACGCTGGTATCTTCCTCGTAGACGAGGCGAGGGGCTGGGCGGTCTTACGGGCCGCGTCGTCGTCGGGTGGGAAGCGTATGCTCTCTGCGCAGCACAGGCTCCGGCTTGGAGAGGAGGGGATTGTCGGGCACGTGGCGGGCTTCGGTGAGTCCCGCATCGCCCTCGACGTCGGGGCCGACGCCGTCTTCTTCGAGAATCCTGACCTCCCGCGCACGCGTTCGGAGATTGCCCTTCCGCTGAAGATCTATGACGAGGTAATTGGTGTGTTGGACGTCCAGTCGACCCAGGAGGCTGCATTCACCGGGGAAGACGTAGATGTGTTGCAGACGATGGCGGATCAGCTGGCTCTGGCCATTGAGAACGCCCGGCTTCTTGAGGAGGCCAATGCTCGTGTCCGGGAGATCCGCCTGCTGTTGAGAGAGGAGAGCCGAGAAGGATGGCGACGCATCCTCCAGCGTCACCCAGAATGGGGCTACGGCTACGACGGGGTGAACGTAGTGCCGTGGCAGTCACTACGCCATAGAGATGACCCGCAGTTGAAGCTTCCTATTGCCATACGAGGTGAGAGGGTGGGTGAACTGGAGTTGGCGTGGGCGGAACGGACGCCCTCGCGCGAGGAGCGGGCGCTGGCCCAGACGATCGTCGAGGAGGCCGGTCAGGCCCTCGAGAGTGCTCGACTCTTCGAGGAGGCCCGCACCCGTGCTGAGGAACAAGCTGTCCTCGGCGACCTGGGACAGGAGCTGGCCGCGCAGCTTGAGGTGGAACAGGTGCTCCAGGCGGCCCATCGGGGGGCCTCCAGGCTTGTCGACGCCGAGAGCTTCTACATCGGCCTCTGTGATCCGGAGCGAGAGCGAATTGTCATCCGGCTCAACGCAACCTCAGGTGCAGCGGATCGGGAGGTCACGGTGTTGCCCGCCGATCGAGGGCTCTCGGGTTATGTGGTGCGCACCGGCGAGTCCGTGCTGATCCAAGGCAATCTCACGGAGCGGCTCGCCGACTACGATGTGGAGTTGATTGGGGAACCGGCGGCTTCCTGGCTGGGTGTACCACTGGTTGTAGGTGATCAAGTCCTCGGCGTTATGGCGGTCCAGAGTTACCACACGGAGGGGGCGTACGATAGGCACGACCTGGAGCTTCTCAAGGCGGTGGCGAGCCAGACGGCGCTCGCCCTGGAGAGTGCTAGGCTTTACGAGGAGGCTGTTGAGACAGCGGAGAGGCTGCGGGAGGTGGACCGACTGAAGAGCCAGTTCTTGGCCAACATGTCCCATGAGCTGCGCACGCCTCTCAACTCCATCATAGGGTTCTCCCGCGTGGTCCTCAAGGGGATCGACGGTCCTATCACGGACCGGCAGCGTGAGGACTTGGAGGCCATTCACAGCAGCGGCCAACACCTCCTGGGCTTGATCAGCGACATCCTGGACGTATCCAAGATTGAGGCCGGCAAGATGGAGCTCAATTTCGAGCCCGTCGAGTTGGGTGAGATCATCCAGGGCGTGATGTCGACGGCGGTGGCGCTGGTGAAAGAGAAGCCCGTGGATCTAGAGCAGTCGATCCCGGGTGACCTGCCGTCCGTGATGGCTGACGAACGGCGGATCCGGCAGGTTCTGCTAAACCTGGTTTCCAACGCAGCAAAGTTCACAGGGGAGGGCTTCATAAGGGTCTCTGTAGACGTAGACGGTGGCGACGTGGTGGTCTCGGTGGCGGACACGGGGCCAGGCATTGCCCACGAGGAGATCGACGGCATCTTCGAGCCCTTCACCCAGGTGGATGCCTCTACGACGCGAGAGCACGGCGGCACCGGACTCGGGCTCACCATTAGCCATTCCTTCGTGCAGCTGCACGGCGGCCGGATGTGGGTGGAAAGCGAACTCGGTCAAGGGTCGATCTTCTACTTCACGCTTCCCTTGAAAGGGCCGCCCTCTGATGAGGAGCCTACGGATGACGGGAATCTAGGCGCTCAAGGCGTGTCGGAGGACGTTCCTGGTGAGGGACTGGGTCCGCTGGTGCTTTCCGTGGATGACGACCCATCGGTACTCAATCTGTATCGCCGCTACCTCGATGGCCATGGATATCGCGTGTACGGTCTGACCGATCCGAGCCGCACGGTGGAGGTGGCTCGACGGCTGCGGCCGTACGCCATTACGCTCGATGTCCTCATGCCTGAACGGGATGGCTGGGTCGTTATGGAGGAGCTCCAGCGCGACCCGATGACGAGCAACATCCCCGTCGTGATCTGTTCCATTTTGGGAGAGGAGGAGCGTGGCAAACAGATGGGCGCTTCTGCTTACCTCGTGAAGCCGATCATCGAGGAGGACCTGGTGGACACGTTGGATTATCTCGACGGCGCCGTGGAAAGCTGACGATGCGGCCTCGTCCCTGACAGTCTCTCCCCACTCACTTCCCTCTTGCGTACTCCGGTCGACCGTAGGCCCAAGGTGTGTTCTGGCGGGCCCCTCGGCGCAACCCGCCACGCGCTGGACCGGCTCACGCCGGGACCGTAGGCTTGACGCTGCATGGCCGTGTGCTAGAATCTCCGTTGGTCAGCTAATGCCGCTTAAGAGGGATCGGTGCGGGGTATTCCCGTCCTGACCTCTTTCCCGCAACGACATGGTCTGCCGACAGGCCTACCCTCATTCTCTGAGGTTGGCCTCCGTCGGCGGTGGGTGTTGCTCTTGTGTAGAGTCCAAGCTTATGTCTCTCGTGTCTGCCACCAATGTTGCGAAGTCCTACGGCGCCCAGGACGTCTTCCAGGGCGTCTCTTTTGCCATCCCGCGTCACGCGAAGATCGCGCTGGTGGGGCCTAACGGTTCTGGCAAGACCACCCTACTGCGCCTTATCGTTGGACGGGACGTTCCATCGACAGGATCCCTCCATCGGGCGCGCAAGGCGCGGGTTGCCTATCTCCCCCAGCAGGCTGATCCCTTCTTCGAGAAGGGAGCGTCCCTGTGGGAATCCATGGTCGACGTCTTCGCGGATCTGTTGGAGCAAGCGGCCAAGCTGGAGAGGTTGGAGGCTGCGATGGCCAATGGTGATGCCGAGCCAGATGCGCTAGATCGATATGGTCGTGCCCAGGACGCCTTCGAGCGCGCCGGTGGTTATGCGTATGAGCATCGTATTGAACAGGTGCTGTCTGGCTTGGGCTTCACCGCAGATGATTTCCGACGGCCGATGGACCAGATGAGCGGAGGCCAGAAGACTCGTGCCCTTCTGGGCCGCTTGCTTCTCCAGGAGCCTGACCTCCTCTTGCTGGACGAGCCAACGAACCACCTCGACCTGGCCGGCGTCGAATGGCTGGAAGGGTACCTCTCGTCGTGGAAGGGCGCTCTCGTGGTGGTAGCCCACGATCGTGCCTTTCTCGATGCCACGGTAGAAGGGGTGTGGGAGCTGTCGTGGGGCAGGCTCGAGACGTATCGGGGCAGATACACGGACTACGTTGCGCAGAAAGCGGAACGGGTTGCGCGCCAGCGCGCGCTCTACGAAAAGCAGCAGGAGGCGATTGCAGAGACTGAGGAGTTCATCCGTCGCAACATTGCGGGCCAGAAGAGTACCCTGGCCAAGAGCCGCCGCAAGAGCCTCCAGCGTCTGGAGCGCATAGAGAGACCCCAGTACTACGATCCGATCAGCCTCTCACTGGGGGACCCGTCGAGAACGGGGGATCTCGTCTTCGGGCTGTATGATCTCAAGGTCGGGTACAAGCCTTCGGTGTGTCTGGTCCAGGTGGACGACCTGGAGCTTCACCGCGGACAGCATGTGGCCCTGCTCGGTCCCAATGGATGCGGCAAGACCTCTCTCCTGCGCACCATCCTGGGGGAGATTCCCCCACTTGAGGGCCGCGTCCGGATCGGAGCTGGGGTAGAGGTAGGTTACTTCGCCCAGGGGCATACCAATCTCGACCCGCAAGAGTCGGTGCTCGACACGGTCATCGATGCTGGCGGGTTGCGGATCAGCGAGGCTCGGAATCTCCTCGGGCGGTACCGGTTTTCTGACGATGACGTCTTCAAGAAAGTGGGTACCCTCTCCGGGGGCGAGCAGGCCCGGGTGGCGCTGGCCGTCCTTGTGCTCCAGGGCGCCAACGTGCTGGTGTTGGACGAGCCCACCAACCACCTGGATATCCCCACTCAGGAGGTCCTTGAGGAAGTCCTGACCGACTTCGGCGGTACCGTTCTGATGGTATCGCACGACCGCTACCTCATCCGTCGCCTCGCCAGTAGGATCTGGGCGGTGGACGACGAGGAGCTGGTGACCTTCTATGGCTTCGACGATTACCATGAATGGATGGAGAAGCGACGGAACGGTAGGTTCGGACGTGGGTCAACGGAGCAGGACGTCAAGCCCTCGGCGCGGGATCGGCAGCGGCGCCGGGAGAAGGAGAAGGCGGCGCAGCGGGAGCGCCAGCGGTTGGAGGAGCGGCAGGCGGACCTCGAGCGGAAGATCCACGACCTGGAGGAGCGGCAGGCGGACCTTGAGCGCGAGCTGACCGCTGCCAGCGAGGCACAGGAGGTCGCTCGAGTGCGAGAATTGGGTGCTGAGTACAGTACCGTGGAAGCGGAACTCGACGCGTCGCTAGCGGAGTGGGCGAGCCTGGCGTGATGCCGCGCACTGATGGGGGGCCGTTGGTCATTGGGCTGACGGGCAACATCGCCACCGGCAAGTCCACGGTGGCCCAGATGCTCGCCGAGATGGGGGCCGAGTGCGTCGACGCCGATAGGGTGGCGCACGAGGTCATGCGTCCCTGCACGCGCGCTTACTTCGACATCCTGGAGACGTTCGGCCAGAGTATCGTATCGGCGGATGGGACGATCGATCGCAAGCGATTGGGCAGGGTCGTTTTCGCGGGTCGAGAGGCCCTGGAGCGTCTGGAGGCCATCGTTCATCCCGCTACGGTGATGTCCATCGAAAGGCGCATCCTCGAGAGCTCCGCGGACGTGATAGTGATCGAGGCCATCAAGCTCTTCGAGGCCGACCTGGCAGATCGATGCGATAGCGTCTGGGTCACTGTTTGCCGGCGGGATCAGCAGATCCAGCGTCTGGTGGAGCACAGGGATCTAAGTCGTGCCGAGGCACGGCAGCGCGTCGACGCCCAGCGTCCCCAGGGTGAGCGCGCGGAGCTCGCAGATGTCGTGATCGACAACTCGGGCTCCTTGGTTGAGACCCGACAACAGGTCGTGGATGCATGGGACGGCGTCGTGCGCGGGAGCGGTGGCGGCGCGGCCGAACCCTTGGGCAGTGTGTCTTCTTAAGGTATAATACGGGCGGTGGTTGGCGCTGTCGTGAGGATACTGGATGGCGTTTGGGGAGACCGCGTCGGCCGGGTGAAGCAGCCCCTGGAACACCGTTCCTCGCTCGTCCACGAGGCTGCGGCAACCTCCGGCACCTGTATGCGGTGCTTTGGTCGTACCTTAGACTGATGGCGTCCGGACGCCATCAGAGTTGATCGACCCGAGGGATAGAACCATGGACTATCAGGAGCTGCAAGCACGGCGAGCGCGACCCAGCGATGCTGGGCAGATTGCCGACTTCGTCAATCGGGCCTTGGAACGGGATGGGCTGTTGGATCGCGGTGCGGTGATCGGCCGTCTGGGAGACGTCGGCCTTCTGTTGGCCGAGGAAGACGGGGCGCTGCGTGGGCTTCTCGGCTGGCGGGTGGAGAACCTGGTCGCGTGTGTCGTGGATCTGATCATCTCACCGGCCCGATGCCGTGAGACGGTAGGATGGGTGCTCTTCGAGGCGATGGAGGAGGCCGCGAAGGACCTCCAGGCAGAGGCAGCAATTCTCTTCCTCCCCCCCGCGTACCCGGCTGAGTTAGCAGATTTCTTAGAGCAGCTTGGATACGTGCCGCGCATCGTGGAGACGCTGCGTCCGGCGTGGCAAGAGATGGCCTACCAGGCCGACCGAGATGAGGGGGACGAGATTCCGGTCAAGGAACTGAGCGCCGACGAGGTATCCAGGCCCCTATAGAGGAGGGGTATATGCCCTTTGTAAGGAGATTCCTAGACGAGCATCCGCGCCTGGCGGCGTGGTTTGTCCTGGCGGTTGGGATGGTCGCGATCCTGGTCTGGTCTGCCCGTGATGTGGGCCTCCTGCCCCATCAGTGGGCGGCGCTGATCGTCGCCACCATCGGTCTTGCCGGCCTGTGCATTTGGATCATTGGCTGGGAGGAGATGGAAGAGACGGAGGATGGCGGGCTGGACGAGTAGGTCTATGAGCAACGCGCTGAGACGGCTTCTCCTCATCTCGCTGGTCGCTGTGGCGGGCTTGGGCCACGTGCCGATTCACCAGGTCGAGGCGCAGGAGGAGGATGTCGTGTCGCGGTTCATGGAGCACATGTCCCCCGCGGCCAAGGTTGGCCAGCTGTTCATCGTCGCGTTCCCGGGCGCGGAGGTGACGGAGGAGGCTGCCATCACTGAGCTCATCCGAGACTACCACGTAGGGGGTGTGGTCCTCCAACCCGAGAACGGGAATATCGACAACGTGGGTGGTGCGCCGGCCCAGGTTGCCACCCTGGTATCTCAGCTTCAAGATACGGCGTGGGAGTCCACCCGTCCGATAACTGGCACCGTCCCCGAGCCCTTCGTGCCCCTTTTCGTCGCCGCCAGTCACGAGGGAAACGGGGCGCCCCAGACGAGCGTCAGCCAGGGCACGACGCCACTTCCCTCGCAGATGGCGCTGGGCGCCACCTGGAATATCAGCCACGCGATCACGGCCGGGCAGATAGCGGGGCAGGAGCTTGAAGCTTTGGGCATTAACATGCTCCTCGGGCCGTCTCTGGATGTGCTGGAGAGCCCGAGCTCCGCCAGTAGCGGCGACCTCGGCCTGACAAGCTTTGGTGGGGAGCCCTTCTGGGTCGGACAGATGGGCAAGGCCTACATCCGCGGTGTCCACGAGGGTTCTGCGGGGCGCGTGGCCGTGGTGCCGAAGCACTTCCCGGGGTTGGGATCGTCGGATCGGTCGCTGGACGAGGAGGTGTCCACCGTCCAGCGGACGCTGGAGAAGCTGAAGCAGGTCGATCTGGCACCGTTCTTCGCCGTCGCCCAGGCGCAGGACCCCACATCCCAGCCTGAGGGCGTCATGGTCTCGCACATCCGCTTCCAGGGGTTAGGCGGCGGACGCTTCATCACGACACTGCCGATTAGCGTCGACAGCAACGTCCTGCGGCAGCTTCTCAACTTGCCTGAGATGGCGCCCTGGCGCGAGGCGGGCGGCGTGACGCTCTCGGATGAGTTGGGGCTGCGGGCTTTGCGACGGTACTACGCGCCCGGTGAGCAGTCCTTTAATGGTCGCCGCATCGCTCAGGATGCCTTCCTGGCCGGTAACGACATGCTCTATCTCTCGCAGTTCGGCCTCTCCGATGACTGGGCCGACCAGATGGTCAACGTGCAGTCGACTATCACTTTCTTCCGGGAGAAGTACGAGAGTGATCCATCGTTCCAGAGGCAGGTTGATGCGGCGGTAGCTCGGATTCTGCGGGTGAAGCTGTCGCTCTATGGAGGGGCGTTCAGCCTGGAGAGGGTCACGCCTGAAGTCAACGGGCTGAACGATGCGCTCCAGTCGGACGTGGAGACTGTCTCCGCCATTGCCCGGGATGCTATCACGCTCCTTTCGCCTCCGTCTCCGGACCTCGTCCCGGCGTCACCCACGCGAGAGGATCGTCTCGTGATCTTCACCGACGCGAGGGATGCGCGCCCCTGCGCCGGATGCGAGCCTATGCCCACGATCGGACCGCGGGCGCTGGAGGGGATGATTGTCCAGTCCTACGGCCCCGACGCCACGGGACAGGTGGCGCCGGAGCTGGTGACGAGCTTCACCTTCGAGGAGTTAACTGCGTATCTGAGCGCTCCGCCGCTGCCACCGCCTTCACCGACGGCGGTACCGACCACTACCGAGCCTGTCACGGTCACCGCGACACCGGCTCCGTTGACGATTGGGGCGGCTCTGGCGAATGCAGACTGGGTCATCTTCGGGATGCTAAATGCCGACAAGGGCCCTCCGCAGGCCGGCGTGGTGAAGCGTTTTCTGGCTGAGCGCGCCGATGTGCTCCAGGACCCCCACGTCGTAGTCATGGCGTACGACGTACCGTACTGCCTCGACGCCACGGAGATCAGCAAACTCAGCGCATACTACGCGGCCTACAGCCATCTGACTCCTTTTGTGAAGGCTTCGGTGCGAGCCCTGTTCGGCGAGTTTGCGCCGCAGGGCGCGCCGCCGGTGAGCGTCGCCGGGATCAACTACGACTTGCGCGTACAGACATCACCCGATCCGGAACAGACGATCAACGTCAGCTACTCGGTGGTCAAGCCGCCGAGCGAGGAGGGCACGGCGACGCCGTCCGACCAGGAGCCGACGGTGGAGCCGACGGCAGAGGAGGAGCCGACGGTCGAGCCCACGGGCGAGGCCGAGGTCGCTCCGGAGACGAGGCTGGAGCGGGGCGACCAGCTCAAGCTCAAGACCAGCCAGATCCTGGATCACAACGGGCACGTCGTGCCGGACGGGACCCCGGTTCAGTTCGTCTTCAACTACCCGCAGGAGGGGCTGGAGCAGTCGATGCTGGCCACGACCCGGGAAGGTGCCGCCGAGGCGGCTCTCACCCTCGATCGGACCGGCCGGCTTGACGTCTCCGTCCAGGCAGACCCGGTGCCCCGGCAGGTGGCCCTGCAGATCACCATCCAGGAGGGTGGATCGGCGACGATTGTCACACCGACGCCGACGCCGACGCTAGAGCCCACGCTCACGCCGACGCCGACAGAGACACCCACGCCGACGGCGGAGGGCGGGGGCACTCAGACGACGGAGCCCACCGCGGTCGCGACGGTCGATCTGGGGGTGGGTGAGCTGGAGCCGCCGGTGACGTCCCGGGTCCGGGTGTGGGACCTGCTGGTCGCGCTGGCCGGCGCGGTGGTGGTGGCCGGGACGAGCTACCATGCCATGCGGCTTGGCGATCGAACGGTGACGAGGGCGCTGCGCGTAGCCCTGTGGTGTGTGATCGGTGGGCTGGGCATCTACGTTGTGTACGTGGTGGGGCTCTCTTACTTCGGCCTCTTCAACGGGAAGGGAGAGGCCTGGATTGCGGGAGGGCTGGCACTGATTGGAAGCTCGACAGCCCTGGTGGTGGCGTGGTTGGGCGACCATCGCCGCTGGTCTCGAGCCCGCTGAGTCTCGTCTCGAAAGGCCTGCCGGGCTGCGCGGCGGGATGTGTCCCGGTCTGGCGACACTGGGCCGGTTTGGGGATGCGGGGCGGAGCCTAGAGCAGCGTCATAATCAACGAGATCATCACAAGACCCACGGTTAGGAGAAGGAGGTCGGCGTTCTCCCGGAGTGCCCGCTCCCAGTCGGTGGACTCGATGACGAGCGAGAGGAGGGTCGGCGTCCTCTCCACCGTCGACCAGGACCAGATCAGCGAGCCGGTTTGGAGCGTCTCCCGGAAATCGGACAGGGTCTGAGGGCGGTCGGAGGGGTGCATTGAGATGGCCGCCAGGATCGCCCGCTCCACGGACGGCGAGATGTGCGGATTGTGGACGCTAGGCGGCGTCAGGACGTCGGGATCGAGGAAGCGCTGTTTGGCGTCGGGCGGGGGCTGGTTTGTGAGCAGATGGTACAAGGTAGCCCCCAGGGAGTAGATGTCGGAGCGGACGTCGGTGTGACCGGTGTCGCCGCCGTACTGCTCCAGCGGCGTGTAGGCGGCGGTTCCGCGGCCCTGGAGGATGGTGACGGTGCGGGCCTGATCCGTGGCCAGGAGCTTCACCAGCCCAAAGTCAACCAGCTTGATCAGCCCGGTGGGCGTCAGTTTGATGTTGGAAGGCTTGATGTCTCGGTGGAGCACGGGAGGGTTCCGGCTGTGGAGATAGCTGAGCGCATCGCAGAGCTGGTGGGTCCACCGGAGCACCCTGTGCTCGTCGAGGAACTCGCGCTTCTTCCGCTTCTCCTCCACGGCCTGCCGGAGATCCTGGCCCTCAACGAAGTCCATGACGAGGTACTCGCGATTCTTCTCGTGGAAGGTGTCGGAGACCTTGGGCAGGTTGGGGTGGTCCAGGCGAGCCAGGGTGGTCGCCTCGCGGTAGAATTGTTCGCGGGACTGCTCCAGGGCATCAGGGGTCGCGTCGGGGTCGGGGCGGACCTCTTTCACCGCGCAGACGCGTCCCTCCAGCCGGAGGTCTTCCGCGCGATAGACGGCACCCATTCCCCCCTGACCGACCACAGACACGATCTTATAGCGCCCGCGCAGGACGGTTTGTGGTTCGAGCAGACGAGCCAAGGATCTAACCTCTCTTCTTCTCCGCCAATCATCATAGATGAGAACAAGTATTCTGTCAAGGAGGCAACACCATGCAGCAGGATAGACCAGTCCTGATCGCGTACGAGGGCGACCTGGAGGGCGAGCGATGGACGCTCAGCGACGAGAGCACTATGATTGGGCGGTCCTATGATTGTGACATCGTCCTTCCGGAGCGTCAGGTCTCCCGGCATCACGCGGAGATTGAGCGTGACGACGGCGGTTACCTGCTGCACGACCTGGGAAGCAAGAACGGGACGTTCGTGAACGGCGAGCGGGTGCGGGGAGAGCCGTACCGGCTGAACGACGGTGACGAGATCCAGATCGCGCTCTACATCAAGCTGGGTTTCGTGGGGGCGGACGCGACGATTCCGCTGGAGCTGAACGGCCCTCACCGCGGCCTCTGCATTGACCGTCCGGCCAAACGGGTCTACGTCGGCGGACAGGAGGTGATGCCCCCTTTGTCCCCGGCGCAGTACCGGCTGCTGGACGTGCTGATCGACAACGAGGGCGAGGTTGTGTCCCGGGATGAGATCGTCGAGACGGTCTGGTCCGAGGAGGAGGCTTTCGGGGTCACCGAGCAGGCCATCGATGCACTGGTCCACCGACTCCGGGATCGGATCGGCTCGATGGATCCGGATCACGAGTACATTGTCACCGTGAGAGGGCACGGGATGCGCCTGGAGAACCGGTAAGGGGCTTCGCAGATCGTGCCCGGAGGGAGGGGACGGTCCCGCTTGTGGGGTTGGGGGGCGGGAACGGCGGATCTGGTCCAGAAGGGAGCCGTTGCGAGCTTGACAGGATGTACGGGGCCGGCGCGTCCAGGGCGGATCATGACGATCCAGGTGCATCGCACGTGAAGGGTGCAACGCAGCGGGTGGATTGCGGTGATCAAGGTGCATCGCAGGGCATACGTGTAAGGCATCGCGGAGGTCGTGCGCACGGAGCGTCAGGGGCCGGCCTTTCCGCACCGAACCCGGCAAGGTATAATCCAGCGTCGACGGAGTTCCGCGCTTGCTTCGACGTCCGGGGCTGAGCTGTGACCCGGGCGATACCATACCGCGCCCTTAGGAATAGGAGAGGTGAGAGGTGGAAGCGATAACCTACGCACGGGCCCACCGTGATCGGTTTCTGGACGAGCTGAAGGATTTCGTGCGCATCCCAAGCGTCAGCACGCAGGCGAAGCACGGGGCGGACATGGAGGAGGCGGCGGGCTGGCTGCGCGACAGGCTCCTGGAGGCTGGTTTCCCGGGAGCGGAGGTGATGCCGACCGAGGGCCATCCGGTGGTCTATGCTGAATGGTCCGAGGCAGGGCCTGGAGCGCCCACGGTTCTGATCTACGGGCACTACGACGTCCAGCCGCCGGATCCGCTCGAGCTCTGGAAGACGCCGCCCTTCGAGCCGACGCTCGTAGGCGATGATCTGTTTGGGCGCGGTGCGTCGGACGACAAAGGGCAGCTCTACACGCACGTGAAGGCGGCCGAGGCATGGAAGGAGACCCGCGGGGCGCCACCGATCAATCTGAAGTGCATCTTTGAGGGCGAGGAGGAGTGTGGGAGCCCCAACCTGGAGGCCTTCATCCGCGAGCACCAAGATCTGTTGAGCGCCGACGTGGCGCTGGTCTCGGACACGGGCTTCGTGGGGATGGGCGTCCCCTCGATTGTCTACGGTCTGCGGGGGCTGGCCTATCTTGAGATCGAGGTGACGGGGCCGGACCACGACCTCCACTCCGGGACGTACGGGGGCGCGGTGCACAACCCGATCAACGGGTTGTGCAGGCTGGTGGCCCGGCTTCAGGATGAGGACGGCCGGATCCTGATTCCGGGTTTCTATGATAACGTGGTCGAGCTCCCGGACGAGGAGCGAGCAGAGTTGGCCGAGGTGCCCTTCGACCGCGAGACGTGGCTGGAGGAGACGGGCGTACCCACCGACTGGGGCGAGGCCGAGTACTCGATTCTCGAGCGGGTATCGGCGCGGCCTACGTTGGACCTGAACGGGATCTGGGGCGGCTACACGGAACCGGGGGCGAAGACGGTGCTGCCCAGCAAGGCATTCGCCAAGCTCTCGATGCGCCTGGTGCCGGATCAGGATCCGGAGCGGATCGCCGAGGTGGCTGCTGAGCACATCGAGTCGCTGGCGCCCCCGGCGCTGCGGGTGGACGTGAGGCCCCTTCACGGCGGCAAGCCGGCGGTGGTCGACCGGGAGAGCCCGGCGATGGCGGCGGCATCGAGGGCCTACGAGGCGGGGTTTGGCGTTGAGCCGGTGCTGGTGCGGCGCGGCGGGTCCATCCCCGTGGTGGCGGAGATCCAGTCGATTCTGGGCATCGAGACGATCCTGATGGGCTTCGGCCTGCCTGACGACCGGCTCCATTCCCCTAACGAGAAGTTTCACGTTCCCAACTTCTATCGAGGCATCGAGACGAGTATCCATCTCATGGAGCTACTGAACGAAGGGCTCGATTAGGGGCCTCGCTGTGACGGGACATCTGGATTGCCTGAGGGCCTGGGAGGACAACGTGCGGTACCGGGAGCGGGCCGAGGATGCTGATGGCCGGATCGGCCATGTGGCAGGGCATGTGCCGGTGCTCCTCTCGGCACCCCATGGCGCCATTCACACGCGGCACGGGGATTCCAAGGAGGAGGAGGAGTTCACCGCGGCGTTGGTCTGCCGCGCCGCGGAGCTGAGCGGCGCGAACGCGCTCTACGCCCGACGGCGCTCGCCCACGGATCCCAACTGGTATCGGGACGTGCCTTACAAGCGGCGAATGAAGGGCATCGCGGATGAAGTCGGCCTGGCGTTCGTGATCGACGTGCACGGCACCCGGCCGGATCGGTCCTTCGGCATAGGCCTGGGGACGATGGAGGGAAGGAGCTGCCCGGAGGAGCGGGACCGGATCCTGACGACGCTCAAGGCGCACGGATTCCATCCAGACGCGGCCTTTCCAGACCGGCTGGACGTCGATAGAACTTTCACGGGGACGGGTGTGGATGGGCAAGAGACGGTCACTGCGTATGCCTCGCAGGAGCTGGGGATCCCAGCCGCCCAGTTTGAGCTCCATCCGCTGGTGCGGGTGGTGGAGCGCAGGGGGGACGCGTCGCTGCCCAGGCCCTTCCACGGCGACCCAGAGCGCATCGCGCGGGTGATCGAGGTTCTGGTTGCCCTGGTGGAGTCCCTTGGCGGCACCCGGGCGGCGGGGCCGTCCGATGGGACAGTGGACGAGCGGGCACGGCAATGGACAGAACGATGTGGGCGGCGGTGAAGTCACCGACGCGGTTGGATCCACCGTCGCTGTGAGGGGCAGACTATGGTTGACAGAGTAGAGAGACGAGATCGTGGTGTCCACATGGGAGGGGCTGGACCGGAACTGATTCTCCATAATGGGGTGTTCCATACGCAGGACCCGGCCCACCCGGGGGCGAGAGGAGTGGCTGTAACGCAGGGCCGATTTGCAGCGGTCGGGGACAGTGAGGAGGTCCTGGCGATGGCTGGCCCGGAGACGCGCTGCATCGATCTGGAGGGGCGGCGGGTCCTGCCGGGGCTGATCGACGCGCACTGCCACCTGCGGTCCTGGGCGCTGAGCCGCCGCCAGCTTTCGCTGGTCGAGGCCGAGTCGTTGGAGGACCTGCGCCGGTGTGTTGCGGCGCGGGCGTCGGAGACCCCACCGGGCGAATGGATCGTGGGGCAGGGGTGGAACGAGACGCGGTGGCCGAGCCCCGAGAAGCCGACGCGGGGTGACCTCGACGCGGCCGCGCCCGAGCATCCCGTGTTCATCTGGCGGAGCGATTTCCACCTGGCGGTGGCGAGCACAAAGGCCCTGGAGGCGGCCGGGATCGACGCCGAGACGCCCGATCCACTGCAAGGCCGTATCGACCGGGACGCGTCCGGGGTGCCGACGGGCGTGCTCCGGGAGCTGGCGGCCAACTGCGTGCGGGATGTGGTACCAGCGCCCTCCGAGGAGGAGACGGTCGACGCGCTGCGGGAGGGTTTTGGCGGACTGCACCAGCTGGGCCTGACGGGCGTGCACGACCACCGGAGCATGGGGGGCAACGACGGGCAGCCGGCCTTCCGCGCTTACGAGCGGCTGCGGGACGGCGGCGAGCTCGACGTGCGGGTGTGGATGGGCATCAACGGCCGGCGGCTGGATGAGGCGATTGGACTGGGACTGCAGTCGGGCTTTGGTGATCGGTATCTGCGGGTGGGGCACGTGAAGCTGTTTGCTGATGGGAGCCTGGGAGCGCGGACGGCCTGGATGCTGGAGCCGTACGAGGACGCCGCTGACGCGGGCATGCCGATCACGCCGATGGAGGAGATTGCCGAGGCAGTCCGCAAGGCGGATGAGGCGGGGCTGGCCGTGGCGGTGCACGCTATCGGCTCGCGCACGAACCGAGAGCTGATCACCGTGTTTGTGGAACAGGCGTCCCGGGATCCGAGGAGGATTCCCCACCGGATCGAGCACGCTCAGGTGATGCGGCCCGCGGACGTGGATCGGCTTTCGCGGCTTCCCGTGGTCGCCTCGGTTCAGCCGATCCACGTGACGGACGACGTTCCGTTGAGTGACATCGCTCTGGGTGAACGAGCACGTTTCTGCTACCCGTTCCGGGATATGCTCGACGCCGGGGTGCATCTGGCCTTCGGTTCCGACGCGCCGGTGGCCGACCCGAATCCATTCTGGGGGATCCACGCGGCAGTCACCCGGGAGAAACGGGACGGGACCCCTGATGAGGGGTGGTATGGTGAGCAGCGGCTCAACGTCGCCGAGGCTGTCTGGGGGTTCACGATGGGCGCAGCGCTGGCGAGCGGACAGGGTGCGGATATCGGGAGCATCAGCCCGGGCAAGTTGGCGGACTTGGTGGTCGTGGACCGGGACCTCTTCGGCATCGACCCGAGGGAGATCCACGAGACCCAAGTGGTGATGACGGTCTTCGACGGGCGGGTGGTGTATGAGGCGTAGCGGGGTGTGCGGGCGTCGCATGGGCGCTGACCGGGATGGGCCGGTGTCGTGTTGAATGACTCCGGCCGGATGGGCACGGGGAGGGTGGTGATGATGCGCCGATGCGGACGGCTGTTGTTGCTGCTGGCTTGCGCGGCGTGTGTGATACTTGGCGCGTGCTACCGGCCGGAGCCGACAGTGACATCTCACGAGAGCCCGCAGACGGAGGCGTCGGTGGACCCGGAGCGTCCGTCGGGCTCGCGGGATGCGGCCCCGGTCCGGTCCGCCGCAGGTACGCCGGTGCACACGCCGACACCGGCCTACCCGGGCACGTACAGCGGTACGCCCACGCCGAACCCGACGCCGCCGGGGTACGGTGGTGGGCCGGCGGTGGACACGTACACGGTCCAGTCCGGGGAGACGTTGAGCCTGATCGCCTCGGTGTACGGCTGCACGGTGGAAGAGATCGTGGCGGCGAATGATCTCCCCAGCGCCGACGCGATCGGGGCGGGTCAGACACTGCGCATCCCCACGGAGGCTACGACGACCGGTCCAGATGTGAAGTTGATCCCCGACAGCGAGCTGGTGTACGGCCCGGCATGCATCGACTTCGAGCTGGAGGGGTTCGTCGACCGCCAGGACGGCTACCTGGCCGACTATGCGGAGGACGTAGAGGGCGAGCTGCGGACGGGAGCCGAGATCGTACAGCTGGTGGCGCAGCGGTTCAGCGTGGGGCCGCGGGTGCTGCTGGCGCTGTTGGAGCTCCAGTCGGGCTGGGTCACGGACCCGTCGCCCGCTGGCGAGACGCTGGTCTACCCCCTGGGTCACGTTGAGGGGTATCAGGAGGGGCTCTATTTCCAGCTCAGCTGGGCGGCGGCGCGGCTGAACGAGGGGTACTACGGCTGGCGGCGCGGGGAGCGGAAGACGGTGCTGCTGACGAACGGGCTGAGGGTGGGCATCGATCCGCGGCTGAACGCGGGGACGGCCGGCGTGCAGAACTGCCTGGCCCAGGTGGCGGCGGGTTGGGATGGGTGGACGGCGCTGCTGGGTGGTGAGGGTTTCCAGGCGGTCTATGCCGATCTCTTTGGGAATCCCTTTGCGTATTCGGTGGAGCCTCTCTTCCCTCGGAATCTGATCCAGCCGGAGCTGCTGCTGCCGTGGGAGGAAGGGGAGACGTGGTACTACACCGGCGGCCCGCACGGCGGCTGGGGGACGGGGAGCGGGATGGCGGCGGTGGACTTCGTGCCTGGGGAGAAGATGCTGGGGTGTGCGCCGTCGAAGGAGTGGGTGACGGCGGCGGCACCGGGTCTGGTGGTACGGAGCGAGAACGGCGAGGTGTTGGTGGACCTCGACGGGGACGGGTTCGAGCAGACAGGATGGGTGTTGTTTTATCTCCATATCTACTCCGAGGGGCGGGTGGAGGAGGGGGCGTACGTGGAGCGGGGCGAGCGGATCGGGCGTCCGTCGTGCGAGGGGGGCGCCTCGCAGGCGACGCACGTCCATCTGGCCCGGCGGTACAACGGGGCGTGGATCCCGGCGGGGAGCGGGTCGTGTCCGTTGACGTTGTCGGGCTGGACGGCCCACGACGGGCGGATGCCATACGAGGGGACGATGACGCGGGGCGGGGAGGAGCGGACGGCCTGCGAGTGCTGGGAGGACGAGATTAACGGGTTGGTGTCGGACAACGCGGCTCCTTGAGAACGGAAACCACGAAGGAACCACGAAGGGTAAAGAGGATTCTCTGTGGGCATGAGGGGGCACCAAGAACTCTGGTGCCCTTTGTGCTTTCTTTGTGCCCCTTGTGGTTCATCCTCGATAGGCGCGCATTTGTTCCATCGGGGTGCCGACCATGCGGAAGGCGCGGCGCTCCGCCTCGTGTTTGATTCTCTCTTCATCCAGGTTGGTCAGCTCGCCATCCTCTAGCACCAACTCACCATCTACAAAGACGTGGGTGACGTCGGACGGGTGGGAGGCGTAGACCACGCCGGCGGCCAGGTCGTGGCGCGGGTACCAGTGAGGCCCGCTGGTATCGATCAGGATGAGGTCCGCCGGCCGCCCCGGCGCCAGAACGCCGCTGCGCTCGAAGCCCATGGCCTGCGCCCCGGCCTGCGTCGCCAGACGGAGGAGAGTGGTGCGCGGCAGGGCCTCGGGCTTCCCCAAGGCATTCTTCTGGTAGAGCCCCGCGATACGCAGGATCTCGAGCATGTTCAGGTCGTTGTTGGACGCCGGGCCGTCGGTGCCGAGGGCTACGTGGACGCTGCTCTCCAGGAAGGTGGGGAGCGGCGCCATGCCCATGGCCAGCTTGAGGTAGGTCTTGGGGGTGTGGGCGACGTGGACGCCGTGCTCGGCCAGGATGCGGACGTCGTCGTCGGTGACGGCGATGCAGTGGGCGGCGATGGTGGGGACGTCGAAGACGCCGAGGGCCTCGAGGTGGGCCACGGGGGTCCTGGCGTGGGCCCGAAGGGCGTTGTCCACCTGCTCCTGGGACTCGGAGAGGTGGATGTGGATGCCCACATCGAGGTCGTGGGCGGCCTCGATGACGCGTCGGAGGAAGTCCGGCGGGCACATGTAGGGGGAGTGGGGACCGAGGCCGCAGCGGATGCGGCCGTCGGCGGCGCCGTGCCAGTCCTGGACGAAGGCGACGGTGTCATCGAGGGTGATGCCGCCCACCTCCTGGTCGGCGCCGGTGCCGAACTGGGCCCAGACGAGATGGGCTTTGATGCCGGCCTCGTCGACGGCGCGAGCGACCTGCGGCATCCAGAAGTAGTGGTCGGCGAAGGCGACGGTGCCGGAGCGGATCATCTCGCAGCAGGCGAGGGCGGCGCCCCAGTAGACATCTTCCTCCTCCAGGGCGGACTCGGCGACCCAGATCCTCTCGTTGAGCCAGCGGTCGAAGGGCAGGTCCTCGGCCCAGGCGCGCTCGAGGGTCATGGCGGCGTGGCAGTGGGCGTTGAAGAAGCCGGGGATGGCGAGGCGCTCGCGGCCGTCGATGGTGCGGTCGGGATGGAAGGTGTCGGGGGGCTCGCCGACGGCTAGGATGGACGCGCCGTCGAGGGCGAGATCGACGTCCGTGAGGATGCGGTCGTCCGCGTCGAGGGTGATGATGGTGGTGTTACGGATCAGGGTTTGCATGGTGTGCTCCTGGTTGGGCTAGACGATGATCATGATATTGTCTGTTTGGCGGGCGAAAAAGTAAACTTGCCTGTCGCTGGTGCGCCGGAGCTTCGCCTTGTCGTGAAATCAATATCGATGGTGATGGGCTGACGGCAGACCCTAAAGGTTGGAGGATGTTGGGCTTGGGTTTGGGGGTGGCTGCCCCAGGCTGATGTTGATGGCGCATGTTCGCGATCTGGCGGAGATCTTTAGGGTCGGTGGTGGCGAGACGCTTCAGGGTCATCGTATCACGTGGAGGGCTGTGTGTCAATAGGGAATACTTGGGATTCCTTTTGGGAAACGCTCGGGTAGTTTGGGATATGGGCTATGGGTGCGGGGGTGCGGAGGGGCAGGGGTGCTTAGGTGAAGAGGAGGCCCCATCTCCGGTGTTTGGAAATGGGGCTTTTTCTATGGTGGGGCTGGGGGGCTAGGTGTTGCGGTGTTTGCGGCGGCGGAGGAGGGCGGTGGTTGTGATGACGATGACGGCGCCGCTGATGGTGGCGAGGGTTGGGCGGAGCCAGTGGGGCAGGGCAATGGAGAAGGGGACGGTCTGGCCGCCGACGGGTTCATCGAGGCGATCCTCGGGATCGGGTATGGGTGGTGCGTCGGTGCCGTAGGCCTCGAAGGCTAGACTCACGGTGTGGTGATTTGGGGTAC
>CAZIWL010000034.1:0-35141 GCA_964542755.1 uncultured Anaerolineales bacterium
GCTCGTACGAAACCTCGCTGACTAGGCTTCGTGACCGCCATCGGGACGGGAGAGCTCGTCCTCCTCGCTCTTCATCCTTCGCAGCCGCTCCATGATCGTCTCCTCGTACCCGTGTCCCTTCGGCCGGAACCAATCCGCCTCCACACCCTCCGGAAGATACCGCTGCTCGACCCAGCCGCTGGGATAGGCGTGGGGGTACTTATACCCGACGTGCTGACCCAGAGTGTCCTTGTAGTGATCCCGCACGGCGCCGCGGAACACCTCCGTCTTGTCCCTCAAGTAGACGGGCACTCGACCCGTTCCGTGCTCCCGCACCTCCTCCAGTGCCTTCCAGTATGCGCCCACGGCGTTGGACTTCGGCGCCGTGGTCAGATACAACGTGGCCATGGCCAGGTGATACTGTCCCTCCGGCATTCCGACCCATTCGAAGGCCTGGGCGCAGGCGTTGACGACCTGAACAGCGTGCGGGTCGGCCAGGCCGATGTCCTCGGCCGCCAGGATGTAGAGGCGGCGGAGTATGAACCGGGGGTCCTCGCCCGCGGCAACCATCTTGGCCAACCAGTACAGGGCCGCGTCCGGGTCGCTCCCTCGCACCGACTTGATCAGCGCTGAGGCCGTGTCGTAATGCTGGTCCCCTGTCTTGTCATACCGTAGGGCCCGCTGCTGGATTGATTCCTCCGCCACCTCCAACGTCACCCGGGTGATTCCGTCCTCGTCCGGCGGGGTGCTCTCCACGGCCAGCTCCAGGGCGTTTAGAGCATCGCGGGCGTCCCCGGCGGCCACGCGCGCCAGGTGGTCCAGGGCCTCCTCGGTCATCTCCACGTCCCGATCGCCGTAGCCTCTTTCTTCTGCCGATAGGGCGCGCTGGAGGATCCTTTTCACCTGCTCATCGCCCAACGGTTCGAACTGGAAGACTCGGGAACGGGAGACGAGGGGGCCGATGACCTCGAAATAGGGGTTCTCCGTCGTGGCGCCGATCAGCACGAACGTGCCGTCCTCGACGTGAGGGAGTAGGGCGTCTTGCTGGGCCTTATTCCAGCGGTGGATCTCATCGACGAAGAGGATCGTGCGCCGCCCGTACATCCCCAGGCGGTCCCTGGCCTCCTTGATGATCCGCCGCAGGTCGGCCACACCCGCCAGCACTGCGCTGATGGTCTCGAAGTGCCTCGCGGTGGAGTTGGCGATGATCATCGCCAGGGTGGTCTTGCCGGTGCCGGGAGGACCCCAGAAGATGAGGGAAGAGAAGAGCCGGTCTGCTGCGATGGCGCGGCGAAGGAGCCGTCCTTCGCCCACGAGTTGCTCCTGGCCAACGAAGCCATCCAGTGTCTCTGGGCGCAAGCGCGCGGCCAGTGGTGCCTGGCGGCTGATCTGCTCTCGACGGCTGTGCTCGAATAAATCTTCCATAGTTGTACTGTCACTCTCTAGCGGTCAGTCAATTAGGGAGAATCCCACTTCCTAATTCTAGATCGAGAACAACCGCGCGGCAAGGACGTCCAACCTGATCGCGATACGAGTATCCCCCTAACGGACACCACGTTGACCAGTCCTCCGTCCGTGGATACGCGCTGGATGTGGAACCCGGGTGTGGTATACTCGGAGGAGGGGGTGGGCGTACTATGGCCGGCTATGAGAAATCCGCGCACTTGTACGATCTGTTCGACAGCAAGGAGAACGTGGAGTTCTTCCTCAGCTACGCTGCCGACTGTGATCAGATCCTCGATGTCGGCGCCGGGACCGGGCGCATTGCGATCCCAATCGCGGAACGCGGTGTGCAAGTCGTCTGTGTGGAGCCCTCGCCCGCCATGCGGCGCGCGTTCGATCGAAAACTGGCGCGCCAGCCCCATCTGCGGGACCGCATCGAGCTCGTCCCTGCTGACGCTGTCACCTTCGACCTGGTCCGCACCTTCCCGGTGGCCTACATGTCCGGTGTCTTCGATCACTTCCTCGACTGCCAGCAGCGCCTTGCGGCTTTGCGCAATACCGTGCGCCATCTGGACCCGGGCGGCTTGCTTATCTTCGACGTCTTCCCAGGCATGATGGGCTCCGCCCCCCTCTCTCCAGCGGGCTGCGTACGCGACGCCGGGCGTGAGCACCGGCGGTTTGTTGGCCGAGAGGTCCTGCCGGGGGATCGTGTGAAGGTGCACCTGGTCTACGAGACCTGGCAGGATGACGAGCTTGTGGAACGGTTCGAGGAGGTCTCTCTCGTCGGAATCACCAGCCGCGGCGAGATTCACGTGCTCCTGGAAACTGTCGGCTTGGTCGCGGCAGCCGAGTACTCGGACTACCAGGGCACGCCGTACTGCGAGGGGGACGATTTGTTGATCGTCGAGGCGGTCCGCGACCCGAGCTCCTTAGCGGATGGAGGAGTCAGAGGGACGCCGGTCGCCAAAGGACGTCGACCGGGGTGAGAGAATCGTGCTCTGGACACTGCAAGGGGGTGACTTGGTGGGCCGCTCTCGCCTTCCCCGGACGAAAGAGGTGCGCTGGCACGTTGGGTCAGACAGACGCTTGATCGGTTGCACGCGTGCCGTACTGTGCACAGTGGGCGCTGCAAGCCACCTTCAGCGTCTTCGTCCCTCTCGTTCTGCCGGGCACTCTGCGCCGACCGCGTCCCCACGAGCTGTGAACAGCGATAGGTCGTTGGCGCACCCGGTCATCGGTGGTCGGTGGTAGGGCCGACGGCACGGTGTTATAATGGTGGTGGAGAGATCTCTATCGGCACAGTGCTCGCATCGCTTGACCCCGTAGGGCGCGCGCCGCTCACCGGGCGCCGGTTGCCGAGCAGGGTGGTGCGCTTTGGGATCAGCACTGAGTCGTCCAACGCTCCAAAGGTGACAGGGAGGTGACCGATGAGTGAGCTGTCCGTCCGTCCGCCGGCCTTCGCAGGCCAATTCTACCCGGCCGACGTCGATCGCTTGCGGCGAGAGGTAGAGGGCTACATCGACGACGCGTCCCTATCTGATGCTCTCGACGACCTTCGCGCTGTGGTGGTCCCCCACGCCGGATACGTCTATTCCGGCAAGACCGCCGGTTACGCCTTCAAGGCACTCCGCCAGCTTCCAGATCGAGAATGGACCGTGTTCTTGCTCGGGCCTGCCCATCGGGTCCCCATCACAGGAGTTGCACTGGGGGCCTTCTCCGCGTTCCGCACGCCCCTGGGAGATGCCCGCGTTGCTGTCCAGCGCGTCGAGGAGATGCTTGACGAGACGCCCTTCTACACCCGCGCGGCGAGGGCGCATCAGCCTGAGCACTGCCTAGAGGTTGAGGTGCCATTCCTCCAGGTCAGCCTTTCGCGATTTGCGCTGGTCCCTATGCTCTTTGGCCAGGTGCGCCCGGACGAGGTGGCCCGGGATCTTCAGGGTCGTCTGGGGGAGGACGATCTCCTCGTTGTCTCGAGTGACCTGAGCCACTTTCATACCTATGATGTGGCGCGGCAAAAGGATCGTGGGCTCCTGGACGCTCTCTTGGAGGGGAATGAGACCGGGGTTAGGCAGGGGGAGGCGTGTGGTCGCGCGCCGCTCGCCACGCTGATGGAGATTGGCGAGAGGGAGGGATGGGAGCCTCACCTGCTCGACTACCGAAACTCGGGGGATACGGGGGGCGACAAGTCTCGCGTCGTGGGCTACGCCTCTCTCGCCTACACCAGTTGAGTGTCCACTCGGAGGGTAATACGGCTGGCATGATGCTATCGAACGAAGAAAGGGCCCAGTTGCTTGATCTCGCCCGAGAGGCCGTCCTTTGTGCGGCCCAGGAGGAGGAGCTGCCGGACCTTGATTTGGAGGCCTTACCGGAGACCCTTCGCCGCACTCGGGCCAGTTTCGTCACGCTGAACAAAGGCGGGCAGCTCCGGGGGTGTATCGGATCCCTTGAGGCACGTCGCCCCCTGGCGCTCGATGTGCGGGAGAATGCCGTGGGGGCCGCCGCACGGGACCCCCGATTTCCCCGCGTCAGGCCGGAGGAGGTGGAGGCCATCACGATTGAGGTCTCGGTCCTCAGCCGATCGGAACCCTTGACCTATGACGGCCTCGATGACCTATGCGACAAGCTGCGGCCCGGGGTTGACGGCGTGGTCATCGAGCGAGGTTGGCAGCGAGCGACCTTCCTCCCTCAGGTGTGGGAGAAGCTTCCGGAGGTGCGTCAATTCCTTCATCGCTTATGTCTCAAGGCCGGGATGGCGTCTACCGCCTTTGACAGCGGCGAGGTGGATGTCTACACTTACCAGGTCGAGAAGTTCGGCGAGGACGAGTACACGTAGGCGTAGATCCCTCCCCAGTGAAGGGTTGGTGGAGAGCGCCGGCTGAGTAGCGTTGTCCTGAGCCTGTCGAAGGGTAGCGAAGCGACGTATAGAAGCGAAGCGACGTATACTTCATTTCGACGGGCTCAATGCAAGCGACAAGCTCAGTACGGCGTCGAAGCCAAGCGGCTTGCGGAAGTGCTTTTTGGTGCAGAAGACGCTTGGTTTCGATACACTTTTCCGCTGGCGCTGCAAAGTTACTCAACCGGCGCTTGTTCCGCAACCGGCGGTGGGTTTTCGCCGAAGACTACTAGGGGCTCAATCCCACAGCTGTGGGCATGCCGCGCCTGAGGGTCCGCGGTCAGTCCATTGTCACTCGACCGTGATCTCAATGGCCCTCTCACCCTGCGGCAGAACCTCGAAGAATGTGCTTCCCACGTTGAAGGGGAGCGCGTTCCCCTCTTCATCGGCCAGCGTCAGCATGTCGTGGCGCCCTTCACGATTCCAGATCCCGTCGAACCGTTGGCCGTCGCGGAAGAGGACTGCCGGTCGGTAGGGGTTGTCCTTGTTCCATAGGGCCCAGCGGATCGAAAGGGCGCCGCCGTGTGGGTCCTCAACGATGTCCGTGTTCCACTGCGGTACATAGAGCACCACGACGTTAGCGGCGCCGAGCTGCTCGCCGGTGAGCGCGTCCCGGTGCACGGCACCGTCGCTCCAGCGTAAGTAGCGAGCGCTCTCTTCGTCATACTGCCACTCCGTGTCCTGTCCGCGCCACGGGATCGTCAAGATGGTCGCCGGCGTGCCACCCTCGGGCGGTTCCTCAGAGAACGCCATCCCTTCCAGTTCTTGTCGGCCTTCGATGCCTCGTTCGCGGGCCCATTCCCGAACCAAAGCCGGACTGGTAAACATTGTATGCTCCAGGGGTACGTCTCGGCTGTGGTCTCGGAAGAAGGGGCGCGGCTGTATCGTCTCTGGCAGGCTGTCTGAGACGACCCAGTCGGGATACAGATCGGAGTCTCTGAAAAGGGCCACGAGGCCGTTGCTGAAACCAGAGTTGGCGAAGACGGCGCTGTACATCGCAGGAAGCTCCAAATCCATGATGCGGCCGCTACGTATCGAGCCAACGCGCTCCGGGCTTTCGCCCAGGTAGATGCAGGTCCAGCGGGTGGCGTACCATCCCTCATTGTAGTGCTCGTAGATCAGATCTGCACTTCCTATCCCGGCCTGGGGGCGGACATACTGGGGCCAGGTGTTCGCCACTTTGATCGCCACGGGGACCCGATCCAGTTTGCTCGGGTCCTCGACGACCTCCCCCGTCAGAGGGTTCACGTTCTCGGGCCACGGCGTGGGCGACGGCGTCCGAGTCGGTGTCGGGGTCCAGGCCCTGGTAGGTGACGGGGTGGCGCTGGGCTGGGGCGTGGAGGTTGGTGCCACCGTGGGGGGGGGCGTCCGAGTCGGCGTTGGGGTCGCCTCAGGCGCCCTCTCACTGCAGCCGGCGGCAAGGGCAGCTACCAGTCCTATGAGAACCAAACCTGCTAGGATGATCGTCAGGGATTGTCGGCGTTGTGTGTCGCGCGGATGGGTCATTCGTTATCCTCTGTGGGAACCGGAAGCGTGGCTCGCAGAACGGGCGACATTATAGCATGAGCGGGGGTCAGGACAACTGAAGGAGGGCTGGAGCACGCGGGTTCTTCCAGGCTTTCCCCTCAAAGCCGCACCAAGCACTACCGAGCGAAGCTGCTCAGTGCCAGGGCCGCGGGATCCGGCGGACACGATGGGTTCGTCATCCGGCGCCTGCCGAGCACTGCCGGGATGCGTTGCCAGTGCCGGCATGCTTCTCGGTGAGAGCTTTCCGTCTGGCACCGGGAGTGGTATACTCCATCGGTGGTTACGTCGTCTGGAGGGTGTGAGATATGTCCGAGCCGTCGGCTTTCATCCCCGGGCGTCCGGGGGCGGTGGAACCGCCGCTAGTGCCGTATCGCCCGGCGCAGCCGCTCGGGGTGGCGGGGGGCTACATACGTAGCCTCACCCGAGGGAGCGGCCTCGTCGTCGACCTCTTCTGCCAGGGACCTCGTTTTCTGGAGGAGGCGGTGCAGGCTGGGCGCCGCGCGCTCGGCGTCAGCGTCAACCCGGTACTCCTCCATGCTGCGCGAGAAGGATTGACTTCTCCAGAGACCGATGGGTTGAATGCCGCATTCACGCGCCTCGCCGATACCCCGAAGGCCGATGCCCCTTTGAGCACTCATCTGGGCTCCCTCTACCGCACCCGCTGCCCCTCCTGCGGCGCGCCGGGGATCGCCGAGTGGTTCGCCTGGCATCGAGACCGCGGTAGGCCTTACGAGAAGGCCGTATGCTGCCGAAGGTGCGAAAAGCTGCAGGTGGGCCCGACCGACGCCGACGATGTGGCCTTGGCGCAGTCCTTCGCTACACGCGGCCTGCCCTACTACTACGCGCTCGATCGCGCCGCTCCCATAGACCACCCAAGCCGAGAGCGTGCCGCTGAGCTCGTAGCGTGCTACACGCCGCGCAACCTCTCGGCCCTCATGGACCTCGTCCGAACGGTCGAGGGCATTGTGGCTTCCAGCAAGGCACGCGCTGCCCTGAAAAGTCTGCTGTTGGACTGCTTCGACCGCTGCAGCAAGCTGTATCCGAAGGATGAGGACCGTGCACGCCCTCGTACGCTTCGGGTCCCGGTTCGATACCTGGAGCGGAATGTGTGGCGTTGCCTTGAGAACAGGCTGTCCCACTATGGAAAGAGGGCGCGACGGTCTTCGTATCCCGAGGCCGCGGATACCGAGGCACTCATCGGTGGTCTGGCGGAGGGGTATGCGCTCGTCGCCTGCGCCGCCCGGGATGTGGGCCGGATCCTGCCTTCAGGCAGTGTCGACTTGGTGCTGGTCGATCCTCCGCGTCCGGACGGGGTCTTCTGGGCTCTGTCGGCCCTTTGGTCGGCGTGGCTCTGGCGCTCGAAGGAGGCCCGCGCACTGCGGCCTTACCTGCGTCGCCGCCGCTTCGATTGGGATTGGCATTGGCAGGCGCTCCGAGACGCTCTGGCCGAGGTCGGGCCGCGATTGACCGAACAGGGTCGATTGGTGACGCTATTCTGCTCGGACGACGGGGACATGCTGGTGTCCGTGTGTCTGGCCGCCGCCAACGCAGACTACAGCTTGCGGGGGTGGGGTTATGCCCCGGAGGCGGGATATCGCCTTGTCTGGTCGTGGGACGGGCCGACGCGTGTCCAGTCCGTGGAGGGCAGTCGATCTCGGCAGGTCATGGCCGACGGAATGAAGGAGGCCATTACGGACACCCTCCGGAGGCGTCGGGAACCAACCCCCGAGACACTGCTGCGCGCTGCAGCTCACGCTCGGCTGGCAGAACGCGGATTACTGAGAGTGCCCAGAGAGCTGAGGGCCGACGATACCCCCAGAGACTGGGTCGGTGAAGCCCTCGATAAGGGCTTGCAGGGCGCCCCCATAACCCGCGTGAACCCGGGCACTCCAGATCGAGACGCCCAATGGTGGCTCCGCGAAAGCGACCGGGAGAGCGACAGCCTGGCGGATCGCATCGAGGCCCTGGTGCGCCAGCTGCTGTCGGAACGGCTGGTTTGGATCGAAGACGAACTCCTTGCCGCGGTCTACGCCCGCTTCTCCGGACCCTTGACGCCAGACCTGACTCTGGTGCGTACGTGTCTCTCGTCCTACGGGGCGTACGCGGGCTCTGAGGTGCGTCTGCGACGAGAGGATGATCAGGACCAGAGGCGTCGTGAGACCGAGAGCGTCTGTCGGAATCTCCTGGACCTGGGGCACCGGCTGGGATTTCGCTCTTGTGTTGGCGATATCTGGGACGTTCGCTGGAAGGCGGACGGACACCCAGGTTTTCTCTTCGTGGTCTCTGCGACGGCGCTGCTGGCGCGCTGGGTCCTCACAGGGCATCCGGGCGAACCGGACGGAGAGAAATGCCTCGTCGTGCCCGGTGGTCGCGCGGAGTTGATCCACGTGAAGCTCCAGCGGGATCCACGCCTGGCGGAGGCTGTTGAGTCTGGGGCGTGGCAGTTCATCAAGTTCCGCCATTTACGGCGGCTGATGGACGATGAGGATTTGGATCGACAGGCTTTTGAGATCGTCCTTGGTCTGGATCCCATTGCGGAACAGGAGCACGCACAACTGTCGCTCCTCTGATCAGACGGTTGGATCAGATGGGTTCGACGATCGAGTCTTATGCCGAAAGCAGACGCTCTTACAAGGAGTCCGTACATGAAAAACGTCCATTCCGCAACCCTGATCGCGCTGACAGTGCTCACACTGCTGTCGCTCGCCTTCAACGTCGTCGTCATTCAGGGCATGATGCAGGTCAGGGAGACCGCTCACGGCATCGTGGCCGACGCGCGCATCCTGGTGGGCAAGCTTGCCGCTGATTCGTTTACTTACACTGTGGAGATCGATCAGGAGTTTCCCATCTCCATGGAGTTCCCCTTCAGCCAGACGATGAGTGTTCCCATCAACACCGTCGTCCCCATCAACACCAGGGTGGTCGTCCCCGTGGACCTGGGCATCACCACGTACAACATCAGGGTCCCCATCAACACCGTCTTTCCCGTCGACATGGAGTTCACCGTGCCGGTGAGCCAGGTCGTCGATATTGACACCGTCGTACCGTTCAGTATGGCGGTGCCCGTCGAAATCGCCGTTCCTGAGACCCCTCTGGCGGACTACTTGATCGACGTGGAAGAAGTCCTTGAGCGCACCGAAGAGCGCCTGGAGTTGCCGCTGTGGGACTGGCGGCGAATGATTGACGCTCGCTGATGCGGGTAGTATAATCCATCCGGAATGGTGAAGCGTGCAGCGCTCCAGAGGGAAGCCTCCCTCGATGCCGATCCTGGCATTGAGGCGGGGAACCTTACCGTCTGGCGAGATCGGTTCCTACGCTGGCAGGAACGGGACCTGAATGGCGCGTTGGCCTCTTTCACCATTATCGCCGACGTAACGGCTCTTGCCGAGGGCTGCACCTTCGCCGCAGATGATGGCGCGTTGGTCGCTCGCTACCACGGACTCCCCTTCCCAGCCGTTGCTTTCTTTGTTCCCCACAGAGAAAGCCTGGATCGCGACAATGCCCCGCGACTGGCGTGCTTGACGCGTCGTCTTGTCGCGCCCCAGGAGTCCTTCGTCTGTCTCGTGGCCGAGTCGGTGTGGTCCTTGCTCCAGTCAACGTACGATGTGCTAGAGGTCCAACCCGAGTGGCAGATGGCCTTCAGCGGCGACCCGTGGACTCTAGATCCTGGAGAAGCGAGGCGCCTGGGCCCGGTCGATCGGGTCGGGATGGCGGCTCTCGCTCGCCAAGAAGGCATGGAGGCCTTCGAACGCGATCCGTTGAGCAAAGGGCCCTGGTACGGTGTGGTGCGAGGCGAAGCGCTGGTCGCTCAAGCCGGAACTCACCTTCTCCTGGCGAGGGCGGCCGAGATTGGGAACATCGTGACCGCGAAGGCTGAGCGTCGAAGAGGGTACGGGACTCACGTTGTCGCTGCTCTCGTTCGAGACCTCGAGGGTCGGGGACGCCATGTCTTCCTCCACGTGCTAAAGGCGAACCGATCGGCCGTTGCTTTCTATGAGCACCTCGGCTTCCGGCGGACGCGGACCATGCTGCTGGCTCGGTGTCGATTGCCCGAGGTCGCGAGCCTCATCTCTGATTGGTGAGTTCTCTCTTTCCGACGCGTGACATAGCACACTCGGAAAGGACGAGGGCATCCTTAGAGTAGAACATAGACGTGATCAGCGTATAGACGGCAGCGGAGACGCTGGCGAGCACGATCCGAAACGTGGAATGCGAGTCATCCTCCGAGGTCCTGTCACCCATCGCATTTCGCGCATACTTTCGACTTTGAGCGTTTGGAGGCGACGTTATGGCACGAGGTAGGATTGTCATCAGGGAGGATCGCTGCAAGGGGTGCGGTCTGTGTGTGAACGTATGCCCCGTGGGGATTCTCCGATTGGCAGAGGACCGGTTCAACGTCAAGGGGCATACGCCCGTCGAGGTGACCGATCCCGAGAAATGTACGGGGTGCGCCATGTGCGCTACGATCTGTCCAGATGTGGTGTTCACCGTGTACCGGCGAAGGCGAAAGCGAGAACGGAAGGCTGTTGAGAGGTAGCCATGGTAAAAGAACTCTTGGAAGGAAACGAGGCATTCGCGGAGGCAGCGGTCCGGGTGGGCCTGGATGCGTATTTCGGCTATCCCATTACGCCCCAGAGCGAGGCGCTGGAGCATCTTTCGAAGCGTCTTCCCGAGTTGGATCGTGTCTTTCTCCAGGCTGAAAGCGAGGTGGCCGCCATCAACATGGTGTACGGCGCGGCATGTGCCGGCGCGCGAGTCATGACGTCGTCCTCGAGTCCTGGTATCAGCCTGATGCAGGAAGGACTCTCCTACATTGCTTGCTCCGAGGTGCCTGTCGTCGTGGTGAACGTGATGCGGGGTGGGCCGGGGTTGGGGAATATCCAGCCGGCCCAGGGCGACTACTTCCAGGCTGTCAAGATGGCAGGTCACGGGGACTTCCATATGATCGTCCTCGCGCCTGCGAATGTCCAGGAGCTCATCGACCACGTGGGCCTGGCATTCGACCTGGCCGAGAAGTATCGCACCATCGCCATGGTGGTCGCCGATGGTTCCATCGGCCAGATGATGGAGCCCGCGGAGCTGCCGCCCATGCGCCCCACACGGCCCCATAGTGAGAGGGCGAAGTGGGCGCTGACCGGCGCACGCGATCGTGATCCCAATGTGGTTACGTCTCTCTACCTGGGGGCGGAGAACCTCGAGGAGGTCAACCTGCGGCTCCAGAAGAAGCTGGGGAGGATCGCCCGCAACGAAGTGCGGTGGAAGGAATACGAGACCGAGGACGCCGATCTGCTGCTCGTTGCTTTTGGAACCGTTGGGCGGATTTGTCAGTCCGTGGTGCGCGACGCCCGCGACATGGGTCTCAAGGTGGGGTTGCTACGGCCCACCACACTGTGGCCCTTTCCAGACAACCGTATCGCCGAGCTGGCGGAGCAGGTGCAGGGCATTCTCACGGTCGAGATGAGCGCCGGGCAGATGGTGCAAGATGTCCGTCTCGCCGTGGGGGGCCGCTGTCCTGTCGCCTTCTATGGACGAATGGGAGGGATCATTCCCCTGGCTGATGAAATCTTGCCCGAGCTTGAGAAGCTGGCCGCCGAGGTCAGCGGAAGAGAGGAGGCAGACTAAGATGGCAACGGCTCAAATTGCAGAGGATATGGAGCTTGTCTACGGTTATCCGGACAGCCTGACCGAGGCCGACACGCACTACTGTCCGGGCTGTACGCACGGCACGATCCATCGTCTCATCGCCGAGGTCCTCGATGAGCTCGATATCAGGGACCGGACCATCGGTATTGCCCCGGTCGGGTGTTCCGTTTTGGCCTATAACTACTTCAAAACGGACTTCGCCGAGGCGGCTCATGGGCGGGCGCCGGCGATGGCCACGGGGCTGAAGCGCGTCGGCCCCAGCAAGGTGATCTTCACCTATCAGGGCGACGGCGACCTCGCTGCCATCGGTACGGCCGAGATTGTCCACGCGGCGAATCGCGGGGAGTTGTTCACAACCATCTTCGTCAACAACGCGATCTACGGCATGACTGGTGGCCAGATGGCTCCCACCACCCTTCCGGGCCAGGTGACCACCTCCTCGCCCACTGGGCGGGACGTCAAGTTGGCAGGGCACCCGATTCGCATGGCCGAGCTTATTGGTGGACTTCCGGGCGCAGTCTACGTCACACGGCAAGCTGTCTTCGACGTGCCGGGCATCCGGCGCGCGAAGCGGGCCATTAAGACTGCTTTCCAGGCTCAGCTAGACGGTCTGGGATTCACGATGGTCGAGGTCCTGTCCACGTGCAACACGAACTGGGGTATGTCGGCCCAAGAGGCGCTGGAATGGGCGAGCGAGCACATGGTGGAGTACTTTCCCTTGGGCGACACCAAGGTGAGTGACGAGGTTCGCGCGCTGATGAAGGGATAGGTGACGAGAATGCAAGAGGAAATCATCATCTCTGGTTTTGGTGGACAGGGCTCGCTTTTTTCCGGTCAGCTGCTGGCCTATGCTGCGATGGGCGAAGAGCTCCACGTCACGTGGATTCCATCCTACGGCCCCGAGATGCGGGGAGGTAAGGCGCGTTGCACCGTCGTCATCTCCGATCAGGAGATTGGTGCGCCATTGGTGAGGCGTCCCAGCGCCGCCATCGTGCTCAACATCCCGTCGATGGAGGCCTTCGAGCCTGCCGTCAAGCCGGGTGGCGTACTGGTGGTGAACAGCTCGATGGTGCCCGATCAGAGCGAACGTGATGACATCCACGTGATCTACGTGCCTGCGAGTGACCTGGCCACCGAGTTAGGGAATGTGCGTATGGCCAATGTGCTCTGTCTCGGTGCTCTCGTCGATGCTACAGGCGTGATTCCTACGGAGGCCATCGAGCGGGCTCTCGACGATCACCTGCCCGAGCGTCACCGCAGTCTGCTGGATTTGAATCAGGAGGCATTGAGAAAGGGTGCGTCGCTGGCCCGAGCCCAGTGAACCTGGACTGCCGGGCTAGTCCGGCAGGTCCGAGAGGTCGCCACTTCCCGTTGATGGCCTACTGAGAGCCCATTAGGGGGATGCGTAGGTGGGCCACTAGACATGCCTCCATCCTTCTTAACGGCGCGAGAGCGTGGGGAGGATCCGCACGCTCTCGTACGTGAGGTAGGGGAACTGTTTGGCACTGGCGTGGCAGCCGTTTCTGGGCCGTCTTTTCGCTCGGAGCCCGAGCAAACGGAGGCTCTTTGAGACGGCCCCCGGGTTATGGAGGCCACCTCTGTGCTTCTTCACGTCCTTGACTTGCCAACAGCCCTGGGGGGTAGTATAATCCCGATTGTTGCGAAGAAGTTGCAATAACGGGGGGGGCGGGCTCAGATGAGCGAGTCGAGGCATGATTTGCGAGAGGCGTTTCGGGAGGCTGGGCGGCGGCTGACGTCGCAGCGCTGTCTGATCCTGGATGTGCTGAGGGAGAGCGACGAGCATCTGGATGCGGAGGCCGTGCACGATGAGGCCAAGAGGACAGCGCCGGATATCAGCCTTGCCACCGTGTACCGCACGCTGACCTTGCTCGAAGAGTTGGGATTGGTGGAGGAACATCGGCTGGGTGAGGGGCACAGTCATTATGAAGCGGTTCAGGACGAGCCCCACTACCATTTTACGTGCCGCAAGTGCGGCAGGGTATTGGAGTTCGATGCCCCCCTCGTTTCCAGGATTGCGCGCGAGCTTGGCGAGCGCGAGGGCATAAGGGTGACCAAGGCCCATCTGCACTTCACGGGTTACTGCGAGCGCTGTCAAGAGATACTGGCAAGGCGAAGCGAGATCAGCAAGGTTGTATGAAGGCGCCTTCGGCGGCCTAATCTCCGGCGCCACACGCGGGGTTGAGCGGCACGAGAGGCTGAATCCGGTCGAGGGAGGAGGACGAAATAGGAATGAGCATCAGGTCTAGAATGAGCCGCGCTTCGTCACCGAGGAAGCCGGATGGTGTCGTTTCATTGAGTGCGCTTCACAGTGGCGAACACGGCGAGGTCGTGGATCTGGCCGGTGGACGGGGCATGCTGAGCCGTATGACGGCCCTTGGGTTCACGCCGGGAGCGGACGTAACCGTGGTCCAAAACTACGGACGCGGCCCCCTCATTGCTCGTGTGCGCGATGCGAGGATCGCCCTGGGTAGAGGTGAGGCTGATCGGGTCTACGTGCGGAGAACGTCAGCGTGACCGTGCAACACGCCGAACCGGTACCGGTCGAGGAGACGCCGGCGGCGAGCACGGAGAACAAGATCTTGCAGGTGGCGTTGGCGGGCCAGCCCAACGTTGGGAAATCTACACTCTTCAACCTGCTCACTGGCCTCAACCAGCACGTCGGCAACTGGCCTGGTAAGACTGTCGAGCGCAAGGAAGGCAATTTCGTCCTCAGAGGCAGGACGTACCGACTGATCGATCTTCCTGGTACGTACAGCCTCACTGCAAACTCCGAAGAGGAACTCATCACCAGAGAGTTCATTATCCGTGAGCGTCCCGACGTCGTGGTGGCGCTCGTTGACGCCGCTATCCTGGAACGGAGCCTCTACCTGGTGGCCGAGTTGATACCGCTGCCTGCCCCGGTGATCGTGGCGCTCAACATGATGGACGTGGCGGAGCAAGAGGGTGTCCACATAGAACCCCAGGTGCTAGAGGCGGCTTTGGGGGTCCCGGTCGTGCCGATGACCGCGACGCGGAATGAAGGGGTCAAGGAGCTGATCGGTGCCGTCGAGGATGTCGCAGATGGTCGATATGATTATGACCCATCTATCCCCCACATCCGGCAGGATCACCGGGACGTCCTTGAGCAGGTGGAGAGCATTATCGAGGGATGCGTTCCAGCTCCCTACCCCCAGGACTGGATCGCGCTCAAGCTTCTTGAGGGCGACCAGAAGGTTAGCGAGATGATGGCCGGGTGCCTACCGGCCGAGCGACAAAGTGCCCTGGATATCGTGCTCCGGGAGCACGACGATGCATTGGTGGCGGTGGCCAGCGGACGCTACGATTGGATTGGACGCATGATCCGTGCAGCCCTCACGCGCCCGACGACCGGCCCCATCAGCCTGACGGGGAAACTCGACCGGTGGGCTACCCATCCGCTATGGGGCCTGGCGATTATGGCTGGCATCCTGGGCCTAGTATTCTGGCTCACGTACGCGGTGGGCGCGCCCCTGCAGGATCTGCTGGACACGTACGTTGTGGGCGGCCTGGCTCAACTGGCCCGCCTAACCCTTGGGGCGGCACCGCCCTGGGTGACAGACCTCGTGGCCGACGGCATGATAGGTGGTGTCGGGGCGATGCTCACGTTCCTCCCCATTCTCGTCATTTTCTTCGCGGTGATGGGCATCCTGGAGGACGTGGGTTATCTGGCTCGGGCTGCCTACGTCATGGATCGCTTCATGCACCTGATGGGTCTTCACGGGAAATCCTTCCTGCCTTTGTTTCTCGGGTTTGGGTGCAATGTGCCGGCAGTGCTGGGTGCCCGTGTTATCGAATCGAAGCGGGCCCGGCTCTTGACCATTCTGCTGGCGCCGCTGATGCCGTGCACGGCGCGCATGACCGTCATTGCCTTCCTCGCGCCGGCCTTCTTTGGATCAGCGGCCGCGTTGGTCTCGTGGGGAATGATCCTCCTTGCCCTGACTGTGCTGGCGCTTTCGGGCGTCCTGATCAATCGGACAGTCTTTCGCGGCGAGCGAGCGGCGTTCATCATGGAGTTGCCTATCTACCACCTTCCGAACTGGCGAACCATCGGGATGCGGGTGTGGCAGCGGAGTCTCTCGTTCATCCGGAAGGCAGGTACGTTGATTCTGGCCGTCTCCGTCGTGGTCTGGGTCCTCTCGACCCTGCCCGCTGGCGAGATACAGAGTAGCTATCTCGCTCGGATTGGGCGCTTCCTGGAACCCATTGGGCAACTCATGGGCTTTGATTGGCGGCTGACCGTCGCGCTCTTGACGAGCTTCATCGCCAAGGAGAACTCGATCGCCACGTTAGGAGTGCTCTTCGGGACTGGTGCGAGCAGAGGACTGGCGGAGCAGCTTGCCGCGACATTCTCCGCGGCGACCGCTCTGGCTTTCTTGACGGTGCAGATGCTCTTCGTGCCCTGTGTTGCGACTGTCGCAGTGATTCGACAGGAGACAGATTCCTGGGCATGGACCCTTTTCGATCTCCTATTCCTCCTGGTTGTATCCCTGGGCGTCGGCGTTGCCGTCTATTGGGTTGTGCGTCTGCTCGGTGGCTAGACGCCGCTGAAGAGAGGTTGGTTGCGCAAACTAGAGTGGATTCTGATTGGCATCATCACTCTGCTGGTGGTGTCTGCCGTTGCGGTCATCGTGGCCGGTCCTCAGATCGGACAGCCCACGCCCCCGACCGATGAGGCGCTGGAGCCAGGTGAGACGGAGACGATGCCGGGCCGCGTCATCGAAATCTTGGAGGAAGGTGTTGTCGAGCTTGGTGAGGGAGCGACGCAGCCCTATCAGAGGCTGGTCGTGCGTATTGAGGGCGGCTCGATGGCCGGTCAGCAGGTGGTGATTGAGGAAGGCACGACCAACGTCATTGGGAAGGAGCGCCTCTTTGGCGTCGGCGATCGCGTGTTTGTCGAGCGAGCCGTCGGCCCCGAGGAGGATCGCTTCTACATCTCCGATGTGATGCGCTTTGGCCCTCTACTGACCATCGTCGCGGTCTTTGTGGGTCTTGTGGTGCTCGTCGGGCGTTGGAAGGGTCTCCGCTCGCTGGGAGGGTCGTTCATCAGTCTAGGCGTCATCTTCGGGTTCATTCTGCCTCAAATCATAGCGGGCCGGAACCCCGTCGTGGTCAGTATCGTCGGCTCCACAGTACTCCTCTCGGTCTCCACGTATCTGACGTATGGTGTCAATCTCAAGGCTCACGCTGCCGTGGCAGGCATGGTCGCGGCCCTGGCCCTTACCGGTGCCTTGGCGTGGCTCTTTGTCAACTGGGCTCGGCTCTCCGGCATGGGCGTCGAGGAGAGTGCGTTCCTGGTGATGGAGTTCGGCGCGGATATCGACTTGCGCGGCCTGGTCCTGGGAGGCATCATCATTGGTTCTCTTGGTGTGCTCGACGATGTCTGCATCGGGCAGTCATCGTCTGTCTTCGAACTGGTCAAGGCTAATCCCAGGTTGTCTTGGGCCGATCTCTTCCGCAGCAGTCTCAACATCGGGACGGACCATATCGCGGCTATGGTCAACACACTCCTATTGGCCTACGTGGGGGGCGCGATGCCGCTCATGTTGGCGTTCACAATCTATCAGGAGCCCCTTCTCCGTCGGCTCAATCGAGAACCGATCGCCGAGGAGCTAGTCCGGACCGTTGTGGGGAGTGCCGGGCTGGTGCTGGCCGTGCCGATCACCGGGTTGATCGCCAGTCTGCTGGCCGGGTATGCGGTACGCAGAGAGGCTCTTGAGATGCCTGAAACGGAGGATCGTCTATTCGATGCTGAATAGGCTACTGAGTTTGTTGGAGGAGGGCGGAACGCGCCGCGTGTCCGACTTGGCGGAGGAGCTGGGAACGACGCCGGAGTTGGTCGAGGTCATGTTGGAGGACCTGACACGGATGGGATATGTCAAGCCCGTCACGTCCGGGTGCTCCGAAAAATGTGCCGGCTGTCCGATGGCCGACGCGTGTGCCGCTGGGGCGCCCTCAGGGGATGGCGGCGCGGGCCGGGTCTGGGTGTTGACTGAGCGCTGAGTGTGTGGCTCGGCTAAGGCCGTGTAGCACCAAAGGGTGAGGCATTTGCCTCACCCTTTCTGTGGTCACTGACGTAGAGACCCGAATCGGGTTACTCCTCTTTGAGCGTCAGTGGCTCGCCGCAGCAGATGAATTGGCAGGGTGGGCACTCGCAGGACTCGGGGTCGGTGCCGCATTCGTCGCACTCGCCGACCACCTCAAGCTCGAGCCCGCAACCCTCACAGCCGTAGACCTGACCTACCCTCATTTCGTGACAGTTTGTCATTACAGGTTCCTTTCGCGTAAGCTGGTTTCACCCTCTATCGGATTTCTATGATACATCAATGCGCGCCCGAACACAAGCGGGACCACCCTTGCTGGTCTCGATGCTAGCTTGCGGAGCGTACGCCATTGACCATGCAGGGTTTAGGTGCTATACTCCAGCCGTCCACAAGCGTATCAGACGGCCTGTCCCTTGACCAGGCCGTGCCCTTATACCGCTAGCTGACAGGAGGCAATTCGAGATGAATATCGGTATCCCCAAAGAACGGAGGGACTTGGAACAGCGGGTAGGGCTGACGCCCTACGGAGTCGACCTGCTCACCCGCGCCGGACATATTTGCTACATCGAGACCGAGGCGGGACTCGGCTCTGGGTTCAGCGACTATCACTATGAGCGTGTCGGCGGACATATCGTCTACTCCGGGGAAGAGGTCTACCGGCGGTCGGGCATGGTCCTCAAAGCAGTCCGACCCACGGACGAGGAGTTGACCTGGTTCCGCGAAGGACAGATCGTCGCCGGGTTCCTCCACCTTACTGCCGCACGGCGCAACAAGGTCCAGGCTCTCCTGGACAAGGGCATCACAGCCATTGCCTACGAGACGATCGAGGAAGGGGACGGGACCTTGCCCGTGCTTCGGCCGATGAGTGAAGTCGCGGGGAGAATGGCGCCGCAGTTGGCAGCCACCTACCTCCAGAGCAGCTACGAGGGGCGTGGTGTCCTTCTTAGCGGTGTGCCCGGAATTCCCCCCGCCAGCGTCGCCGTCATCGGCGCCGGTGTCCTGGGGGCCAACGCTGCCCGGAACTTCCTCGGTCTGGGGGCGCGGGTCTACGTCCTGGACCGGGATCAAGAGAGGCTCCGGCAGATCGACGAGCAGTTCAATGGATGTGCCACAACGATGGTCTCCTACCCGTTCAATATCGCCCGGGTGGCGCGCTTCGCGGAGGTGTTGGTGGGCGCTATCCTTGTGCCGGGCGCGCGGGCACCGGTCGTGGTGACACGGGATATGGTCCGTTCGATGAAGAAAGGGTCGGTTATCTTGGATTTCAGTATCGATCAGGGGGGGTGTGTGGCCACCAGCCGGCCCACGACGCTCCGGGACCCCGTCTACACCGAGGAGGGCGTAGTGCACTTCTGTGTTCCCAATGTGCCGGGGGCGGTGCCCCGAACGGCTACTCACGCTTTCAACAACGCGATATGGCCCTACATCCGGCGCGTGGCTGACGTGGGACTCGAGCAGGCCATCCAGGACAAGCCAGGGCTCGCTTCCGGGATTGTGACGCGCGACGGGGCTATCGTGGATGAGAACCTGGCTGCGGCTTACCACGCCGGAGAGGGAGGTGTAGCGTGACCTGGGCGAAGGCCTACGAGAGTCGCATCTGTACCGCCGAGGAGGCCATAGCCCAGGCCGTGGAATCAGGGGATCGGATCTTCCTCACCGGGAACTGCAGTGTACCTCAGACCCTCATAGGGGCGCTGGTGGACCGGGCGTCCGAGCTGGAGGACGTCGAAATCTGCCATGCGCTCACCCTGGGTTCCGGAGACTACGTCGACCCGGAGATGGAGGGCCACATAAGAGCGAATTCGCTCTTCATCGGCCCCAACGTGCGCAAGGCTGTTCAGGAGGGGCGGGCGGACTTCACGCCAGTCCTCCTATCCGAGTTCACGCTACTCTTCAAGAACAATGTCTTGCCCCTGGACGTGGCCTTTGTGCAACTCTCCCCGCCGGACGAGCATGGTTTCTGCTCCTACGGCATCGAGACCGGGCTGACCAAGTCACCGGCGGAGTCGGCCGACATCATCGTCGCCGAGGTGAACCAGAATATGCCTCGTTGTCTGGGCGATTCCTTCATCCACGTCAGTCGACTGGATCACATCGTGCCGGTTGACTATCCCCTTCTCGAGTTGCCTATGACGGAAGGGGACCTCTCGGACGTCCACGTCAAGATCGGCGAGTTCATCGCCGAGATGATTCCTGATGGAGCCACCGTGCAGATGGGCCTCGGGGCCATACCAGATGCCGTCCTCAAGTTCCTCCACGACAAGCGCGACCTTGGCGTGCACACAGAGCTCTTTTCGGACAGCGTCATCGACCTGGTCGAGTCAGGCGTGCTCACCAACGCCCGCAAGACGCTCCATCCTGGCAAGATCACGGCCGGTTTCATGATCGGAACCCACCGTCTCTATGAGTGGGCCCACGACAATCCGCTTATCGATCTCCATCGCACCGAGTACGTCAACGACCCATTCGTCATCGCCCAGAACGATGGACAGGTGGCTATCAACTCCGCCATTGAGCTCGATCTCACAGGACAGGTCTGCGCGGATTCTATAGGTCCGAAGCTGTACAGCGGTGTGGGGGGACAGCTCGACTTCATCTACGGGGCATCCAGGTCCAAGGGTGGTGTGCCCATTATCGCGCTTCCTTCCACAGTGAAGGGCAAGGGGATCAGCCGCATCGTACCGATGCTTAGGGAAGGAGCTGGCGTGGTGACCAGCCGGTATCACGTTCACTACGTGGTGACTGAGTACGGCGTTGCCGATCTCTACGGTAAGACGATTCGGGAGCGGGCCCGGGCGCTCATCGGTATCGCGGCGCCGGAGTTCCGCGATATGCTAACGCACCAGGCCAAGAAGCTGAACTACATCTAGGTGCGTCCAAGCAAGGATGCTAGTACACGTAGGCGTAGATCCCTCCCCAGTGAAGGGTTGGTGGAGAGTGTGGGCTGAGTAGCGTTGCCCTGAGCCTGTCGAAGGGTAGCGAAGCGACGTATACTTCACTTCGACAAGCTCAGTACGGCGTCGAAGCCAAGCGGCTTGCAGAAGTCTTTCTTGGTGCAGAAGACGCTTGGTTTCGATACACTTTTCTGCTGGCGCTACGAAGCTACTCAACCGGCGCTCGTTCTGCAACCGGCGGAGGGTTTTCGCCGCAGAGTACTATGGGCCTTCGGGGCCGGTGGGTGTCTCGGCGATCAGGTCGTACTCCAGGGCGGAGACGATGTGCAGTGGGACAATCTCTCCCACCGGCAGGGCCCGTTGGACCAACACCAGCCCATCGACCTCGGGGGCGTCTCGGTAGGAGCGCCCTGCACTGATGCCTTCATCCTGTCCCTCGATCAACACGTCCAGGGTCTTGCCCACCAGCGCCCGGTTCTGGGCGAGGGAGATCGGCTGCTGGACTGCCATGAGCCGGTCCCGGCGATCTTCCTTGACCTCCGGGGGGACGTCGTCCTCAAGCTCCGCGGCCGCGGTTCCTTCCTCCTCCGAGTAAGTGAAGACCCCCACCCGGTCGAAGCGCATCTCCTCCACGAAGCGCAGGAGTGCCTCAAAAGCCTCATCGGTCTCTCCCGGATAGCCGACCAGGAACGTGGTGCGGATGGCGATGTTCGGCATCGCTTGGCGCAGGGATGCGATCGTCCCTTTGACGCGCTCAACGGCTGTCGGACGTCTCATGCGGCGCAGGACCTCGGGATGGGCGTGCTGGAGAGGGAGGTCCAGGTAAGGCAGGATCTGCTCGTGGCGGGCCATGGTCTCGATCAGCCGACTGCCGATGTGCCCCGGGTAGGCGTACATCAGGCGGATCCATGGCACCTGAGGAATCTCCTTGACGAGTTCCTCCAGCAGCCCGGCTAACCCTGTCTCTGTGCCGAGATCGTAGCCGTAGTCGGTCGTGTCCTGGCCAATCAGAATGATCTCCTTCGTCCCTACCTCGGCCAGAAGCCGCGCGTCGGCCAGGATATCTCCGGGGGGGCGGCTGACGGCCGGACCCTTGATCAAGGGGATGGCGCAGAAGGCGCAGGCACGTCGGCAGCCATCGGATACCCTCAGGTAGGCGCTCGCGCCCTGTGACACGGCTCGAACCACGTCTTGCGTATCCTGTCCCACGGTCGGGACGTTCGGCACGTGGTAGGCCGGCCCGCTCGGTTGCCCAAGCCGTACTCGCTCCTCGAGTTTCTCCACGAGTTCGAGAATGTCCATCCAGCGGCGGGTGCCGATGAGGCCGTCGATGCCGGGGACATCTTCGGTGAGCTGAGAGGGGAACCGCTGGGAATAGCAGCCGGCCGCCACCACCTCCTGTCCAGGCTGCTTGGACTCGATGAGCTCCCGGAGGACAGCGCGAGACTCCTCCCTCGCCGACTCGATGAATCCGCAGGTGTTCACGATGAGGAGATCGGCCTCTTCAGGAGCCGGCGCTGGTTCGAAGCCGGCACGCTGAAGCAGCGTTGCGATTCCCTGGCTGTCCACCAGATTCTTGGGACAGCCCAGGGAGATGAGGTAATAGCTCTTCAAGAAGGCTCGTTGGGGGCTACTGGACGGCGATCTCGCCCTGAGGACCCCAGGCGCGAGTGCAGAGCTCGCCCCGGCTGCCCATGGGTCCCAGGGCCACCCCGTTTACCGTCACGTCGAGGGCGGCTCCATTTCCCGTCTCAACCACCAGCGGCTCGTCGTCGGACCATGTTTTGGTCTCTCCGGGCTCCATAGTCTGCTCGAAGAGGAGAGTGCCGTCCCGCCGCACCCGAACCTGGACGTGCTCCCTGGCCTCAAGGGCCAGGGTTATCCGGCCGTCCACACTCACGGGAACAGCAGGGGGTGCCTGAGCCGGCACTGACGAGGGCGTCCTGGTGGGCGCTGGTACTCGTTCCGTGGGCGCCGCCACACCGAGGGGCGCGAGAAGGATGCCGTCCTCGGGCTGATTGAGGATGTAGGTGACCAGAGCAAGGACGGCGAGGAGAAACGTAAGTGCCAGGCCGACGACAATCACTGTCCTCACGTTCATCCAGCGTGGGAGTGAGGATCCTACCGGGATGTCTCGAGGACGAAAACGTATGGCAGTGAGGTCGTCAGGCGGTTGTCCAGGGTTCGAAGGCGTACCGGCCGAGACCCCCTCCGAGTTGGATAGCTCAGCCCCGTCGACTTCGGAACTGTATCGTCCTAGGACATCCTCGGTCGAAAGATCAAGATAACGGGCGTAGATGCGCAGGAATCCCCGAACCTGTACGTGACCGCCCGGGAACGCAGCGAAATCGCCGGCCTCCAAGGATTCCAGGAAGTGAGCCCGGATCCGGGTTGCATCCTCAGCTTCCTCCAGGGTGCTTCCCTTAGCCTCGCGCGCTTCCCGCAGCCTCCGGCCAAGTTTGTCCACCCTCAGATCCTTCGAATCATGGGGCTAACCAGCAGTGCGCCGCGACGACCTATTGGACGGGTTCGACGTCCTCGGGCCACTCGCCACTTTCTGGTTTCACGACGACCCTCACCTGAGGCTCGACATCTTCCATCAGATGCACGGGCACGAAGTGCTCGCCCACAGTGCGGATAGGCTCTGAGAGTGGGATGTCGCGCCTGTCGATCTCCTCACCGATCCTTTCCTCCAGGGCCTCGGCGATGTCCGCATTGGTGATGGAACCGTAGAGCTGTCCCGTCTCACCTGTCTTGACCTCAAAGGTCAATGTCTGGGCGGTCAAGCGCCGTGCCAGGCCTTCAGCGCGCTTCTTCATCCGTGCGTGCTTATTCGCCTTAATCTTCTGACGGTGCTCGAAGTCCTTCAAGGCCCCGGGCGTGGCTATCATGGCCATGCCCTGTGGTATCAAGTAGTTGCGCGCGTAGCCGTCGGCTACCTCTTCTACTTCACCTGCTTGCCCCAGATTGGGCACATCCTGCTTCAGAATGATCTTCACGAGACCTTACCTCCAGCCTAATCACCTCGTTGACGCGTGACGAAAAGTAGGGCGGGTGGGATTCGAACCCACACGTCCTCGCGGACAGGGGATTTTAAGTCCCCGGCGTCTTCCCGTTCCGCCACCGCCCCGCACACAGCGCGGGCAGCTTCAAGCTGCCCGCGGTTTTCCAGGACGAAAAAAGGCGGCGGCCGGATTCGAACCGGCGCATGGGACTTTTGCAGAGTCCTGCCTTGCCGCTTGGCTACGCCGCCCTGTGTCCGCTGATTCTACCACAGATCCCCTCGCTCTGCAAGCAACTACGATGGGCTGAGCGCACGAACGAGTTGTCGCACCGACCGGTGCGATGCACCTCACGAGCGCATGCTTGCCTCGCATGCCAGTCAAAGACAGGTCAGTACGCGGGCGCCAACGGTCTCCAAGCGGCGACCATCTCTGCGACAAGTCGCTAGCGCACCCCCTGGGCTACTTGTGGCGCTCGGTGTGCTCGCGGTACCGATCGACGGCCTCCTTGATCTCGGCGTAGGCATCAGCCTGGTCATCCCATCCTTGAGTCTCAACCTCGGCCATCTCCAGATCCTTGTAGACGCTGAAGAAGTGCGCCATTTCCTCCACAAAGTGAACCGGGACGTCGTTCAGGTCCCGGTACTCACTGAAGAGCGGATCGTTGTGGGGCACGGCAAGGATCTTGTCGTCCGCGTCGCCCTTGTCGACGAGTCGGAACACGCCCAGTGGTCGGGCCTCAATTACGCAGCCGCTGAAGGTGGGTTCGTGGGTCATAACGAGGACATCGAGCGGATCCCCGTCCCGATGGAGGGTGCGAGGGACGAACCCGTAGTCTCCCGGATAGTGGAGAGAGGAGAAGAGAACACGGTCAAGCTTGATGAACCCGCCGTCCCGGTCGTACTCATACTTGTTCCGGGATTTCTTGGGTATCTCTACCACGACATGGATGATCTGGGGGCAATTCGGCCCCGACGGAAGCTCGTGCCAGAGGTTCATCGTCGATCGATCTCCTTCTCGGCCGCCGTGTGGTTTGCATCCCGCGGGTGGTTCCGTACTTGCTTGCCTGCATCCTTCGTGAAGACCCGCTGCACCGGCCGAAGGTTGAGCGTGCCCCAGTAGAGGAGCAGAAGCACCGCGGTGAGAACCATATCCCGGGGCCGTGTCTCGCGGGCGTAGTCGGAGGCGTCGAACCCCAAGCGATTGAGCCACACGTGCGCCTGGTAGAGCGTCACGGTGATCAGCGTCGAGACCCGGCCCCACTCATAGGCGCCAAGGAGGCCTCCAGTGGAGACGATCAGTGAGATGCCCCAGAAGAGCCCGGTCGTGGCTGCGTATGTCAGGCCCATGCTCGTCTCCAGTCCTGGGATCTGCGCTGCGTAGCGCATCGCGACGGCAGCCCTTCCCAGGTTGGCGAGTGCCAACACGAGCGTCAGCGCGCTCATCACCAACACCCATTTCTCGGCCGCAGACAGGCGCTCCAGAGCCTTCATCCGTTCCTGGGTTCGTCAGACGGTGAGAACAATCTTGCCAAACTTCTCTCCCCGCTCCAGGACCTCGAAAGCGGTCCTACCCGCGGATAGGGGCATGATGGTGTCGACGACCGGTCTGAGTTTGCCGGACCATACCAAGGCCATCACGTCGCGGAAGTCTTGGTGGTTCCCCATCGTGGAACCGATGAGGCTGATCTGCTTGCCGAAGATGTACCGCGTGTCGATCTCGGCGTGGGGGCCGGAGGTGTTGCCGACGATGACGATGCGCCCGCCCCGAGCCACGGCGCGCAGACTCTGCCCGAGGGTCGCTTGTCCCACGTTATCGACAACGACGTCCACGCCCTTTCGGTCCGTGAGCCTGTACAGGGTCTTGCTCCATTCTCGGTCCTCGGTGTAGTCGAGCACCACATCCGCGCCCAGAGCCTTGGCCTTCTTCATCTTCTCCGGGCTGCTGGTGAGGGCATAGACGTAGGCTCCGGCGAGTCTTGCGATCTGAATGGCCATTGCATTGACGCCGCCTCCGGCGCCCACCAAAAGGACTGACTCCCCGGCGTGAAGATCGGCTCGATGGATCAGCATGCGCCACGCCGTGAGCGATACGAGAAGGGAGGCGGCGGCGTCGACGAATCCAAAACCCTCCGGCATCGCCATCAGGTTGGTGGCGGGCACGGACACAAACTCGGCGTGTCCACCTCGTACGTCCTCGCCCAGGATCAAGTATCCCGGACTGACCGAGTCTTCCCCCCGCCTGACAAAAGCGTCTACCTGCGTGGAGATCCCTGGGTCGACGACCACCCGCTGACCGACCTCCCATCCCGTGACGTCCGGCCCAAGCCCCGCGATCTCTCCCGCTACGTCGGATCCCCCCCAGTGGGGCATCTCCAGGTCCAGGCCAGGCCAGCCACGGCGGACAAACACATCCAGATGGTTCAGCGTCGTTGCGCGGACGCGTACCAGGGCTTCCCCCGCGCCGGGCTCGGGTCGCGGCACGTCGTCGTGGGTCAGTACCTCGCGGCCGCCGTGTTGGTAGAAACAGAGTGCCTTCATGGGCTGTGGCTCCCTATCCATAGTTCGAGCTCCGCTAGATCCCACTGGTGGGGCACTATCGGAGGTCTGTCTCAAGGCGCGCTATCACCATACGCTGGATCTCGCTCGTACCCTCGTAGATCTCTGTGACCTTGGCGTCGCGGAAGAAACGCTCTACTGGCAGCTCCTTGCTGTACCCCATGCCTCCGTGGATCTGGATCGCCTCGGTAGTGGTCCACATGGCTGTCTCCGAGGCAAAGAGCTTTGCCATGGCCGACTCAAGGGTGTAACGAGCGCCCGTCTTCTTGGCGCGGTCCTTTGCCAACGCAGCCTGATAGATGAGCAGACGGCTAGCTTCAATGCGGGTCTTCATATCGGCCAGCTTCTGCTGGATCATCTGGAACTTGCCAATCTTCCGGCCAAAGGCCTCACGCTCCCTCGCGTAGGCCAACGAGGCCTCGTACGCTGCCTCGGCGATCCCCAGGGCCTGCGCGGCGATCCCGATGCGGCCGGCGTCCAGGACTGACATCGCGATCTTGAAGCCCTGTCCTTCATCTCCCAGCCGATTCTCCACGGGGCAAGCGTAGTTCTCGAGATGGATCTCACAGGTGGCCGACGCCCGGATGCCGAGCTTCGGCTCTGTCTTCCCCTGCGTGAATCCCGGCTCATCCGTGTCGATAAGGAAGGCACTCACGCCGCGGTAGCGTGGCTCCGCGTTCGGGTCGCTCTGCGCGAAGACGAGGATGTACTTAGCCACGGGTCCGCTCGATGTCCAGGACTTGGTGCCGTTGAGCACATAGTGCGTTCTGTCGTCGGCAAGCTCTGCGGTCACTAGAATGTTGCCGGCATCGGACCCGGATTGCGGCTCTGTTAGAGCGTAGGCGCCCACGGCTTCACCGCTGGCGACGGCGCGCAGGAAGGTCTGCTTCTGCACTTCGGTGCCATACCGCTGGATGCCGTAGCAGAAGAGCGAGTTGCAGACCGACATGATAACGCCGTGGGATGCGTCTGCTTTCGAGATCTCCGTCAGTGCCAGGACATAGGCCACGGTGTCCATCCCGGCCCCGCCGTAAGCCTCTGGGACGGCAATACCCATGAACCCGTGTGCTCCCATCTTAGCGATGGTTTCTCTGGGGAAGGCGCCGGACTCATCGTGCTCGGCTGCGATGGGGGCGATCTCAGCCTGGGCGAACTCCCGGGCCATGTCGCGGATCATACGATGCTCGTCGCTCAGTTGCAGATCCATGTCGCTGCCTCCTTAGGTCTTTTTGAAACCCCAGCCCGAATCCGCTCCGCGCGCCGTGGTGAGGGAATCCGGGACAAAAACCCAATACATCTCCGACAACCAGCCAAGCCCGTCCGTGTCCTGGTCATTGAGGCACGGACAGGGTGACGAACGATTGATCCTTCTGCGTCCGTAGTGGATTCCCCTCCTCATCATAGAGGCCCACACGGAGCGTCAGCCCACCGGGCACCGCACGGGGAAGGGTGACATAGTGCACGTCCCGAAACACGGTTCCAGCGGATAGCACACTCGTCGGCCGGTGGGCATCTGCCGGCCAGCTGTCGTGCTGATCCAGCATCTCCCCGCTCTCATCCAGGGCATGAATGAAGACGGTGTAGTTGCGATGTACGGGTTCATCGACGTGCCAGAAGAGCGAGACCCGCAGCGTCGATCCCGCCTGGAGCGCCGTGGGGAGCTGTCCAAAGGCCTCACCTGGGTGGGCAAGGGCCGTGCTGAAACCTTGGAGGGTCAGCGAGTCCCCAAACTGATCGCTGCGCTCGGTGGTCGGATCTACACCATCTACGTGGCGGAAGACGAAAAGGCTGCCAACCTGTTCGTGGATCTCATACTCCGTGCCGGCGAGAAGGTCGTAGAAGAGCGTCCGGTACGTTGGGCGTGTGACGGGATAGGTCCGCATCTCTCGATCGAGGACCACGTACTCCGGGCTCAACCCCTCGGGGTACCAGGGAAACAAATAGATCTGCTCCCGGTGCGACAGGTGCGGCACCAATGGATCCTGGGCGGCGACGACCCCGTCTAAGGGGATCCGCCGCAAAGCGGCCTCCACCTGTCGATGGTGATCGCTTACCTCAAAGCGCCGTGTGTGTGACCATTGTGTCGGTCGGACGGGGCTGAGAGTCATGTAGCCACCGAGCGAGACTGCCGCCAGGGCAACTGAGGCCCAGCTCATCCACCTGTCCTTCAAGCGGGACAGGCCCACCGCCCCGGCCCAGGCCAGGAGAGGGAGGATGATGGCTGGATACCAGGCCGTCAGCTCCCCCATGCTGTCTGACTTGCTTGCCAGAAGGTAGGCCAGGAAAGGAAGCACAAAGGCGGCCACCGCAGGAGCGAGCAAAAAGAGGAACCCCGTCGGCCAGAGCAGGCCGAAGACGGCGAGCAGCCGTTCCTGCCGAAGGGCGTAGGCGAAGGGGGCCCGCGGATCGCGGAGCAACGTCTGCACAATCTCGGTTGGCGAATTCCCCAGGTAGGAGAAGTACTTGCCTGCCAGGGAATAGCCCGTGTTCTTCGATAGAAACTGTGGGGTGCCCAAAGCCGGCAGGACCACCAGCGGCACCAGGACGAGCCATGCGGTGCCCGTCGCCAAGAGGGGCAGGCCGATCTTGACCTCCCGTTGGGCAAGGATGAGGTAAAGGCCTATCCCGATCACCAGGAAGGCCGTGTTCTCCTTGCTCAGCAGAGCGACGGCCAATCCAGCGATCATCAAGCCGTAGCGGCGCTTGAACAGCGCGTACAGGGCAAGGGAAGAGCCCAGGACGGCCGTTGTGATCCTGCGGAACTCGTAGAGGTTCACCTGATGAAGGCTCGGATGGAGCAGGTACGCTCCGAAGAGGGTGAGGCCCACCCAGGGTGCGTCATCCCGGAAAAAGACGTAGAGCAAGAACCCCGCTCCGCCGAGACAGAGGGATTGGATGACAAATAGCAGGCGTACATCCGGCCAGAGCCAGTACAACGGGGCGTAGACTGCCAGAATTGGTGAGAAGTGGCTCTGGACGATGGAGTCCTGGATCAGGGTGATGCGGAAGGGCCGCGCCCGGGCTGTGTTCCAGATCGCCTGGTCGAACTTCGCCAGGTCGAGAGCGTTCGTCTGGAAGCTCTCATGCTGCCGGATTGACATCCACGAGAATGCCGCGACGTAGACCAACAAGAGGCCGATAGCGGCCCAGTCCAAGGGGCGCAGGCGGTGCAGAGGGCGTTTCCCGTTCATCAAGACCTACACGGCTCCAGCAGGCGTGGATTTGGGATAATTTGGGATAAGTTTGGGATATAGTTGGGATAACCGGGCGCCGCGTCTCACCTGAGGATGTAGTAGGTCCCCTTCTTGGCCCCGACTTTGAGCAGCATACCCTTGTCGACCAGCTCGGACAGGTCAAGCCTCAGAGTCTCCGGGCTAAGGCCGGGACAGAGATCGCGATACTCCCGGTTTGTGATCCGGCCGCGCTTCTCAACGTAGGTCAGCGCTTTCGCCTGGCGCTCGCTCACGCGGCCGGCCCATTCTGGCTGCGGGTCTCGTTCGAGGACGTTCTTGAGTGTCACACTGAAGGCGTATGGACTATCCTTGAACGTCGGCGGGGGATGGCCGGCACGCATCATCTCATCGATCATCAGGTCGACACCCAGTCCCAATTCCTCGATATACCCCCACTGATAGAGTCCCGAGACGACCCGCGGATTCCGGGAGAAGTGCTCGTCGACAATGTTGTCGACGGTGATGAAGCCGGGCAGACCGCCAGGGCTGGAGATCTCCATCCGGTCGGAGAACATACGGACCTCGATGCGGCGACCGCTGAGGCGGTAGTCGCGGTGGGCCACGGCGTTGACCAACGCCTCCCGAACAGCGGATATGGGATACTCCGTGCGCTCCTTGCGCTCCAACTCCGTCACCACGGCCCCCTTCCGCATCTCCTCGCCCACAACCTGCCAGGCCCGCTGGATGATCTTTGGCAGCGGCCCCCCGATTTCCTCGCGCCGACCGTAGCCCGGGTGACCGTCCTCGCCGCGGGGCTCGGTCCCCACGAACTTAACAAACGTCAGCCCGCTCTGGGGCAGGAAGACCTGGGGATTCGTTGCGAAGAGCAGCACGCCCGCAACAGTGGGGTGTCCATCGTCCGTGAGTGCCCCCATCTCGAGCAGGAGGTCATCCGTCGAACGGGTCCATTCGCGATGCTGACGCTCCTCCCACTTTTCGACAAACTGATCGACGATTGCGTCGTCCAAATCGCTTCGCCGTGCTCCCGGTGCCAGCTCTCCCTCGAAGTCGCCCGTGGACTTGGTCGCAGCCAGCTGGCGAATCTCCTCACCACTCAGGGGCCGGTTCTCGGCACCAGTTCGCACAAGGACGCGCCCGTCCGATAGGCTGTGAAGCTCGGGGCTGCGATTGACCACGATGGAGAAAACGGGGCCGTCCTCCGCCGCCGCCTGGTGCCAGCGGGCCTCCACCGGGGGCCGGCAGGTCTCCATGGCAGCTTGCAGCGCCATCTCGACCTCGTCGGCGAACACGTGTCCTGTGATTCGACCGTCTTTGGCAGCCCCAATGATGATGGTGCCGCCGTCAGAGTTGGCGAAGGCGACCAGCGTCTCCGCCAGAGCAGCGGGGTCTGGCTCCGGCAGTAGCGCCTGCATCTGACCCGGCTTCCAAGAGCCCAGAGGGGCAGCGTAGCTGCCCCACCCACGACTGTCCCGCCGTGGCACCTATCCCTCTTCCCCCTGCGTGGGTGAACGGGCCTCTTGACTATCCGGCGGCCGTGGCACATCGTCAGCCTCCGGGACAGCCTCGGGCTCGTTGTTCCGCATAACGGCCATCGAGGCAATCTCATCCCCCGGCTTAAGATCCATAATGGTCACGCCGCGCGTGGCGCGCCCCATGCGAGAGATCTCTCTCGCACGCGTTCGGAGGGCGATGCCGCCGGTGGTGATGAAGGTGATCTGATCCTCGGGGTGAACGATCCCGGCTGCGGCAATCATGCCAGCGTTGGCCCCCCTGAAACAGAGCACGCCTCTCGTGTACCGTCCCTGGGTTCGGAAAGCGCTCATGGGCGTTCGTTTACCGAAACCCCTGGACGTGACCGTCAGTAGATCGGCTTCGGGATCGACGATAGACGCGCTGACGACCCGATCGCCGGGCTTCAGCTTGATGGCATATACGCCCATAGCGTTCCGGCCGACGGGCCGTATCTCGTTCTCCCGGAAGCGAAGGGCCTGTCCCTTCTCAGTGACGACGATCAACTCCTGTCCCCCCAACGTCCGGCGCACCCAACCCAGCTCGTCCTGTCCTTCGGGACCGTCCTCCAGTCGGATAGCGATCAAGCCGCTCGGCCGCACGTCCTCAAATTCGCTCAGGACGGTCCGCTTGACTCGACCCTCCCGCGTGAACATGGTGAGGTAACCCTCTTCCTCAAAGTTGGACACAGCCACCGCCGACGTGATGTGCTCGTCGGCGTCGAGGCTGATCAAGCCGACGAGGAGATCTCCCTCGGCGGTACGACCGGCCCCGGGGATCTCATAGGCACGCTTCTGATAGACCTTCCCCTTATCACTGAAGAAGAGAATGGAGTCCAGCGTATGGGCGGGGAAGAAGTGGAGCACCTCATCCTCTTCGCGGGTATCCACGCCGATCACGCCTCTACCACCGCGTCGCTGGGTGCGGTAGACGTCCATAGGAACGCGCTTGATGTAACCACGCTCGGTAATGGAGATGAAGACCTCTTCCTCGGCGATCAGGTCTTCTTCCTCCAGCTCAGCGTCCCCGGTCATAATCCGGGTGCGGCGCTCATCGCCGTAGGCTTCCTTCAAATCGGCGAGGTCGTCCTTGATCACCTGGAGGATTCTGTGCGGCGAGGCCAGCAGGTCCTGAAGCTCGGCGATCCGCTTGGTCAGCTCCGCATACTCGTCCTCGATCTTCTGCCGCTCGAGGGCTGCCAGGCGCCGCAGCGGCATGTCCAGGATTGCTTCCGCTTGTTCCTCCGTCAGCGAGAAGCGTTCCATCAGCCGCTCCCTCGCGGTCCCCACGTCCGGGGACTGGCGAATGGTCTGGATCACGGCGTCGAGATGATCGAGGGCGATGAGCAGGCCCTCCAGGATGTGGGCCCTGCGCTGGGCCTTCTCGAGCTCGTACCTCGTCCGTCGAACGATTACCTCGCGCCGATGCTCGACGTACCGCTGGAGAGCGCGCTTCAGGCTCAAGAGCTGTGGCTCTCGGTCGACGATGGCCATCATCTGCACGCCAAACGTGGCCTGAAGAGGTGTGTACTTGTAGAGCCGGTTGAGCGCCTTCCGCGGCTGCGTGCCGCGCTTCAGCTCGATGATGATGCTAAGGCCGCGCCGATCCGATTCATCCCGCAGGTCGGAGATGCTTGTCAAGCGGTCCGAACGGACCAGCTTGGCGATTCGCTCCAGAAGCGTCGTCTTGTTGAGTTGGTACGGGATTTCGGTGACCACGATGCGGTGGCGCCCCGTGCCCATCTCCTCGATCTTGGCTCGGGCTCGCACTGTGATGCGCCCCCGGCCCGTCGCGTAGGCCTGGGAGATACCGTCCCGCCCGACGATGACGCCGCCGGTGGGGAAATCGGGACCCTTGACCCGCTCCATGAGATCGTCCAGGGTCACCTGATCCGGCGTGTCCCAATGGTCGATCAGATAGTCAATGGCGTCGCAGACTTCGTTCAGGTTGTGCGGCGGGATGTTCGTGGCCATCCCGACGGCAATACCGGAGGAGCCGTTGACCAGCAAGTTGGGCAGACGGGCCGGCAGCACCTCCGGCTCCTCCATCGAGCCGTCGAAGTTGTCAACCCAGTCTATGGTCCCTTTATCGATGTCCTCGAGGAGCTCCATGGCGCTCTCTGCCAGGCGGGCCTCGGTGTAGCGCATGGCGGCTGGGCTGTCTCCGTCGATGGAGCCGAAGTTTCCATGGCCATCGACCAGGGGATACCGGAGGCTGAAGTCCTGAGCCATGCGGGCCATCGCATTGTAGACGGCGGCGTCACCGTGGGGATGATACTTGCCCAGGACGTCCCCGACGATGCGGGCGGACTTCTTGTAGGCCCGGTCCGGGCGGAGCCCCAGGTCCTGCATCGCGTACAGAATGCGCCTCTGGACGGGCTTGAGCCCGTCGCGCGCGTCAGGTAGGGCGCGTGACACGATCACGCTCATAGCGTAGTCGAGATAGGCACTACGCATCTCGCGTTCGATATCTATAGGTTCTACGGTACCAATCTCAGCTTCCAAGCGGTGTCCTCCAAGGCGTGAAGAAAGATGATGCTATAGAGCTATTATACTCCCAGTGAGTTGAAACGTAAACCGTCCGATTCTCACACCGGGTTCCCCCCGGCGGGCTACTCAGACAGGTCGTATCGGTAGACGTCCACGCGCTTGAAATGCGCCTCCGCCACGCGGAGCGCGTTGGTGTCGAGCCACTCCTTCACCAGTCCCCGTTCGTCCCACATGCCCACCTCGCTCGCCACGAACCAGGCCACGTCATGCCCCGCCGTGATTGCCCGCATCTGTTGCCAGGCCTGATCCTTTCCCATCTGATAGCCGCCGCTCGGCGCACGGTGGTTCGTGTAGAGTCCGTCGGCATGGGGATACTCCTCCACGGGGAAGTAGTAGTCGAAGGTGTACCGGGCATATGGGATCTGGAAGATGACCAGCTCGTCGGACGGGGTCGTCCCTGCCTCGGCCGAGGAATTACCGCTCTCGCCGTAGCTCGAGACGTATGATGCCGCCGCCCGAAAGTCGGCCTTGATGGGCTCGGAGGTCTGCAGCCGCAGGTTGGCGACGCTAGCCAGCAGCACGCCCCCCAGGAGCGGGATCACGACCCAGCGTGTCCAGTCCCTCGAGAGCGCGAGGGAGCCCAGCGCCCGTCCAATCAGGAGATAGAAGGCCGGCGCCGTCCAGATCAGATACCGGTCGGTGAAGAGAGGTTGTCGGATCGATATCAACCAGAGACAGAGGAGGGGTAGCGTCAACCATATCAGGGCTGCCCAATGGCCACGCAGGGGTCGAGTCCCTCCCGATCCCTGCTCAGCTTGCGGCTCCGCGGACAGCCACGGTGTTGAGGCTGCCGCGCCGAGGACCGCCAGCAGTCCCATCAATGCTGCTGCCCAGGACCCACCCCAACCTCGAATGCCCGTGGACCATCCGTTGAGGAGGATGACGATCATCTGCCGCAGTGTGTAGCTGTGGAAACCCGTCTCGCGGGCTTGCAAGGCAAGTGGGGCCTGCCACACGGCCAGGGGGAGATAGGGCAGCGTGAGACAGGCGATACTGACCAGGGCCCCCTTCCAGCTCTTTCTGAGCAGCGGCCACCATATGAGGGCTATGGCTGCCTGCACGGGCACGAGGAGGGCGGCGAGGATGTGCGAGTAGAACGTCAGCGACGTGGCCAAGATCTGGGTTGCCCACCACCGCGGGCCGCCTCCGTCCAGGGCTCGCCGGAGGCCGTAGACCGCCAGGAGCGTCAGGGCCAGGATCAGAGTATACATCTTCGCTTCTTGACTGTACCACACGAAGTACGGCGAGAAAGCCGCCAGCAGGGCGGAGACGAGCCCCGTCGTGCAGTCGAAGACGCGCCGGCCCAGGACGTACATCAGCGGGATGCACAGGACGCCAAAGAAGAGCGAGAAGAACCGGATCGCGTACTCGCTCGCTCCCGCCGCCGCGATCCAGCCCCGCAGCGCGAGGTAGTAGAGGGGGCCGTTCCACCCGGGGCGCGTGAAGTTGTTCACCATCTCCGCCCACGGTGCCGTGGCGAAGCGAAGGGCGTCCACCTCATCACGCCATAATGACTGGGCGTCCAGCGAGATGGCCCGGACGAAGAACCCAACCATGACCAACAGGAGCAGGCCGACCAAATGTCGGCGGCGTGATCGATGCATTATGCGGACCAGGCGGGATGTTCGGGGGTGGCGCCGGAAGGGCGGATGGGCACTGGGTCTGCGCGGAAAGAACGGGGAGCGATGCCTACAACCCTGATTGACGCTCGTAGCATGATAGATCAATTATAGCTTGATCCGGCCCCGCTTGCCACTTGTCGAAAACTCAGACAGGGGGATTCACGAAGGGAATCCAGTCAATCGCCAGCCCGAGCCCTACTAAGAAACTGTCATCGGCTGAGCCGGGATGGGCGCATTCGCACCATTGG
>CAZIWL010000035.1:0-34222 GCA_964542755.1 uncultured Anaerolineales bacterium
CCCAGGGGGTCGGGAATCTCTGAAGGAGTGCCTCGGGTGGTGCGGCCGGGTTGTGGGTCCGAGAGGTTTCTTAGTGAGGAGGGACGGTGATGGATCTGCAGGTGGTGCGCATCGAGAAGCCTGAGGCTTTGAACGTGATTCTGGGCCAGTCCCACTTCATCAAGACGGTTGAAGATGTGCACGAAGCGCTCGTAACGGCGGTTCCGGGCATCAAGTTTGGTCTAGCTTTCTGCGAGGCCTCCGGCCCCGCGCTGGTGCGGGCAACGGGTACGGACGAGAAGCTCGTCGATCTGGCCAAGCAGAATGCACTCGCCCTGAGTGCCGGCCACTGTTTTGTGCTCGTCCTGGGCGAGGGATTCTACCCCATTAACGTGTTGAACACGGTGAAGCGGGTCCCCGAAGTCTGTCGCATCTACTGTGCCACGGCAAATCCGGTTGAGGTGATTCTGGCGGAGACGGACCAGGGACGCGGAGTGCTGGGGGTGGTCGATGGGATGAAGACGAAGGGCGTCGAGACTGAGGAGGATGTCGAGGATCGGAAAGCCCTCCTGCGCGCCATCGGGTATAAGCTCTAGACTGCTCCTTACCTGGGGGGCCGGCCGATCCGGGTGCGTCCCTATCAGCGTATTGACCAAGTTGTGAATGCCGACCGACTGCTGGACCTGTTCCTCAGCGCCAATCAGCTGAAGCGGGTAGCGCGCACCGGGTGGGTGATGCGCGGTGTGGCGGACGCAGAAAGCGTCTCTGACCACAGCTACGGCGTTGCATTCGTGGCGCTGACTCTCGCCAGCTTCGTCGAAGAGGACGTAGACACCACCAAGCTTCTCACGCTGGCCTTGATCCACGATCTCCCCGAGGCGATTCTAGGCGATATTCCCGCGCCTGCCGGCGAGTACCTCCCCAGCGATGCCAAGGAGCGGGCAGAGGGTAGCGTGCTGGCAACCTTGCTCGAAGGGCTGCCTCAGCTCAGGGATTGGCGCACTTGGTGGCGCGAGTATGAGGAACAGACGACGGTTGAGGCACGACTGGTACGCGATGCCGATCAGCTTGATCTGTTGCTGCAAGCCTTCGTCTATGAGCAGACGACGGGCAATCGGTGGCTAGAGGAGTTTTGGCGAGAGACGACGAGTGACATCTTTGCTTATGGAGCAACCCGGCGAGTCTTCGATGTGTTACGTGAGACTCGAGGGCGAAGGGACGAGGGTCGATGACCTGGTTAGAGGTGCGGGACGGAGCAACGGGCGACGTGATCCTCCGGCGGGTCCGTCGTTGTTCATCGTTCCTGTGCCGTCTCCGAGGGCTGACGTTAAGACGCCGCCTCGGGGAGGACGAGGGATTGCTACTGATCGGTGACCGCGAGAGCCGCGCCGGCGCGGCGATTCATATGATGTTTGTTTTCTTTCCCATCGGCGTGGTGTGGTTGGATGGCGCGGGCCGGATCGTGGATACCTGCCTGGCCCGTCCTTTCCAGTTGCTGCGTGCACCGCGTGAGCCCGCACGGGACACGCTCGAAGGGCCCCCGGGACTCCTGGAGCGCGTTCGGCCGGGAGACGTGCTTCAACTGAGCGGGACCGGTCATGGCTAGGAGGCTGTTCTGTCTAGGGCTGTTTGGTCTCCTACTCTGGGCGACTCCTAGCGGGGTGCTCGCGGCTCCCGCTATGTCCGCCATGGGTCAGTCGGCGGGGCCGCCACAGGAGATCATTCACGTCGTCCAGCCAGGCGAGACGCTCTTCCGCATTGCCGAACGGTATGGTTCGAGCGTCGAGGCCGTGGCCCACGCCAACGGACTGACGGATCCTACCAAGATCTATGTGGGGCAGCAGCTGACGATTCCCGGGATGACGAGTGGGCTGGCGTATGGGAGACTGGCCTCCTACGTGGTGCAGCCCGGCGATTCCCTGGCCTGGATCGCCAGGCGCTACGCGACGACGTGGCAGGAATTGGCTGCAGTGAACGAATTCGTATCCCCAAGCGTCCTCCGAGCCGGGCGAGTCCTACGGGTGCCGGCCCGGGATTGGGAGGGCGGTCCTTCCGGCGGCCTGCACATCGCGGGCGAAGGGGACACGCTGCATCGTATCGCGCTCCGCTACGACGTATCACTCTGGGCGCTGATCGGGGCGAATGAGGGACAGCACCCTGGGTTGATCTATCCAGGGATGCCGCTGCTCGTTCCGGGAAACGGCGCAGGTCGTCTTCCGAGCCCCTTTGAGACCGCGGCTGTGGAATCTCTGCCGGCGGAACCTGGGGAATCCCTGGTCTTCGTCGTGCGTATGCGAGATGATGCGAGCTTGAGCGGCGAGTTGTTCGAGCGGCGGATCCGGTTTGCTGAGCTCAATGGCGTGTACTATGGGCTGGCTGGCGTACACGTGTTTGCGGAGCCCGGTCTCTACGAAGCAACCCTGAGAGCTGAGACCGCCGATGGAGGGGTCACAGAGATCGCCGTGGACGTGGTGGTGGAGGCGGGGAGTTACGGGTATGAGCGGATTGAGGCCCCGCCGAGCCTCCTTGACCCGGCGGTCGTCGCCGCCGAGAAGGAACGTCTCGACGCGCTGCGCCCTACGTTCACCACGGAGAGGGCGTGGACAGGCATCTTCGAACCGCCCTGCCCAGGCACTATCTCCTCGTATTTCGGCACGCGGCGCGCCTACAACGAGGGACCCTACACCAGCTACCACGGCGGTGTCGATCTCCGCGGGGCCACGGGCACGCCGGTGCGTGCGCCGGCTGCCGGGCGAGTGATGTTGACGGATACGTTTGCGGTTCGAGGAGGTGCGCTTGTCCTCGACCATGGCTGGGGCGTGCTGACAGGGTACTGGCATCTCTCCAGCATTGAGGTCGAGGTGGGGGAGATGGTTGAGCAGGGGAAGGTGGTGGCTCGCGTGGGGAACACGGGCCTGTCGACCGGATCGCACCTTCACTGGGAGATGTGGGTAGGCGGCGTCAACGTCAACCCCCTGCAGTGGCTGGACGCTTTCTATCCGTGGCCCGAGCCCGGGGAGGGGCTTGACCATGGAGAGTTGCCGTAAGAGGGCTCGCCGATGGCTGGGCAGCCCATCTGAGCGCTGAAGGAATCGACAGGAGGTAGCCAATGGAATTCGCAGATGTCGTTCGGGAACGATACAGTGTGCGCGCGTACAAGCCGGACCCGGTGGAGGAGGAGAAACTGAACCGGGTGCTGGAGGCGGCGCGGCTCGCCCCAACAGCCGTGAATTGGCAGCCCTTCCAGCTGTTGGTGCTTCATACGAAGGGCCGGGAGGAGGAGCTGGGGCGGATCTATGGGAAAGACTGGTTTGTGCAGCCCCCATTGGTGATCTGCGCGTGCGGTCTCAAGGAGAAGGGCTGGAAGCGTCGGGACGGTAAGAGCTACGTCGATGTGGACGTGGCGATTGCGATGGACCACCTGATCCTCGCGGCGAAGAACGAGGGGCTAGGTACCTGCTGGGTGGGCGCTTTCGATCCAGACGCGGCGCGTGAGGTCCTGGGTCTGCCTGGCGAGGTCGAGCCGATCGCCTTCACCCCGCTGGGATATGCGGCGGACGAACCCGGGCCGATCAAGCGAAAACCCCTGGGTGAATTGGTGCGGTACGAGCGTTGGTAAGGGACCTCTTCTCGGCGGCCGCCTACGGCGGCAAGGCGTGGTCTCCTCGTGGAGCGTCCATGCGCGAGGAATTGGGCTCGATCTGGAGCCCGTGCGCTGTCGATTCAGAATGGGCGAACTTGAAGGCGGTGCTGCTCCATCGGCCGGGCCCGGAGTTGGAGCACGTGGCCGATCCGGACGAGGCCCAGATGGTCGACGAGCTGGACGTGCCGAGGGCTCAGGGACAGCACGATGCGATTGCGGACGCGTTTCGGGCTGTGGGTGTGGAGGTTCACTACGTGGAGCCCAACGGTCCAACGCCGCCGAACACGATGTTCGTTGCGGACTTGATGGTGATGACGCCCGAGGGCGCTGTCCTCGGGCGCCCGGCGTCGACGGTCCGGGCTGGCGAAGAGCGCTGGATAGCACGTCGCCTGAGCGATCTGGGGATTCCAATCCTAAGAAGCGTGCGTGGGCATGGCACTTTTGAAGGGGCCGATGCGGCGTGGCTCGAGCCGAAAACGGCGATGGTGGCGAGGGGACTGCGGACGAACGCGGAAGGGGCGTCTCAGGTGCGCAGCACCCTGGAGGAGATGGGGGCCGACGTGGTGTGTGTGGAGCTCCCCTACGGCGCCATGCACTTGATGGGCCAGCTCCGCTTCGCCGACCGCGATCTGGCGATCGCCTGGCCCGGTCGCGTGCCCTTTGGGGCGGTCGAGGCACTACGGGAAAGGGGATATGAGGTCCTCTTTCTGCCCGATGAGGGCGAGGCCAAGGTGGGCATGGCGTTGAACTTTGTCACGCTGGGCCCCCGGCACATTCTGATGCCAGCCGGGAACCCAGTCACCCAGACACTGTTCGAAGGGGCGGGGATCGTGTGTGAGACGGTTCGGGTCGACGAACTGGTGAAGGCGGCGGGAGGTATCGGTTGTCTGACCGGCATTCTGGCCAGAGAGAGCAGTCTGGCCCAAGGATCCGATGGTTGAGAGACGAGTGAGGTGTGTGTGCATCCGATGACGATTGCGATCGACGGGCCGGCGGCGTCCGGGAAGAGCACGGTGGGCGAGGCGCTGGCCGAAAGGCTAGACTATCTCTACTTCGACACGGGCGTGATGTACCGTGCGGTGACGTGGGCCGCCCTGGAGCGCGGCGTGGATGTCGAGAATGAGGAGACGGTGACGGGGCTGGCCGAGGCGTTGGAGATCGAGGTCACGGATGCCACAGATGACGACGGGCGCCAGTACACGGTGTTGGCAAATGGCGTGGACGTCACGTGGGAGATAAGGAACCCGGATGTGGACGCTACCGTCTCGGTGGTCTCGGCGTACCGGGGTGTGCGGCACGCGCTGGTGGCCAAGCAGCGCCAGATAGCTGCGGATAGGCCAGTCGTGATGGTTGGGCGGGACATCGGGACCGTGGTGCTGCCCGAGGCGGATCTCAAGATCTACCTCGATGCGAGTGTCGAGGAGCGGGCTAGGCGGCGGTGGCTGGAGTTACAGGATCGCGGCAAGGACGCCGATTGCAGGGCGGTTCTCGACGCGATGCGACGTCGGGATCGGATCGACAGCAACCGGGAGATTTCGCCTCTGCGGGCGGCTGAGGACGCTGTGCGAATCGACACGACCGGCGTGGGCGTCGAGACGGTGGTTGACGAGGCGGAGCGGTTGGTGCACGAGCGAGAATGTCCGTGACTCCCGACCTGGAACCGGTTGGACATCCAGGGGTCGTGGAGACGGTGGCGGCCCAGAGCCTGGCGGAGCGCCTGGGCGTCCGGCCCGGGGATGAATTGCTCTCGGTCAACGGGGAGGCCCTACGAGACGTGATTGAGGTGCACTTCTACGCCTCGGAACCGGAGGTGCAGCTGCGGGTTCGCAGGTCAGGCCGCACGCTGGAACTGAGCGGGGAGCGACGGTACCGTGAGGCGCTCGGACTGACGTTCGAGGAGCCCATCTTCGATGGGATCCGGCGCTGTGACAACCGCTGCGAGTTCTGCTTCGTGGCCCAGATGCCGAGGGGGCTCCGGCCCTCGCTCTACGTGCGTGACGACGACTATCGGCTTTCGTTCCTGTCCGGCAGTTACGTCACGCTGACGAACTTGAGCGAAGGTGACTGGGAGCGGATCGAGGAACAGCACCTCAGTCCGCTCTACGTCTCTGTGCACGCGACCGACGAAAACGTGCGGCGGCGATTCCTTGGGAACCCGGATGCGCCGGGCGTGATGGAACAGCTTCGACGGCTGGCAGCCATGGACGTCACGGTCCATACCCAGATTGTCGTCAGACCAGGGCTCAACGATGGCGTACATCTGGAACGATCGATCGCAGACCTGGCGGAACTCCATCCGTCGGTTCGGTCGGTGAGCGTCGTCCCGCTGGGATTGACGCGCTACCATCGCTTTGACTGCCGCGTGCCCACGGATGAGGAGATGGAGGACGTCGTGGAGCGCGTCGAGGAGAGGCAGGGCGAGCTTCGAGAGCGACTCGGTGCGACGTTCGTCTACCTTTCGGACGAGTGGTACCTTCGGCTGGGGAGGCCGGTGCCCGATGCGGCGGCCTACGACGGCCTCGACTTGACCGAGAACGGGGTGGGCCTGGTGCGCCGGTTCGTCGATGAGAGGGCAGAACGGCTGATGGGGTTCATCGCCGAGTTTGAGGACCCAGTTGTGGTGACAGCGACCCTGTTTGCCCCGACGCTCCGTCGGGTCCTGGAGGGGACATCGGCTGAGGTCGTGTCGCTCGTCAACCGCTTCTTTGGGGAGTCGATCACAGTGGCCGGGCTGCTGACTGCTGAGGACGTGATCGAGCGATTGGAGGGTCTGGCAGGCAGCGGGGCGGTGGTGCTCCCTCCTGCCATGTTCGGCGGGCCGGCGGGCCAGTCGTTGGATGGGGTGTGGCCGGTGGACATTGAGGAGGCGTTGGGACGGTCAGTGGTCGCTCGGCTGCCGTGACGGCGTGCCGGGTTGCGCAAGCCCCTGGCACCACGAGATTGATTAGGTTGATGGGTATGGGTATCGAGATTGTTCCAATTCACGCGCCCGAGGACTACCGAGCCGTGGAGGGTTTGCAGCGGGAAGTCTGGCGTCTGGAGGATGTCGAGATCGTGCCGGATCACCTGCTCATCACGGCTCAGAAGAACGGTGGGCTGGTCCTGGGGGCGTTTGAGAAGCTGTCGGGGAGTGGGCGACGGCTGGTCGGCTTCGTCTTCGGTTTTCTGGGCCGGACACCCGAGGGCGAGACGAAGCACTGCTCGCACATGATGGGTGTCGCGCGCGCGCATCATGGACGGGGTATCGGGTACCGATTGAAACTGGCCCAGCGTGCGCACGTGCTGGAGCAAGGATTGAGCCTGGTGACCTGGACCTTCGATCCTCTGGAGAGCCCGAATGCTAACCTGAACTTCCACAAACTGGGCGCCACGTGTGGGACGTATATCCGGGATGTCTACGGCGATATGCGCGATGAGTTGAATGCTGGACTGCCAACGGACCGATTCCAGGTTGACTGGCGCGTCGACAGTGGGCACGTGTGCCGCCGACTTGATCTCCAGCAGAAGACTTCGGTGGAGGATCTGCGGGCCAAGGGGGCCAAGCTGGTGAATGACGCTCCGTTGGCTCGACGGCCGGCACCGCCGCGTGAGATGCCAGTTCTAGATAGGCAGACGCTGATCGTCGAAACCCCGGCCGATTTCCAGCGGATCCGCTCCGAAGAGATCCGATTGGCCCGGCTTTGGCGGGATGCGACGCGCCGCCTGTTCGAGGCAGCCTTCGCCTCAGGGTACAGGGTCGTCGACTCGATCTTTGAAGGCGGACGGAGCTACTACGTGTTGGCCCTGGAGAGGTGTACGCATGAGAATCGAGAGCATTGAGCTTCATCAGATTGAGCTGCCTCTGGCTCATCCCTTTGAGACGAGCTTCGCGCGCGAGGTCTCTCGACCGTGCATCCTGGTATCGATTCACGCGGGCGGACTCGAAGGGTGGGGGGAGTGTACGGCCATGGAGGGCCCCTGGTTCTCTCACGAGACAATCGAGACGGCGTGGCATTTGCTTCGTGACTTTTTGGGTCCGATGGTGCTCGGGAGCGAGGTGACTGAACCGCGCGACCTGACCAGATGGTTTGCTCCGGTGCGCGGCCATCCGATGGCCCAGGCGGCCTTGGACATGGCGGTGTGGGACCTGTCGGCAAGAGCGAGGGGGCGCCGTCTGGCAGACGTGCTTCACGAGGATGCGCGGCGGGGGTCTACGGACTCCGGTGTGGGTGGGTTCGCTGGACATGTATCCAGTCGTGTGAAGGTGGGGATCAGCTTGGGCATCGAGTCCTCTCCCAGCGCGCTGATGGACGAGGTTGCGCGGCGGGTGGCGGAGGGGTATGGCCGGGTGAAGCTGAAGATCAAGCCCGGCTGGGACGTCGACATTGTTGGGGCGGTGCGGGAACGGTGGCCGGATCTGCCGCTCCAGGTGGATGCCAATGCGGCGTATGCCCCGCGGGACGCTGCGACTCTGAGGGAGTTGGACGATTTTGACCTGCTGCTGATCGAGCAACCCTATCATCACGACGACATCGTCGATCACGCCAGGCTACAGGCGAATCTGGAGACACCAGTCTGTCTGGACGAGAGCATCAAGTCCCCGGATCACGCCCGGTGGGCGCTTGAGGTCGATGCGTGTCGCGTGGTCAACATCAAGGTGGGCCGCGTCGGCGGGTTGAGCGCGGCAGTGGACATCCACAATCTGTGCCAGGACCGGGCCGTGCCGGTCTGGTGCGGTGGGATGCTGGAGACGAACGTGGGCCGGGCGGCGAACGTGGCCCTGGCCTCCCTGCCGAACTTCAGGCTCCCGGGGGACATCTCTGCGTCGAGCCGGTACTATCGGAGGGACGTGGCGGTGCCCGATTTCGAGCTTGAGGAGGATTCGACGGTGCGCTTGCCCTCCGGGCTGGGATTGGGCGTGAGGGTGGACCGCGAGCGACTGGCGGCGGTGCGGCTCCGGCACCTGGTACTCGGTCCAGACTGAAGATAGGGCCGTTGCGGTGTGGAATGCCTGCCAGGTGAGGAACCAGGGCTGTCGAACAGGGGACGGGCGGACACGCACGCAGCCGGGTAGTTGGTGTGAACAAGGAAGGAGGTGAACGGGACGAAGAGGTGGGTCGGGGGAAGCAGCGCCAGACCCGCAGCAGGTTGGTGCGGGTGACGAGGAGACGGTAGCTGCCCGTCAGCGGGCAGATCGAGAATTCGGCGGATGCCGTCTGGGGTTGGTCACGCCCCATCTTCCCCTCCTAGGATGGAAGCGGGTCCACAAAACCGTGGAGCAATCCGCGGGCCAAAAGGGCTGGCAGTGACAGCGTCAGAGTGGGCGCGGAGGCGCGTCTGGCTGGAAGGCCGGGACGTGACGCCGGGGCCCCTGGATACGAGCGGGCATAGGAGGGAGAAATATGTGCGGCATCGTTGGCTATGTGGGGCTGCGGGACGCGACCCCAATCATTCTAGATGGACTGAAGCGGCTGGAGTATCGCGGCTACGACTCGGCTGGCCTGGCCGTCGTCGAAGCGGACGGTGGCATTGCTGTCAGGCGGGAGGCCGGCAAGATCGAGGCGCTCCTGGACATGGTGGAATCCGAACCTATCAGCGGGAGGATCGGGATCGGGCATACGCGCTGGGCGACCCACGGTGAGCCCTGCCAGCGGAATGCGCATCCCCACCTGGGAGCGACAGGGCGCGTGGCGGCGGTGCATAATGGTATCATCGAGAACTACCGCGCCCTGCGCGACGAGTTGAGCGCCCAGGGACGTACTCTGTTGTCGGATACCGACAGCGAGGTCGTGGTGCACCTAGTCGAGATGTACATGGACCGGGGACACGGGCTGGCTTCGGCTGTGCGCGAAGCACTGGCACGCATCAAAGGGTCCAGCGCTTTCGTGTTCCTATGCGAGGACGAGCCGACGTGCCTGGTGGCGGCGCGCCTCGGCAACGCTGGGGGGCTGACGGTGGGGCTCGGCGACGGTGAGATGTTCCTGGCCTCCGACATTCCGGCGATCCTGGAGCACACGCGAGAGATGATCTTCTTAGAGGACCGCCAGATGGCCGTCATCGAGCACGACGGGGTACGGCTGAGCACGCTGAAGGGCGAGGAACTTGACGCCGTCGTGCATTCGATACCCTGGGATCCCGTATCGGCGGCCAAGGGCACCTACCGGCACTTCATGCAGAAGGAGATCTACGAGCAAGCCCGCTCGATCACAGACACAATTCGAGGGCGGGCCGACTTTGACCGGGGACGTGTGCGTCTGGAGAATCTAACGCTCTCTGCGGCGGACGCCGAGTCGCTGGAGAAGATCGTCATCGTAGCCTGCGGGACCTCCGCTTATGCTGGCCTGGTGGGCAAGTTTATCATCGAGAAGCTGGCGCGGGTGCCCGTCGAGGTGGACTACGGCTCGGAGTACCGATACCGCGATCCGATCATCGATGAACACACAGCGGTACTGGCCATTACCCAGAGTGGGGAGACGGTTGACACTCTGGCGGCGATGGAGGAGGGGCGGGAGAAGGGGGCCCGGCTGTGGTCGATCGTGAACGTGATCGGCAGCCAGGCACACCGCATCTCCGGCGGCCACATTCTGATGCATGCGGGGCCGGAGATCGGCGTGGCTTCCACCAAGGCTTTCACTGCCAGCCTGGTCGATCTCTATCTCCTCGGGGCGTACCTGGGCGAGATGCGAGGCACCCTCACAGGGGAACCTCTCCAGGGCACCGTCGATGCTCTGGGCATGCTCCCTGACCTGGTTGGCCGAGTACTGGATCACGGCGATCGGTACGAGGAACTGGCGCACCGTTTCTATGATCGAGATCATTTCCTTTACCTGGGCCGGGGTATCAACTACCCGATTGCACTCGAGGGGGCTCTCAAGCTCAAGGAGATATCGTACATTCACGCCGAGGGGTATCCGGCGGGGGAGATGAAACATGGTCCCATCGCCCTCATCGACGAGGCTATGCCTGTGGTGGCCATTGCCACGCGGGACCGGGTGTACGACAAAATGATCAGCCAGGTGGAGCAGGTGCGGGCCCGGGATGGTATCGTGATCGTCCTTGCTACCGAGGGCGATGACAGGGTCTCGTCCAAGGCCAACCACGTGCTCTATGCGCCGGAGGCCCCGCCGCTGATCTCGCCCGTGGTGAACGTGATTCCCCTCCAGCTGCTGGCGTACCATCTGGCCGTGCGGCGGGGTTGCGACGTGGACCAGCCGCGCAACCTGGCTAAGAGTGTCACGGTGGAATGACTACTTGCGGATCGTCGGCGGCCAGTGATGGAGGTGGTCTAGCTCCCGTGGCCGGCCGACATCCGGCTCCACCCTGTAAGGGGTCGAAGGTTCCGAGGCGCGCAGAGGGGTGCGTTAACGAGTTGTCGCGGACTTGGTGGCCGGTTGAACACCGCGTGCCCCAAACGGGCGCTCGTGTACTGACCAGTTGTGACTGTGGCATACGTGGCAAGTATACGCTCGTGAGGTGCAATGCTCCTAAAGGGTGCATCCCACCGGTAGGGGCGACAACTCGTTACTGCACCCCGCGCTGAGGCGCAGGGTCGCGACATTGAATCTTGAACGCTTGTATGCTATAATCTCGTCTTGCCCGCACAGAAGATACTCACAGGAGGAAGCTATGAACATCGCCGGTATCGAATTCCCCGAAGGTCTCCACTATGACGAGAAGCACAACTGGGGTCGCGTGGAGGATGGTGTGCTCGTGCAAGGCATGACAGACTTCGGGCAGCGCATTGCACAGGAAATCGTATTCGTCGAGATGCCCCGCGTTGGACGGGAGGTCGAGCAAGGGGAGACGTTCATGTCGATAGAATCCGGGAAGTGGGTAGGCCGCGTCCCCGCAATGGTCAGCGGCAAAGTTGGGGAGGCGAACGAAGAACTTGAATGGGAGCCTATGTTGATCAATGAATCTCCGTACGACGAAGGTTGGCTCGTCAGGATCGAGATGCCCGATGCGTCGGAACTTGAGAACCTGATGAGAGCCGACTCCCCGGAGTTCAAGGCTTTCATCGAGAAGGAAGCTGGGGAGTACGCGGAGATCCTGGGGTAGTCATTCGCGTTGAGCCCCAAGCCCGGCGGGGCTTGAAGCCGTTGTCATCTCGTGATCTATGGTGGAGTTCGTTTTTGTGGCCGCCTGCTCCGGTCGGCGGCCTTTCTGCGTAGGGGGGCAGCTTGGCAAGTTCTGAAGTGATCAACCTGGGTACAGCAGACCGAGACACGACTTTTGTAGACCGTCTCTCTCCAGCGAGTCAATTCATCAGGCGCTGCATCCAATGTGGCACCTGTTCAGCTTCGTGTCCGACAGCCTATGCCATGGATCACACGCCGCGTCAGGTGTGGCGTCTGCTCCAACTAGGGTTTGTCGACGAGGTGTTGAACAGCCAGACCTTCTGGCTCTGCACTGTTTGCCAGGCCTGCCAGGTGCGCTGCCGACGAGGTATCGACATCAAGGACGCCATGGTCGCTCTCAAGGAGTGGGCCGTCCGCGAGGGCATTCACGTTCCGGAAAGGCTCGACGTCTTACGGGAGACGGTTCAGAATCAGCACAACATCTCGGGCGACGACAACGCCAATCGCCTGGTCTGGAGTGAGAACCTGATTGATGCGCCCGTGGGGGTCAATCCTCCTCGTGAAGTGGCAGAGACCGTCTATTTCGTCGGTTGCGTCAGCTCGTTCTACCCGCGAACCTATGCCATCCCGCGTGCTTTGGTACAGGTGATGGAACGGGCCAAGGTCGAATTCACGACGCTGGGGGGAGATGAGTGGTGCTGTGGCTATCCACTCTACGTGGCCGGAATGCGTGATCGCATGGCAGAGCTGGCGGAACATAACCTGGCGAGAGTACGAGCGGCTGGGGCAGAGCAGGTTGTCTTCACGTGCCCCTCGTGTCACTACGCCTGGACGCATCTCTACCCCGAGTTTGGCGATACGTCGGGGCTCCGTCTCATTCACGCAACGGAGCTCCTGGCCGAATTGGTAGACGAGGAGCGGTTGTTGCTGGGACCTGTTGACGAGATCGTGACCTATCATGATCCCTGTGATCTTGGGCGAAAGGGTGGTGTGTACGATGCGCCTCGGGACGTCTTGAATGCCATCCCGGGGTTGGAGCTGCGGGAGATGTCGATGAGTCGGCGGGATGCGCTCTGCTGCGGGGGCGGCGGAGACGTGGAAACGGTGGATCCCGAGATTCCCGCTGGGGTCTCGATGAAGCGTCTGGCCCAGGTGGAAGCAACCGGCGCCAAGTACGTTGCCTCCGCGTGTCAACAGTGTGAACGCACGCTGCAGGAAGGGGCGCGAAAGAACCGTATTCGCGTGCGCGCTGTCGATGTCGTGGAGCTACTCTGGCGGTCGGTCGAGGCAGCGGACAGGCGAGAGAGGAGCTAGTATGGAAGACGTTCGTATCGGTGTCTATGTCTGTCAGTGTGGTAGCAACATAGCTTCTGTCGTGAGAGTCGACGATCTGGTGGAGCGCGTCGGCGACTTACCCGGGGTAGTGGTGGCTCGCGACCACGGGTACATGTGTTCGGGGTCCGGTCAAGAGATGATCCAAGCTGATATTCAGCGTCACAATCTGGACCGTGTTGTCGTCGCGTCGTGTACGCCCCGTATGCACGAGTCTACGTTCCAGAACACCGTGGAAAAGGCTGGCCTGAACCGTTATCTGTTTGAGATGGCGAATATCCGCGAGCACGTTTCGTGGGTGGTCGGCGACAGCAAGAAGGCGACAGAGAAGGCTTATCGGCTGATCCGGGCCGCTGTCGCTCGTGTGGCTCTGCATACTCCGTTGGAAGCGCGCACGGAACCGCTTACGGAAGCAGCGCTCGTCGTAGGCGGGGGAATCGCAGGGATCCAGTCCGCGCTTGCCATCGCGGAGATGGGGTACCAGGTCTACCTGGTCGAGCGTGAACCCTCGATCGGCGGAAGGATGGCCCAGCTCAACAAGACCTTCCCAACTCTTGACTGCAGCACCTGAATCCTGGGGCCCAAAATGATGGATGCCGGTCGGCATCCGAACATCACTCTCCTGACCTACAGTGAGGTAGAGGACGTCTCTGGGTACCTGGGCAACTTCAAAGTCAAGGTGCGGAAGAAAGCGCGTTACGTGGATCAGGATGCGTGCACTGGCTGCGGTATCTGCTGGAACGAGTGCTTCACACGCCGCATCCCCGACGGAAAGCGCATCAAGCTGGGCGACATCAACGTCGGAGCGAGAGAGGCAGGGGAGCGATGACGGTGGAACTGGAACGCGTCGACGAGATCATAGAGCATCACGGTGCTGAGAGGAGGCATATGCTGGCCGTCCTCCAGGAAATTCAGCGCGAGTTCAGCTACCTGCCGCGTCCGGCGCTGGAGTGCACTGCGGAGCGGATGGGGGCGTCCCTGGGAGAGGTCTACCAGCTGGCCACGTTCTTCAAGGCGTTCCGGTTGGAGCCGCGGGGCGAGCACATGCTCAAGGTGTGCTTGGGCACCGCCTGTCACGTGATTGGCGGACAGCGCCTTCTGGAGCATCTGGAGAGAAGACTGGGCATACAGGCTGGCTATACAACGCCCGACGGCAAGTTCTCCCTGGAGGGGGTTCGATGCCTGGGGGCCTGTGCGTTGGCGCCCGTGATGGTCGTCGACGACAGGATGTATGGCAAGGTCACGAGTGCCAAGGCTTCCAGAATCATTGCCTCTCTGAAGGAGGAGAAGGCGGCCTATGCGGAGGGAGACGCTTGATGCAAGGGCAGGTCTGTCTCAGCAAGAACCTGAAGAGGAGCAGCTGACATGAAGAAGCTGAGAAGCTTGGACGAATTGAACCGCCTGCGCGCAGACCTCCACGATCAGGTGTCGCTCCGTTTGGATGTCGGCACAACGATCACTGTGGGTATGGGTACCTGTGGTATCACCGCTGGATCTCGGCAGGTGATGCAAGCTCTCCAGGATGAGCTGAGGGCGCACGGGGTAGAGGCGGAAGTCACTGCTGCGGGCTGCACTGGATTGTGCGAAAGGGAGCCTCTGGTGGAGATCCATCAGGCTGGCAAGCCGACAGTGACGTACGGAGACATCACACCGGCAAAGGTGCCCCAGATGGTTGAAGAGCATCTCTTAGAGGACCGGATAATCGAAGACTGGGTGGTGCGGAGGGGAGAGACGGGTGTGTGACCATCAGATGGGTTGGCTTCGTCCACGCACAGATCGGCTATGGGAGGAGATGTCAACATGGCTGAGATGAAGCGTGCGCACGTGATGATCTGTAGAAGCACGGCATGTGATGCCTCCAATTCCGGGGACGTACTCCGCGCTATGCAGGAGGAGATCAAACGGCGTGGCCTGGACGGAGCGATTGAGGTTGTAGAGACGGGGTGTCGAGGTCTATGCGCCAAGGGCCCCGTGATGGACATCTACCCTGGAGGCATCTTCTACTGCCACGTGCAAGCGGAGGACGTTCCGGAGATTGTAGAAGAGACCCTGGTCAAAGGGGAAGTCGTCGAGCGTCTGACGTATGAGGACGTTGCGACGGGTGACGCTATTCCCATTTATGAGGACATCCCATTCTACAGCAAGCAAGAACGAAGACTGCTTCGCCACTGCGGGAAGATTGACCCGCAGAGCATTGAGGAGTATATCGCCTTCGGGGGATACTCGGCTCTAAGCCACGCTCTGTTCGGCATGACCCCCGATGATATCATCGAGGAGGTGAAAGCCTCAGGGCTGCGGGGTCGAGGCGGTGGGGGGTTCCCCACCGGACGCAAGTGGGAGGCGACCCGGGACGCCCACGGGGAGATCAAGTACGTCGTGGCGAATGGGGACGAGGGCGATCCGGGGGCGTTTATGGATCGAAGCCTCATGGAGGCCGATCCTCACAGCGTTCTGGAGGGAATGGCAATCGGGGCTCGCGCGGTGGGGGCGAAGGAGGGATTCATCTACGTACGCGACGAGTACCCCCTGGCGGTGCGAAATCTGACTATTGCCATTCAGCAGGCAAGAGACTACGGTCTCCTGGGCGAGAATATCCTGAACTCAAGGTTCGATTTCGACGTAGAGATCGTCCGCGGCGCGGGCGCGTTTGTGTGCGGCGAGTCGAGTGCCCTCATGCAGTCGCTGGAGGGCAGGGTCGGTGAACCCCGCCCCAAGCACTTCCACGCCACCGAGCGTGGGCTTTGGGATCGGCCAACCTGCCTGAACAATGTCAAGACCTGGGCGAACATCCCGCTTATCGTCGCCGCCGGCGCCGATTGGTTCGCGTCCGTGGGTACGGACGGGAGCAAGGGTACCAATACGTTCTGCCTGGTAGGGAAGACAAGGAACCCAGGTTTGATCGAGGTACCCATGGGGATCACACTGCGCGAGATCATCTACGATATTGGCGGCGGCATTCCCGATGACCGCGCGTTCAAGGCAGTGCAGACTGGTGGACCGTCAGGTGGGTGCATTCCCCGTGATCTACTCGATCTCGAGGTGGACTTTGATCGGCTCACGGAGGCGGGTTCCATGATGGGATCCGGCGCCATGGTCATCATGGATGATCGTACCTGCATGGTCGACGTGGCCCGCTATTTCCTGGAGTTCCTCAAAGAGGAATCGTGCGGAAAGTGCACCCCGTGTCGAGAGGGAATCAAGAGCATGTTGGCGATTCTCCACCGTATCACTGAAGGACACGGCGAGATGGCCGACCTGGACAGGTTGGAGGCACTGGGGAGGACAGTCCAGAAAACCTCTTTGTGTGGGTTGGGCAAGACCGCACCGAATCCAGTGTTGAGCACCCTGCGGTATTTCCACGATGAGTACGAGGCTCACATCAAGGACAAGGCGTGTCCCGCGGGGGTCTGTCGGGCGTTGATTGAGTACACCATCAATCCTGCGGCGTGCACCGGATGTGGGCTGTGTATGCGCCAGTGTCCTCAGGAGGCCATCAGCGGAGAGAGAAAGGAGCCGCACGTCATTGATCAAGAACTCTGCATCAAGTGTGGCGTCTGTCACGACGTGTGCAGGTTCGACGCGGTGCGGGTGAGATAGCCAGGAGCGTGATATGGCAACATTGACTATTGATGGGAAAGCGTTTCATGCCGAGGAGGGACAGACGGTTCTCGAGGTTGCCAGAGAGTATGGCATAGAGATACCGACGTTGTGTTACCATCCGCTCCTGGAGCCTTACGGAGCCTGCCGCCTGTGCACCGTTGAGATCATCCGTAACGGGCGGTCCAAGCTGGAGACGGCGTGCACGTATCCAGCTTGGGACGGGATCGAGGTTAAGACCGATTCGAGCCCGGTGCGGGAGGCTCGCAAGACGGTGTTGGCGCTGATGCTATCGCGCTGCCCGGAGGCCCCCGCCATCCAGGATCTGGCGCGGCAATACGGCGTCACGAAGCCCCTTTTCCCCGCGGAGGATCCGGAACAGAAATGCATCCTCTGTGGATTGTGCGTGAGGACGTGTCACGAGCTCGTCAAGGCCCGCGTTCTGAACTTCTCACAGCGAGGAACTGATCGCCAGGTTGGTCCCCCGTTCCTGGAGGAATCGAGTCAGTGTATTGGCTGCGGGGCATGTACGATCGTCTGCCCGACTGGCGCCATCGAGATCGCGCTTGAGGACGTCGCCGTCTACGAGGCCAAGCCTCTGGGGCCAACCGGTGCCGTATGGGTGCCCTCTATGCAGGCGGTGCCCCTGGTGCCGGTGATCGACAAGGATGCGTGCATCCATTTCCGGCAGTTGGATCGGAGCGACGGGGATATCGCGGACGCATGCCAGGCCTGCCAGATGCTGTGCGAGGCCGATGCGATTGATTTTGGACAAGAGGATGAGATCGTCGAGCTGGACGTAGGTGCGATCGTTGTGGCCACCGGGTTCCAGATGTGGGATCCTCACGAGCTATCGCAGTATTCCTATGGGGAGTCTCCCAACATCATCACCGGTATGGAGTTTGAGCGACTCTCCAATTCCGGAGGTATCACCGGAGGGGAGATCGTCACTGCCGATGGTGAGAGACCCGACAAAGTCGCCATCATCCATTGCGTCGGCAGCCGCGACCACCACGCTCATGAGTACTGCTCTCGTTTCTGCTGTATGTATTCGCTCAAGCAGGCGCACCTGGTGCGGGAGAGCACCGGTGCGGAGGTGTACGAGTTCTACATGGATATGCGTACATCCAGCAAGAACTACGAGGAGTTCTACGAGCGGCTGCAGGGGGAGGGGGTGACGTTCGTTCGTGGTCACGGCGCCGAGGTTGAAGTCTTGCAGGACGGGAAGCTGCGGGTGAGAGGGGAAGATGCTGACCTGGGACGGCTCTTTGGAGTCGACGTCGACATGGTCATCCTGGCGTCGGCCATTGAGCCACAGCAGGATGCTGATCGGGTTGCGGCGCTTTTCGGCTTGGGTCGCGGGTCTGACGGCTGGTTCGCTGAGGCTCACCCCAAGCTACGCCCGGTCGAGACCGATGCACCGGGCGTCCTCCTTGCCGGGTGCTGCCAGGGACCTCGGGATATCCCAGACACCGTGGCCCACGCCGATGCCGCCGCCCATCAGGCCGCGACGATTCTGAGTCGGGGTGAGGTTACGATCTCTCCTGTCGTCGCCGTGGTGGACGAGACGCTGTGTTCCGCCTGCAAGACCTGTCTTTCGCTCTGCCCCTACTCGGCCATTGATTTCGTTGACGAGGAGAACGTGGCGCGGGTGAACGAAGCGCTGTGCAGAGGCTGCGGCACGTGTGTTGCGTCGTGCCCGGCAGGAGCGTTGACCGCTCACCACTTCACGAGTGAGCAGATCCTGGCTCAGATCGAGAGCCTGTTTCAGACGACGTGAAATTCAACTGTCGCAAGGCCGGGTCACAGGACACTTCCCCGGGGCTCTAGCACCGGGAGCAGCGTCTCCATCATGCCTACTGAATCCGAGGGCGGGGTAGTTCGCCTCTGTCCGCGCTGGCTGCTTCCTAGAGCTGGAGCAGAAGGTGGACCTGGCTCCTTGGTCATGAGAATGATCTCTTCGTTTTCAGGGCCGCGGGCGGTCGAGCTAACGTCCACCTGTTTGATTCGCACCTCCCCCCCAGTTGATGCGCCGTCATTGCGGCCCGCTCACGCTTTCTGGAAGGCCCTGTTTCCGACTGCACGTGTTCGAAGCTGTCGCTTGAGTTCTGCCGTGGGGGTGTCCCGGCTCACCGACAGGCTGATAGCGCGCTAACTGGTTCCGTGTCGCTGGACGGTACGAGGTCTCACAATCATCCGTGCATCTATGGATAGAGGAGAAAGCATGAAGCTCAACTTGCTCAAGCGTGTATCCTGGGAGGACTCTCAGCTCCTGTACCACGCTCAGCCGCGACTGGGCCGTGAAGGACTCAACCTACTGGCTCCTGCGACACCCTACGTCTGCATCGGTTTCTTTCAGGACCTGGAGCAAGAGGTCGACGTGGCGTACTGCCGCGAGAACGACATTCCCATCTTCCGCCGGGAGGTGGGGGGAGGCGCGGTTTATCTGGACGGCGATCAGCTTTTCTTTCAGCTGGTTATCCACCGCGACAATCCCCTCGTCCCCGATGGCGGGAAGCTGGCTTTCTATCGCAGGTTTCTCCAAGCGCCGATTGAGGCCTACCGGGCCCTGGGGATTCCCGCTGAGTATCGGGAAGTTAACGACATCGTTGCCAATGAGCGCAAGGTGTCAGGAACGGGAGCCGCCGAGATCGGTGATTACTACGTTCTGGTGGGCAATCTGATCGTTGATTTTGACTATGAGACGATGGCGCGGGTCCTGCGCGTACCCGATGAGAAGTTCCGCGACAAGGTGTATAAGACGATCCGGGACAACCTGTCCACGGTGAGGCGGGAAATTGGAACCGTCCCCGACCGGGATGGCCTTTGGTCTTTGATGGTGGAGACGTTCACCGATATGCTGGGCCCGATGGAGGTCGTGTCTTCGATCGACGAGGTCTGTCGAGCGGAGATCGACCGGCTGGGGGAGCGGATGCTGTCTGATGCGTGGCTCCACAGGGGAGGACGTAGACGTCAAGGAGGCCGAGCGGTTAGAATCCGCGCGGGTGTCGATGTCCGTCAGCGGGTGCATAAGGCACCGGGTGGCCTGATGCGCGCCACGCTGGAGGTCCGGGACGGCCGCTTGGCGAGTGTCTCTCTGTCCGGTGATTTCTTCTTCTATCCGGCTGAGAAACTCGCGGCGCTTGAGACGGCCCTGGCAGGGGCGAAGGTCGAGGATGCGCGGGATGTGGTGGGCCAGTTTTACGCAGAGGAAGGTGTTGAGAGCCCGGGAGTAACCTCTGATGATTTCGGCGTGCTGATAGCGGGCTGACACACGCTCCTTGAAGGACGTCACACGCGATACGCAGAAGGGAGGCTCGCAAGCCCCGTGGAAAGGCGCTAGACCCGACCGTTCCATCGCACGGTAGAAGACGTGGTTTCTGCCTGTTTTCATTTGTCGCCGGACCGTCCCCCCGATATAATTACGAATAACGCGGTCAGGGAAAGGCTAGGCTCTAGTGGTTTGGTTGCGGGATGCGTTGGCGTCCCACCAATTTGGTCTGCTGCTTCTTCAGGGGCAGGTCTTCTTTGTCCTCGGTTTCTCCATACTCTTCCTAACACGAGGCGGCGTCAGACTAGAGCTCGCCCGCGAGTTGGGTGCCCTCGCGATCTTCGGGTTCTGCGAGGCCGCGAGCGGCTGGTGTGGTGCCTGGCTGGCATACGGCGGGGCATCGGTGGCATGGCTGCAATGGCTCCGCATTTCCATGCTCGGGTTGGGCTACGCAGCTCTTCTCACATTCGCCCTCCAGGTCAGTCTGCCCACGCGCAACGGGAGCTGGGAGCGATGGTTCATCGGCGCGGCTCTGTTGTGCCTGTGGGTCATCGGCTTGTTTGTGGGTCGCATGGCGGGCCTCTCGGGGGAGCGGATGTGGGTATTGGGCGAGGTCTCGGCTCGATACGGAATGGCGCTGCCCGGGGGCGTGCTGGGAGCGTGGGGGCTGCGCCGGGAAACGTACCGCACGATCGAACCCGACCGGTTCTTGCCTCTGGTGAAGCCCTCGATGCGCGTCACCGAGGTGGCCCTAGCGGCCTTCGCCCTTTTCGGGGGCTTGATCGGCCCCACCGCTGCATTCCTACCGGCCAGTCTTCTGAACGAGGCCGCGGTTTTCGACCGGACGGGGGTGCCTGTCTCGTTCTTCCGGACCCTGGTGGGGGTTGGCATGGCCTTCGGCGTGGCCCGCGCCCTGGAGGTGGTGCTAGATGAAATCGAAATCTGGCTCGAGGGTGTTGAGCAGATGCAGGCTCTCGTGGCAGAGAGGGAGAGAATCGGAAGGGACCTCCACGACGGTATCATCCAGTCGATTTATGCCTCGGGCCTGATCCTGGAAGGGGCCAGGCAGAACCTTGATAAGAGTCCAACAGAGGCACGGCAGCAGGTCACCAAGGCCATCGAGAATCTGAACGAGACGATCCAAGACATCAGGCAGTACATCTTCGACCTGCGCGGCAGAATTCCTCAGGAGGATCTCAACACGGCGCTACGGAATCTACTGAGAGACTTCCAGGTGAACACACTACTGGAGACGAGCCTTGTCGTGGTGGGCCATGGTCGCGAGAAGCGTCACCTCGACGCCCAGAGGCGACAGCACGTTCTGCAGATCGCACGCGAGGCCCTGACGAACGCGGCGAGACACGCCCGCGCGACGGAGGTGACTGCTCGGCTCACGTACGGCATGCAGCATCTGGATCTGAGCATTGCTGACGACGGGATAGGGCTTGCCTCGCTTCCCGAGGGTGACGGTCAGGGGCTCCGCAATATGCGCGAGCGGGCGAGACTGTTGAACGGGGAGCTGAGGATTGACACGGCCCCGGGCCAGGGACTACGGGTGGCGGTGACCGTTCCCTACAATCAGCGGTTCACCGGTCCGTCCGAAGAGGCGGGATGAACTGTAGAGACCTCTGGCGGTTTGCTATAGAAAGGGTAGGATGACGCTTCATATTCTAATCGCTGACGATCACGAGGTGGTACGGCTTGGACTGCGGACACTGATCAACAACCACCCTGACTTTTCGGTCGTGGCAGAGGCGGCGTCGGCGAAGGACGCCGTGCGCCAGACGCTGCTACTGGAACCCGACGTGGTGGTTATGGACATCCGGTTGCTCGGGGGAAGCGGCATCGATGCCTGCAAACAGATCGTGGAACTGGCCCCGGATACGAAGGTAATCATGCTCACCTCGTACGCGGAAGATGAGATGCTCTTCGACGCGATCGGGGCAGGCGCCTGTGGGTATGTGCTGAAGCAGATTGGGAACGAGGACCTTATTCGGGCGTTGGAGACGGTCGCCCGAGGCGAGGCTCTGCTCGACCCCGCGCTGACACAGCGGGTGTTCGACCGGGTGCGAGAGGCAGCGCGGAGGGAACACGCCGAGGCTTTCGAGGAGTTGACGGATCAGGAGATGCGGGTCCTGGCGCAGGTTGCGGAGGGAAAGACGAATCGAGAGATCGCGGAGAAGCTTTATCTGGGCGAGGGGACGGTACGGAACTACGTGAGCAGTATCCTTAGCAAGCTCGATGTCTCGAATCGGACGGAGGCGGCCGCCTATGCTGTGAAGAACAGCGTCAAGGAGTTCCTCTAGCACGAAGCGCACTACTGTGGTTGGGAGCGCAGAGAAGGGGCCCGTTGGGAATGCAAAAAGGAGAGGGCCAGGCATTCGCCTGGCCCTCTCCTTTGATACGTCACGTGCAGCGCGCTGGAACAGCCTACTCGACGAACCCGATCTCCTCTGGCGGCCAGTACGAGACCCAAGCGTGGCCCACAATGTGTTCAATGGGCACCGGCCCAAAGCTGCGTGAGTCGTTGGAGGCACCCCGGTTGTCGCCCAGGACGAAAACGTGCAGGGGAGGCACGGTATGCGGGCCGTAGCTGCCGCCGCCTAGCTTGACGCTCCAGTCCTCCTTGAGAGGCTCACCGTCGACAAGCACACGCCCATTGCTGACCTCAACCGTCTCGCCGGGGAGGCCGACCACCCGCTTAATGAGCATCTCGCTCTGCTTCGGAGAGTCGATAACGACGACGTCCCCGCGGCGCGGGCCGTGGAAGCGGTAGCTGATCTTCTCGATCACCACCCGCTGAGAGCTGTGCAGCGTCGGCTCCATGCTCTGGCCCAGGACCTGCGTGGCCTGGGCCAAGAAGAGGTTGATGAAGAGGGCGATAACGACCGCTGGTATGACGGTCTCGCCGATCTCACGGAGCACGCGCAGCACCCACCCCGAGCCCTGTGACTTGCGGGGCTCGGGGATCGGCTCTATGCTCGAAGAGTTCTTTTCGTGGGTCTCTTCCATAATCCGCTCAGAGGACGAGCAAGTTACCGGCGCCGGCGTCCACCACCGGGCCTATCGGCGGCGCGTGCTTCCTCAGGCGTCCAGCCTTCGAGAACGGCCTGCCGGGAGAGGCGAATCTTCCCGTCCCGGTCGATATTGGTGACCATGACCATGATCTCGTCTCCAACCTTGACGGCGTCCTCGACGCTGTTGATGAATTCGTTGGAAAGCTGTGAGATATGGACCATGCCGTCGGTGTTGGGTAGAATCTCGACGAAGGCCCCGAAGTCGGTGGTCCTTGCCACACGTCCGGTGTAGATTTGCCCGACCTCCGGCTCCTCCGTCAGGGCTTCAATCATCGCCACCGCCTGCTTGGCGCAGGGACCGCTGGTGGCGGCCACGTAGATGGTTCCATCGTCCTGGATGTCGACGCTGACGTCGCACTCATCCTCAATGGAGCGGACGGTCTCGCCACCTGGCCCAATCACGGCGCCCAGTTTGTCCTGGTTGACGTGGAGGATGGTCATCCGCGGCGCGTACGGCGACATATCGTCGCGCGGCTCGGAGATGGCCTGGTCCATCACGTCGAGGATGGCCATCCGCGCGTCGCGCGCCTGGCCCAGAGCCTCCTCGAGGAGCTCGTAGGAGATGCCCCCAAGCTTGATGTCCATCTGGAGCGCGGTCACGCCCTCGCGGGTGCCTGCTACCTTGAAGTCCATATCGCCGATGTGGTCCTCGAGGCCCTGGATGTCGGTCAGAACCTGATATCGATCGCCGTCTTTCATCATGCCCATTGCGATGCCGGCCACAGGGGCCTTGATGGGCACACCGGCGTCCATAAGCGCCAGAGCGCTGCCGCAGACACTGGCCATCGACGTCGAGCCGTTCGAGCTCAGGACGTCACTGACGACGCGAAGGGTATAGGCGAATTCATCCTCGCTGGGCAAGACGGGCCGCAGCGCGTGCTCGCCCAGAACCCCGTGTCCGATCTCCCGACGCTTGGGCCCGCGGAGGGGCCAGGTCTCGCCGGTCGAGTAGGGGGGGAAGTTGTAGTGGTGCATGTAGCGCTTTTTCTCGCGCGGGGAGAGATCGTCGATGATCTGCTCCTCTCGAGGGGTACCCATTGTAGCTACGGAGAGCACCTGGGTCTCACCGCGGCTGAAGAGGCCCGACCCATGGGCGCGAGGTAGGAGTCCAACCTCGGCCGATAGGGAGCGAATCTCGTCGGACTTGCGGCCGTCAGGGCGGCGGTTGTCGTAGATGGTGCGGCCACGGATGATCTCGCGGGCGATGTCGTCCATTGCCTCCTTGATCACCTTTTCTTCCCAGTCCTCGCCAAAACGAGTCACCATATCGTCCTGAAGTGCCCGGACGCGGCTGTCGCGTTCCTCCTTGCTCTCGGCCTCGTAGAAGGCATCCGCGATTTGATCGCTCGCCTCGTGGCGCATTCGGTCCACCAGTTCGTCCGGGACGACGCCGAGGGGCGTGAAATCGCGCTTCGGCTTGCCGAGGGCTTTCCGCATCTCTTTCTGGGTGTTGATGGTGTCCTGAATCTCGTGATATCCAGAACGTAGGGCCTCGACCATGATGCTCTCACTGAGCTGGTTCGCGCTGGCCTCCACCATCAGGAGGGCGTCGCTGCTGCCGGCAAGCTTCAGATCGAGCTCGCTATCCTCCATCTCAGGAAGGGTAGGGTTGACGACAATCTCGCCGTCAATGTATCCTACCCGCGCCGCTCCAATCGGCCCGTCAAAGGGGACATCGGAGATCGTCAATGCCGCTGAGGCACCGATAATGGCCAGGATGTCCGCCGGGTGCTTTTCATCCTGCGAGAGCGGCGTGACGATGACCTGCACATCGTTCCGCATCTTCTTGGGGAAGAGCGGACGGATGGGCCGGTCGGTTAGCCGTGCGATGAGGATGGCCGACTCCGGTGGACGACCCTCGCGGCGGAAGAATGAACCTGGGATGCGGCCTGCTGCGTAGAGCCGCTCCTCAAAATCAACCGTGAGGGGGAAGAAGCTGATCCCCTCGCGGACGCTGCGCGACATCGTCGCTGTGACTAACAGCTTGGTGTCGCCCGACGTTACTGTGACAGCACCGCCGGCCTGCGGGGCGAGCTTACCCGTCTCGAACGTCAGGGTATGCCCTCCCAGTGTTGCGGTGAATGAATGGCTATTCACTTTGTACCTCCGTGTCTACGACCGGACACAGAGGAGCAGGGACTGGGGGGTACGCCGTAACTCTGCGCGGAGCTACGTCCCACCCCCCAATACCTGGCCTCCCGTCCGGTCTCAGTTGTCATACGAACGAAACGAGTAGATGACTGAACCTGGTTCAGATCTACTCGTCCGACTCACTTGTGCTTCGGGTCCAATAGAGGATGCACCTAACGGCGCAATCCGAGCTGCTTGATGACTTTCTTGTAGCGGTCAGGTTCCTTGCGGCTCAGGTAATTCAAATGGCGCCGCCGCATGCCCACCATCTTGATCAATCCACGGCGGGAGTGCTCGTCGTGCTTGTGTTCCTTCAAGTGCTCCGTCAACTGACTGATGCGGGTCGTCAGCATTGCGACCTGGACCTCAGGGGAGCCCGTGTCGTTGTCCTTTCGACCGTACTCCTCAATGATCGCTTGTTTTTCGCTCTTGCTCAGCGACACCATGTCCTCCTTGAATATCTCCGTTTTATCGACGCGATTATTCTACCACGGATCGGTGCTCCGTGCAAGCTTGTTCTGGCGGGCGAGTGCGCTAACGACCTGTCGCGGAGATGGTCCCCGGTTGGAGCCCGTTGGCGGCCCCTGTTCGGACCCGCTGTGACTGACATAGGGGCAAGCATACGCCCGTGGGGTGCATCGCACCAGTCCGGGCGACAACTCGTTGGTGCATCCCCAGCGGACGGGCGCGTTTTCGACGTTTCGAGGGTAGCTGGCAGGGGGCTCGTGTCGCGCAGCGGATGAGTGTCTACCAAAGTGAGAGCTCATCGGGGCACCCCTCCCCGGCGGGACGCGCCGAGTTTGTGACACGCGCTGAATCGCGGTAGAATGGTTGAACTCCCGCAACGGCCGTTTGGCTCGTTCATCCTCATCCAGAACACTCCCGGTCGGCGAATCAGTCCGGAGGAGGGCACCAGTTGGCAGAAACCGACAATTCGTCGCTGCGCCAGGGGATCGAGGTCGCTCAAGCGGCCGGCATTATTGCCATTGGGAACGTGGTCAGCCGGGTGCTGGGTCTGGTTCGGGAGATCGTCAAAGCTGGCCTCTTCGGAGCCGGGGGAAACGTCAGTGCGCTAGACACGGCGATGGCGCTTCCCAAGATCATCTACGCTCTCGTCATCGGGGGTATGATCAACTCGGCCCTCATTCCGGTCTTCTCCGACTACGCGGCGCCCGAGCGGCGCGAAGACCTGTGGCGCTTGCTGAGTTCGCTACTGACGGTGGTGACGGTCGCTGTCTTCGCCTTTGTCGTGGTCGGGGAACTGTTTGCGCCCCAGCTGATCAGCCTCTCGGCCGGAGGTCTGCCAAAGCAGGATCAAGAGCTGGCGGTGCGGCTGCTGCGGGTGATGATGCCGGGTGTGCTCTTCCTTAGCCTGGCAGGTGTTGTCTCCGGGGCCCTCTATGCTCTGAGACGTTTCGCACTCCCCGCGTTCACCGCCGTCGTCTTCAACGTCGCGATGGTTGCTCTGGCCCTGGCTTTCGGTCAGGAATGGGGTGTCTACAGCATGGCCATCGGCTTGGTGGCAGGCTCGTTCTTGCAGGTGATCCTTCAGCTGCCCGGCCTACGCGACGCCCGCCTCACACTGGGCTTCAACCCTCGGCACCCGGCGTTTCGGCGCATTGGCCGTCTCTATCTGCCGATCCTGGCTGGCCTGGCTGTGGATAAGGTGGCGGAGTTGCTCAGCTACCGTCTCGCATCCCACACAGGCCCGTCCTCACCATCCTGGATGACGTACTCGGCCACGATTATCCAGTTCCCGCTGGGCTTGGTGGGTACGGCCATCTCCATTGCGATACTGCCTGTCCTCTCTCGACAGGCGAAGATGGGGAATGCCGATCAGTTCAGGAGCACTCTGGGCCAGGGCCTGCGACTGGTGGTTGCGCTGACCGTGCCCGCCGCGATCGGATTATGGGTCCTGTCGACACCGGTCGTCAAGTTGGTCTTCGAGCACGGAGACTTCACGGCAGTGGACACGGTGGCGACGGTGGCCGCCCTGCGGTTTCACCTGATTGGCCTAGTCTTCGCCGCGGTGGATCAGCCACTGATCTTCTCCTTCTACGCGCGACAGGACACCTGGACCCCGGCTCTGGTCGGGGTGGCGACGGTGATCCTGTATGTGGTCGCTGCGCTGGCACCAACGCTGGTTGTGCCTTTGACGTTGAATGGCCTGATTCTGGCCAATTCCCTCAAATGGGCCGCTCACGCTCTACTGATGATCATCCTGCTGCGGAGACGCATGGGAGGCCTGGCCGGGCAGGGGCTCTGGAGGACGGTGTTCACGGCCGTGCCGCTGTCGTTGATCATGGGCGGTGCTGTGCACGTACTCGTGGTAGGGCTCTCGGGCATCGTGCCGCCCGGGACGATGGGCGAGATTGTGGTCGTGGGCGTCTCCGGCGCGGTCGGGCTCGGCGTCTACGGAGGCCTCGCGTTGTTGGTTGGCATGAAGGAGATCGATCTGCTCCGGCGGAGTCTGAGGATCGGCTAGGTTCTATACAAGGGTGGGCACCTGCGGAACGTTCTCCAGCGCGCCGGGGAGTGGGGAAGGTGTTGTGGAGAGACGGCGAAGGACCTACTGACCGGGTGCGCTGTCATGTTTGAGAGCGAGGAGAGGCCCTCCGGGACCGGTTGGATGCGGGGTCGTGCGACTTGCGGCCAGGTGGCAGCCTGTTCCTCGGCACGGCACGTAAACACGTATCCGACAGACCTCGATGCGGCGTGGATTGACCGGCGGACCGATGACCAGCACTGCTCCGTCACAGTCACGGGCGAATGCCACGCCAGGATGGGGAGGGCTCGCCACCAGCCTTCGCTGTCGGTCGGTCAACGCGGCTTCATGATGCCCGTGACTCTGAGAACATCGTCAGCCTCTTGAAAGGTGAGGGGTGAGCTGAGGACGTTGAACTCGACAGGCTCGTCTGCGACGCTGTCTGCGTGTTTGAGTCCGTCTCTACCCTGCCACGGCGACTCAGCGGAACCACCGCCTGTGGGCGAGACTCGACAGTTGTCTGGTTGGCAATCGACGCGCGTTCCCCGGGTTTGGCAAGGGCCTCTTCGTCCGCTCTCGAAAGAGGCATCGGTCCAGCGGTCGCGGAAAGCCGGTGGGCTGGATGACGAGGCGGTTGACCGACCGCGGTATCGAGAGCGGACGCTGTCGACTTATGTCGATTCCAGGCTCGCAGGGATCCGATCGGCGTGGGACACGCACCAGCATGGGACGGAGCGTTGGCTTGAGGGTGGCTTGAAGCGCGCAAGGAGCATGGACGGAACAGTGCACCGTCTCGACCTAGCGTGTGGCCCCGTCAGCTCACTGGCGCCGTCTGCTTCTGGCTGGTATTTGACCCTCCGTGAATCTGGTGCTAGAATGAATACAGCGTGATGGATTGGTCCTGGTTGAGATGGGCATCGTACGTTTTCTTGTCGGATCTATGGTTGTCGGCTGCTGGCAGCCGGGTGGGAAAGAGGGGTTCGACGGTGGACCTTGACAGCGCATTGACTGGAACAGGGGATGCCCTGTTTCATATCGCTCGTCAGAGCTTGATGGCGTCTGGACAAGACGTCGTTGTGGGATTGGCCCCTATCGAGAGTTGTACCTCGATAGGGCCTTTTTCTTTTTTGGACGCTTGAAGCCGAACCCAGGCCACCGATGCGAGGTTGATCAAGGTGGCAGGGATGGGGGTGTTCCAAATCCCGTGAGCATCCCAGGTCGTTCGACTGGTTTCCACGAAGACCGGGCGTGGCCCGAAGGATATGTAATGGAGGTGTCTGATGGACCTCAATGTCGACCTGGATCGCGATATTCCCAAGCTGGACTGGGAGCCCTTCCTGGCATCGCGCACGAAACGGATGCAGAGCTCGGCGATCCGGGAGCTGCTCAAGCTGACGCAGAAGCCGGACATCATCTCTTTTGCCGGCGGTCTGCCGGCCCCAGATTTCTTCCCAATTCGTGAGGTCGAAGAGGCGTGTCGCTATATCGTTCGGGAAGACGGCGAAGAGGCACTCCAATACAGTGCGACGGAGGGCTACTGGCCTCTGAAGGAGTTCCTCGCTGACTCCATGCACCGCTACGGCGTGCCAGCAAGGCCGGAAAACGTGCTGCTGACCAATGGGTCTCAGCAAGCCCTTGATCTGATCGGAAAGATCCTGATCGACCCCGGTGACTACGTGTTGACCGGCCGTCCCACGTACCTGGGCGCCATTCAGGCTTGGAACGCGTATGAAGCGCACTATCATACGGTCCGCCTGGACGAGCAAGGGATGGTTGTCGATGAGATCGAGCACGCCTACGAGAAGGCTGTCGCGGATTCGGGCAGGCCACCCCGGTTCATCTACGTGCTGCCCAACTTCCACAATCCGGCCGGCACGACGCTATCTCTCGAGAGGCGGGAGAGGTTGGCGGAGATCGCTACACGGCTGAACCTACCGGTGGTGGAGGATGACCCGTACGGTCAGTTAAGGTACGAGGGCGAGGACCTGCCGCCGATCTGCACGTACATCCCGGAGCGGACCATGTACCTGGGCACTTTCTCCAAGACACTGGCGCCGGGGTTCCGCCTGGGCTGGATTGTCTGCCCCGAGGGGCTGATGAAGCGGTTCGTGCAGGCCAAGCAGGGTGCGGATCTGCACACGGGCTCACTGGTCCAGCACGTCGCGAACGACATCTGCCAGCGAGGTTTCCTGAACCAGCACGTGAAGCGGCTACGCGAGGTGTATAGAGTGCGGCGCGATACGATGCTCGACGCGCTCAATGAGCTCTGGCCCGCTGTGTGCGAATGGACAGAGCCGGACGGCGGCCTGTTCCTCTGGGCCCAGGTGCCCGAGTCGATCGACACAGTGGAGTTCCTGCAGGAGGCGCTTAAGGAGAAGGTGGCTTACGTCCCCGGTGTGAACTTCTATCCCAACGAGGACGGCGGTTTTCACGCTATGCGCCTCAACTTCTCCTATTCATCGCCAGAGACGATCGTGGAAGGGATTCGCAGGATGGGGCTGGCCCTGAAGAAGGCCCTGAACAGCTGACGAGCAGTACGCCTGGCACCAGGAGCAGGAGGCTGCTGTGGTGGCGGCCTCCTGCTCGCCGCGACAGGCGCCGACTGGCTATCGACGACTGAGGAACGGGCCAAACAGGGACGGCAGGTCTGCCAGTCGGTGATACGATTCGCAGCGGATTCTGGGATTGCCGGCGATGAGGGCAGACAGCGAGCGGCCGGCATCCGGTCGGTAGAGGCACAGCGTTGGCTTGCCGAGGGTCTCGGCGCGGGCTATCTCGTAGCCCACCCCGTGACTTGGAACGGTGACCTCCGCGACCACTGCGTCGGCCTGGTCCAGCCACTCCATGTCCCGTTGGAAGATGGCCTCGTCGGAAAGGTCATCCTCGCCATGGTCCAGCTGACCAACGTGTTCGGTGAGGACATGTCCATGTGCGCTGAGCAGGTCGACGATCTGACCATAGAGCTCGACATCTTCCCGTCCTCCGCGAATTGACCCGGCAAAGTAGATTCTCATGGGGCCTCCTCTCGATGAACCCTTTCGGCCATGGATGATACTATCCTATGTAGGAGTGGTCAAGGAGGTTGGGCAGAGATCACAGCCTGATCGTTCTCGTGGCGGAGATGGGAGGGTCGGGCCAGGGGACTTCTATGAGCGTGCCTTACCGTGTCAACTATCTGCGTGTGCATCGTGCGATGAAACTACCACACAGCTGGATGGCGGGGAACAGGCTCGACTTTGGGGGCGACGAAGCGGTGCGCTTGCTCGTATCCACATGTCGTGTATACTCCAGTCGGCTTGCTCCAATCCACTTCTACGTCCCAGGAGACCCAGAGCAAAGGTTGCTTTGAAGCTTTGAACGATCTCGGGCCCACGATCATTCGCTCCAAGCTGCAGGTCCCGAACCCATCCGGCCTCCTTCATCGGCCCCGGCTTTGCAGCGCTATCGAGGCTGGCCTCGAACGGAAACTCACTCTCGTCTCCGCTCCCGCAGGTTACGGCAAGACCTCCTCGTTGGTCGATTTTGCGCGCCGCGAGTCGGTACCCATCTGCTGGTATACCGTCGACGAGCGTGACCGCGACTTGAACCTGTTCATTCGATACGTGGCAGGCGCCATCGAGGAACAGTTTCCTGGTTTCGGCCGGGGCACCCGCGAGGCCCTTGCGTCGCGAGGTGCAGAGCTCTTCCGCGAGCCTACGCTTATCGTGGCGGACCTAGTCAACGAGATCCTCGATCTGGGGAGTGAGTTCGCCCTGGTGATCGACAACTTCGAGTCGGTGGACGGGGCATACGGGATTCGGGATTTTGTGCACCGCTTGCTTGAGGTGCTGCCTTCGAACTGTCACTTGATGATGGGAAGCCGCGTCCTGCCAGATGTCCCTGTGGCGCGGTTGGTGGCGAAGCGTCAGCTCGTAGGTCTTGCGGAGCAGGACCTGCGATTCAGGTCCGAGGAGATCCAGGAGCTTCTCAGACAAGCCGAGGTCGACATCACGGAGGGCAGGGCGCGAGCCATCGCGGATCATGCCGAAGGTTGGATCACGGGTGTCCTGCTCATTGTCGACCTCCTGCGAACGGATGCCGAGTCGGTCTTCCTTAGTGCCGAACGGGCAACGTCGCAAACGTATGGGTATCTTGCCTCGGAGGTGTTGGAGAGGCAGCCTCCAGACGTACGACGTTTCTTGCGCGCGTCGGCGGTGCTTCGCGAGATGTCGGTGCGACTCTGCAGCGAGGTCCTCGGCCTTGCGGAGGCAGAGGACCTCCTCGGGGATGTCGAGCGCCGCAACCTCTTCCTCACCCGGTTCGGAGAGGACGCACGGGCGACCTACCGGTACCATAAGCTCTTCCGTGACTTTTTGGAGAAGCGACTCCAGCTGGTGGACCGGGGCTACCACGATGACCTGCACCGCCGTGCCGGTGTCTGGTTTGAAGAACGGCACGATGTGGAGGAGGCGGTCTACCATTACTTGGCGGCCGAGGCGTACCCCCAAGCGACGAAGCTGATGGACCGGGTGGCGCTTGAGTGGTTCACTCGCGGGCGGGTTGAGGCTCTGCGTGGGTGGGCGGTGTCTCTCCCTGAGGAGATCAAACCACAGGCCCCGCGGCTGGCGCTCTACCACAGCAAGCTGCTGACCGATCGATATTTGTTTGACGAGGCCCGCGACGCTCTGACGCACGCTGAAGCCGGTTTATCTGAACAGCAGGATCGGGCGCAGTTGGCAAAGGTTCGTATCCAGCGGGCGACGCTGGCGGTGTACGCACAATGTCCCGAGATCGCTCTCCGAGAGGCGACTGAGGCCTTGAGCATGCTCGGGCAGCACGAACAGGCTGATCGGGCGCAGGCGCAACGTATGATCGGCAGGGCATACTTGACCCAGGGGCGTACGGCCGAGGGGGTAGAGGAGCTTCACGGTGCCCTCGGTCTGTTCCGCGAGGCAGAGAGCCCCTATGATGTGCTCAATGTCTTGCAGGACCTGGCCTTTGGTTGTGCTTCCCAGGGACGGTTCGGCGATGCGGCCTCCTATCTCAGCGAAGCGCTGCCGCTGGCCCGTCGGCTGGGCTCGTCCGCACAGCTTGCGGGTGTGTTGAATAACCTTGGTATGCTGCACTACGAGCGAGGGGAGTATCGAAGGGCGCTGGCGCTCCACCAAGAGGGACTAACCGTCGCGCGTCGAGCCGACGATGCGCGGCACACGGTGTATCTGGCGGAAGGGATGGCCACCATCCACCGGGACGCCGGAGCGTATCGAAGGGCGGAGCGTTTGTATGAGATGGCCTGGCGGATTGCTCGTGAGAGCAGGCCCGAGCAGGCGGCGGATATCCTGGCAGCTCGTGCGGACCTCTATCGCTGGCAGGGTGATCCCGATCAAGCCCTGGAGTTGCTCAGGAGCGCGGAGCAGCTGACTGAAGGACAAGGGATGGAACCGAGTTGCAGCTGCACCCTGTCCCTGGGGAGAGGGATTGCTCTGGTTGAGTCTGGCGCTGCCGCGGAAGGGATCGCGCAGCTGAATGAAGTGCTTGACCTCCTCTCGGAGCAGCAACGGCGGCGAGACCTGGCCAGGGGCCGTTTTTTGCTGGCTAAGGCACACTTCCTCGCCGGGGAGAAGCGGGAAGCCGCTACGCGGCTGGAGGAGGCGCTGGGGCTGGCTGAAGAGATCGGGACAGCTCAGTTCGCAGTGACCGAGGGACGGCACACACCGGGCCTCATCGAGCTTGGATTAGAAGAGCGCGTACCGGGCTGCCGGAAGGTGGCGGCGGGCATAGAGGAATTGCGCCGTTTCGGACGCGAGCTGACGGGCGAACCCGGTCTGCGTACCCGCCCGGCGGGCAAGCGGCTTGAGGTCTACGGGCTCTGCGAAGGCCGAGTGGTACGGGACGGGGAACCTGTCCCCGCCTCCGACTGGCAGGCGGCCATGGCCCGGGAGTTGTTCTTCTACATCTTTATTCACGGCCCGGTCGAGCGGGATTCCGTCGGTCTTGTCTTCTGGCCGGATCTCCCCGTGGACAAGGTGAGCAGCAACTTCCACAGTACACTGTACCGCGTGCGACGTGCCGTAGGCAGCGACGCCATTGTGGTGAAGAACGGGCAGTATCAAGTCGGCGAGATCGAGACCTGGTATGATGTCGATGAGTTCGAGTCTCTGTTTGAACGCGCACGCCTCCTACCGCCTCGAGATTGGCAGACAGAAGAGCTCTGGCGTCGGGCGGTCGATCTCTACCAGGGGGGCTTCCTTATGGGCATGGAGCGAGAGTGGTGTGTCACGCAGCGCGAAGCCCTCGGGTTGAAGTATGTCGAGGCGCTCGTTGGGCTAGGTCGCTGTCACCAGGCCAGGGCTGCCTACGAGGAGGCTGTGGCGTGGTTTGGCCGGGCGCTGGATGCCGATCCCCTGCGCGAGGATGTGCACAGACGCGTCATGCTCTGTTATGCGGAGGCCGGGCGTCGCTCGAAGGCGCTGGAGCAGTATGGTCTGTGCCGAGAAGTCCTTGAAGCGGAGCTGGGGGTGTCTCCCTCGCCGGAGACGGCACGGCTCTATGAACGACTGGGCGGCGGGAACTAAGGGCGGGCGAACTGCTGTAGTGACGATGGCGACTTAGTGCCACGTCTTCCGCCGATGCGGTCGTGCGTTGGCCCTTCAGGTTCCCGAGACGATTCTG
>CAZIWL010000036.1:0-34182 GCA_964542755.1 uncultured Anaerolineales bacterium
CCTCACGAGCGTATGCTCGCCTCGTATGCCAGTCACAACTGGCCGGTACACCGGCTCCCGTTTGGCGCCGACGGTGGCCAACCGGTCACCATGTCCGCGACAACCCGTTAGCGGACCCGACTGGCACCTGGGCGTTGACCAACCCCCGTTGACGTGCTAAAATCGACTGACGAGGAGGTTATGTGGAATGGCTACAGCAGAAGAGCGCATGGAGATTCTCAAGATGGTGCAGGGCGGTCAGATCAGCGCCGAGGAAGGCGCCAGGCTCCTGGAGGCTTTGCAGGAGAGCGAACAGCCTACCGTGAGGGCGGCAGAGCCGGACCGGTCTCAGCAGCCTCGCCGTCTCAGGGTCCGCGTCTCCGATCTCGAGACAGGGCGCAACAAAGTGAATATCGATCTGCCGTGGAACTTGATCAACGTCGGGATGCATATGGGGGCGCAGTTCGCGCCCGCGGAGATTGACCTCGAAGAGGTGATGCGGGCTCTGAGAGCCGGCACCGCGGGGAAGATCGTCGACGTGGAGGACGCAGAGGACAACGAGCGGGTCGAGATTTTTGTTGAATAGTGGCTCGGCGTGCCGGCCCTCATTGCGGCATCGAGCCGGGATCGGGCAAGGCAATCGGAGCCCGTCAGTCTTCCCGTCGGCGCACCACCATCAGCGTCAAATCGTCCGACGGAGGTTGATCACCCACGAAGCCCTCCACAGCATCGATGATGCGGGACAGCGTTCCTTCTGCAGTGTCTCGTTCACAGCGCTGTCGGATCACCTCGTGTAGTTGGGATTCTCCGAAGAAGGCGCCGTTGACTGAGAGAGCCTCCGTCACACCATCCGTATAGAGGACCATGCAGTCTCCAGGGTGCAGTGTCACCGGGTGCTCTCGAAAGGCAACGTCCTTGAGCACTCCGAGGGCTGTTTCGCCTCGTTCCATCTGCTCCAACCTGCCGTCCTCCGAACGGAGGATGAGGGGCGGGTGATGGCCCGCGTTGGCCACGATGGCCTCGCCGGACGCCAGGGAGACGATGGCATAGAGCCCGGTCACAAACATACCGTGTTTCGCGTCTGGCACCAGCAGCTCATTGACGCGGCCCAGCGCGTCGCCAGGCGAGCGTCCCTCCCCAGCGGCTGCCCGCATAAGCGTGCGGGTTAACGCCATAAAGAGCGCAGCTGGCATCCCCTTGTCTGCTACATCTGCAATCACTACGCCCAGTCGACGGCCTGGCAGTTCAAACACGTCGTAGAAGTCGCCGGCGACCTGGCGGGCGGCGCGCCAGGTGACAGCCAACTCCCACCCCGATATGGTGGGGAGATGCTCCGGCATGAATGTCTGCTGGATCTCTCGCGCCAACTCGAGTTCCTGCTCCAGCCGCTCACGCTCAGCCATCTCCTGCTGGAGGCGGTCGTTCTGGATCGCCAGGGCTGTCTGCTGTGCGATACCCGTGATGATCTCCAGTCGACGTTCGTTGAAGCACCGGCATCCGGCGCTCTCCCCCACCAACAGGACCCCCAGGACATCCCCCTTCACCGAGAGAGGAACGCCCATCACAGTCCCAAGCACATCCGGTGGCTTCGAACCCGTGCTCCGCTCGTGACGGCTCTCTGTCAGGTGTCCGGGAATCAGCCCCTCGAGTTGAGTGACGTCTTCCAGAATGACGCGCTCGTCCTGTCGACGGACGGCATCGAGCAGAGGGAACGAATCTGGGGAGATGGCTCCTGCCGGCATAGGTGTTCCGTAACCGCGGCCGGGCGAGAAAGCGCTTTCCTCACCGTCCCAAAGAAAGACCGCGCATCCCTCGACCCCGACCAGCATGGGCGTGATGCGCACAATAGCCGCGAGAATCTCGTCCAGATCGTTTAGGCTGACCACGGCCTGGGCAACCTGGAGGAGGGCCGCCGAGACGTAAGCCTCTTCCTGCCGTGCCTCGAGAAGCCGTGCGTTCTCCGCGGCCATAGCTGCTTGGTAGGCTATGCCGCGTAGAATAGCCATGCGCTCGTCATGGAGCTGGTGCGTTTCGTAGGCATCATTCTCGAGCCCGTAGTCTACGAGCATCGCACCCTGCACCTCCCCGTGAACCACCAGGGGCAGTAGGAGAGGGGAGTCGAATCCCTCCAATCCGGCGGGGGCTCGGTCCAGCGTGACCGGCTCACGTGTCCTGCGGAGTTCTTCGAAGGCGGGTATCTCGCTGGGACGCAGGCGCACGTCACCAACCGGACCGCCCTCCCCCTGGGCCGGATGACCGCAGCTCTCTCTCGTCACGAACGCGTCGCGGTCTTCCTCCCAGAGGAACACTGCGCAGCGGTCAACGCCCACCAGCATCGGCATCAGTCGAACCACAGTGTCGAGTACCTCGTCGAGCGTGGTCAATGACTGGGTCGCGTCGGCCACTTCCAGCAGAACAGTTGAGATGTAAGCTTGTTCCTGCGCGCGCTGATACAGGCGGGTGTTCTCGATCGCAACCGCCGCATAACTCGCGAATGCGGCCGTCATAGCCCGCGACTCCGGGCCGTACCGATTTGGCCTGTGGTGGACCAGAGTCAGCAGCCCGAGGCGCTGCTCCGCGGCTTTTAGGGGCGCCGCGATGGCTGAGTAATCGGGCGCCATACCCAGGGTGGTTCCCAGGGGCTCGATCGGATCCCGGGAGGATCGGACCAGAGGCTTGTCCGCGACCAGGGCCCGACGCAGCCAGGCGTTTCCGCCCGTGCGGGAGTTGTCGATACACACGTTTTCGTCTGCGCCGCGGACGGCGGACAGACAGAGCGTATGGTCCTGCAGCAACCATATTGCGGCCCCGTCACACGGGAGGATCGCCCCCAACCGGTCGAGGACGGCATCAAGGACCTCGTCAAGCTCGATCCCGGCGGAAAGGAGACCCGCGACGTCTCGCATGCTGTCCGCGACCTGTCGGCGCCAACGCTCTGACTGGTAAAGGTTGGCATTTCGGATCGCGATGGCCACGCTGTCGGCCAAAGCTTCGAAGAGAAACTGGTCGTCCTCATTGAAGCTGTTCTTCTGTTCACTTTGGACGTCGAGCACGCCCAGCACCTCGTCCCCAAAAACCAGGGGAACGGCCAGCTGGGAATGGGCGTCGATGGGCGGCGACGCTAGGCGCTGGTAGCGACGATCCTGAGTCAGGTCGTTCGATAGCACCGTCTCGCCGTGGCAGGCCACCCAGGCCACAATGCCCTCTGAATCGCTGAGGTCGCAGACCGGCTGGCCCGCTTCCACTGTATCAGCAGGTCGGGGCGGCCATCCAGCGCGGTAGACAATCTTCCCCCGGGCCGGATCGACTGTGAAGAGATGGATGACGGGGTAGCCGAACTGCTCGTGGATAAGGGCGGCGACCCGGTCCAACAGCTCGTCGAGGTCGAGGATTGAGGCAACCACCCGGCCTACCTCAGCGACGGCCGAGAGCTGGTCCGCGTGGAGGCGGAGGTCGCTGTACAGTCGCGCGTCCTCCACGGCGATAGCGATTTGATCGGCCAGGGCGCGGAGCACCAGCATGTCTGTCTCGTCAAAACGCTCTGGCTGGTCGCTCTGTACGTCGAGCACGCCCAGCGTACGCTCCTCGATCACGAGCGGCAGGGCTGCCTCGGACTTGGTCCCGGGAAGGACATCCACGTAGCGGTAGTGCGAATTGCGGCTCACGTCCCCTGCCAGGATCTCCTCTCCCGTCTGGGCCACATGGCCAACGATGCCCTGCCCTAGCTCCACCGGGGGTGCAAAAGTCTCGGCAGGCGTGCGTCTCCCCGCCGACCGGAGGGGGCCGGCACTGGCACGGCAGAGGAGAGTCTCATGATCCGGCTCGAGGGTGAAGAGCGCGACGTAGTAGTACCCGAAAGTCTCAAGGACGAGATTCGCGACGCGCTGGCTCAGTTCGTCCAGGTCCAGTACATTGGCCACCTCGGCGCTGACAGTTCGTACCAGGGAGAGTTGCTCCAACCGCCAGCGCTCTACCGCGACCTGACGACCGGCCTGCAGCGCGGCGGCTGCCTGCGTCGCCAAGCCTTCCAGGAGCGCCACATCATCCTCCGTCAGGCCGGCCCTTCGGACCTCCAAAACACCGAGGATCTCGCGGGGGCCGCGCAGTGGTATCGCGATGCCTCCATCATCACTGATGGAGGCGTCAGATGCCGCCGCCCGCTCCATCATCGGTGATCCCGAGGATCTCGCCTCCAAAGGGAGTCTGGATTCTGGCGGCCTGTAGGCAGCGTCCATAAGCCAGAGCTTGGCCTCACCGCCGACGAGCTTCCGTGCCGCTCCGAGGATGAGCTCGCGCTGCATGACAACATCCGGCTGGGCGATGAGTTCCTTGCCCAGGTCGAGGAGCAGACGCCATGTCGAGGAGTCGTGTGTACGCGCTGCCATCATGGGAGTCGACGTCGACTATCGCGAGGCCTGGGGTTCTCTGCAGTCGCCGCGCTCTATCCTCTTGATCATCATCAGCAGATTGCCTTGCTTGGCATCGAACTCGAACTGGAAATCGTCCATGAGGTGCCGGATAAAGTAGAGGCCCAGCCCGCCCCCCGTGCGGTCCTCGAGAGTCGCCTCGACATCGGGTTCGGGCACGGACTGTGGGTCAAACGGCTTGCCGTAGTCGCGAAGTGTGATCGTGAACTCCCCGTCGGCGACGTCCAGGACGCACTCGATCACGCCGTCCCCCTCGCCGCCGTATGCGTGCTCGATGATGTTCGAGCACGCCTCGTCAACGGCGAGCTGCACCTGGTAGACCGCGCATGGATCAAGGCCAGCGCGCCTGGCCGCGTCGGCGACGAAATGATCGATAGCTGAGAGGCTCTCGAATCGAGCGGGAAAGACCCGCTGCTCGCTCTTAAACATGGAGGCCGGAAACGTGAAGCGTCGTCGGACGGTTCAGTCCACGTATCGCTTCACGTTCTGTTCCGGGAGTGGCGGGCTAGAAGCTTCCTACCGCGTCGATCTGCTCGTCATAGAAATCGAACAGTGCAACGAACCCGGCCAGGTCGAACGCCTCGCAGATCTGCTCGGGCACCTCGGCGAGCACCAGTTTGCCCCGGTTCAGTCGCTGGCAGGTCTTCTGGACGTCGATCAAGACGCGCAGGCCCGCGCTGGAAATGAACTCGACATCGTCCATGTCCAGTACCAGGTTGTACTGTCCCTCGCTCGTAAGCTCGTTGAAGGCTTCTGCCAGCTCCGGTGCGGTGGCGCTGTCGATTCGCCCTGACACCTCGACTACGGCGCAGCGCTTGTACTCTTTTGTCGAAAGATCCATCATGACCTCCTTGTCACGTCCGATCGGAAGGTGAATTAGTGGCTGGGATTATAGCACGACTTCGTGGCCGAACAAGGACCTGGACCCACTGAGCCGAGGGTAGTTGGATCGAGGCGCCGCCCCACAAGCGGTGCCCGGAACGCTGCGAGCAGACGATCGAACACCATAAGCACGAGCCCGTTCGATGGCCCGGAGCGCAATCGGCGTCCGTGGGAACGTGTCCCGCGACCCATAGGCTGGCTGCCAGCACCCCCGCAGGAATGCCGAAGTCGAGGGGTGATGCCGGGAGCCGTTGCGGTCTTACCCTGGCTGATCGCCTGCCCAGGAAATCATGCCCGATTCGGGATTCACCGCAGGTCCACGCCTCACTTGGTCTCGGTAGCCAGCGCCGCCGGTGCGCTGCCACACGCCCTGCCACTGACCAGAAGACAATCTCGTCAGAGTGGTACATAACGATGACATCAGCAGAATCGTCGGGGGGCTCCTGCGAAGAACGCGGTCTCGGTCTATGTCAGCTGCTCCAGTCTCATCAGCACCTCACGAATTCCCAGAGCCGCATCCACGAGCTTGCGGACGTCCACGATCTCCGGTCGGTCGCTCGGCGTGTGCACGACGCGGGCGAGGACATCCGTCATGCGCTCGGAGGTCATCGCCACGGTCGGTACCTCGTTCATCAAGAAGAGAGCGTGATCCCCCTGATACCAGGGCTCCCCTTCAACCAGGCCCCTCTGGGATGATAACGTCTCTCTCAGCATCCGGCCAAGCTCGGAGGGACAGCCGTAGAGAGAGTATGCTGTCTTGCCTGACTTGTAGCCGGCGCCGTCCAGATTGATGCCGAGGATGATCTCGTCGAACCTGCCGGCGTTCTGGCTAAGGTACACTTTCTGTCCGGGACTGGAGTAGTAGTCCTCGCCGTTCAGTGCGACGAGTTCGATCGCCAGCCCTCCCTCGTAGTCCGACAGGAGGTCGGCCAGCAGAAGCAGGACCACCACCCCGCTCGCGTTGTCGAGGGCCCCGGGTGTCCCTTCCTTGCTGTCGACATGCGCAAGAACGACCACCCGGCGACGGTTGTCGCCCCTTCGCGCCACGACGTTGCAGCCGCGCGCGGGACTGCGGAGAGCGCGAATCTCGAGCGAGATTTCCTCTCCGCTGTGCTTAGCCAGGCGCTCGCCCTCTTCCTCCGTCATCGTGACCGAGGGGATGTCGAAATCGCCATCCTCGAAGAGGGGGAACGGATAGACCGCGCCAGCCATCTCCGGATTCCGTGACGTCGCCCCAACTATAGCCTGAGGCATCTTGACCTCCAGCAACGCAATGATCCGTTGATGTCTATCCGGATTGTAGAAAGGAAAGTTCTTGGGCATCAACGGCTCTCGGGCCAGGTCTCCGCGCAGCAGGACAACGCATTGACCGACGTCGGCGGTCTCCAATTCGTCGAGGGTTGAAACCACTGCCAAGGGCCCTCGTGCATAGCCCCCCAGGGAGTACGGGTTGACGAACACGTCGAACGATGTGCCCCCGACTGATATGTGAGCGCCTCCCTCGCACCAGTCGATGCAGTCGAATGATGGCGAGTCGACGTGGAATCCCAAGCCCGCTATCGTGGCGGAGAAGAAGTCGGTCGCGGCACGGTTGCCCGGGGATCCTACCCGCCTGTCCAGCGCCCCGGTACATAGTCTACGTAGGTAAGCTTCTGCTCTCGCCGACAGCGAGTCCTCTGTCATCTTGCCTCCTTGTCCCAATGGTGTTCTCATGGTTATGGGCTGTTCCGCTCCCTGGTCTGGTCGTAAGTGCCTTGTTGAGGCGCAAAGCGGGAGACGAGCCTCCACAAGGGTTGGCCCGGCCTCGCAGCTTTCTCGTGGTGAACTCATCCAGCCATCCCCCGTCTGCGAGGAGGGGGGACTCAACCTTGTACCCTCGATCCCGGAGTCCATCCTCAGATGGAGGTTGATGGCACCCCCTTGTGCCTCATCAATGAACTCAAGCTGGCGCAGTTGTCCCTTCCGCGCGCAGCGGACAGGCAAGAAACGGTCTTGTCGTAGTTGCTTCGCTGGCTGGCAGCCGACCAGCCGCAAGGCGCCGCCTATCTGCTGGCGCAGAACGAGGACCGTGCCGCCAGGGTGCGGCTCCTTCGTCTTGAGTTCAGCCGCCCGCAGGACAAGAGCTGCCTCGGCCTCCACGGCCCGACGGGGGTATCCCTTCTCCACCGTGACGAGCGCCCTGCGTCGTCCAGGGGTGCGAGCCGTCGCAGCGGTCCTAAGCCCGTGCGCACCGTCCCGTCGGTGTTCTCCCGCCCTCCAACGACCATCCCCCTACGGGATACGTTAGGGGGTGAGGGCAGTTGCGCCGCCGGCCAAGACGGCGTCGAGATCGTCGTGCACTATACACTAATGGACGGAGAATTCAAGAACGGGCTCTGGCCCCCGGCTTTCGCGCCAGCGGAGGCACCACCGCCTCAATGGCGGGCCAGCCGAGATAGACTTGCTTGACTTCCCATCACCTGCTCCTATAATAGCCGCATTATGGTCTCGTTGAGCGGCAAAGCAGATGTCCTCCGGGCGCTGGGGGGGAAAGTGCCCTTGGGTAAGCTGTCCCAGGTGCAACCCATCGTCTTGCTCCAGATGGTCGTCGGCCTCTCGCAGCACCTCGGTGGTGGGGCCGTTCAACCGGAGGAGATAGCCCGAGCCCTGATACTCGACGGGCGGCAGCGACTGCGCGCCTTAAGGCGTGCTGCCCCTCATCTCGATCTCTCCCTCGCTCGTCTGCTCAGGAGATTGTGCAACGACGAGTCCTCGAAGAGGAGAGGCTCGCACGAGGACAGAGCTGTCGAAGCCGTGCTTGAGATGTGCATAGGATTTCTCTTACGGTGGCTTTCGAGAAGCGAAGCCAACGGCTACGCTGGCGCGTCTTCCCCGTCGCGGAAACGCCTGCGTTTCTATTGCGCACCGAGGTTCGATCAACACTCCTCGCTGTACCTCCCATTCCGAGCCCGATCCTGTTTGATCTCATAGCCTGGGGAACGTCTAAGATCCAGCGGGGCTAACTCATCCGCGGCCTTCGGCGGCCTTTGGGCCTACGGACCCGCGGCCCAGCGCCCCCGCGACCTCCGCTCCAGGAGGTCTGGTCTTAGTCGCTCGCATACCTGGCTGGGCGTCGTACTGTATCAGCGCCTGGCCGTCGGCCCCCACCTCGGAGGGAACACCTCAACCGACCTGGGACCATGCTGTCGAATTGGATGTGGTCCTTGACCCGGGGAGGTGGCCCTCCAACCGAGCGCCGATTCTTGGAATCGAGCGCCGCTGTCGCAAACAAGAGATCGAGAGGAGGATGCTGTGAAGATTCGACTGATCGAGCCCAAGGCTCCCGGACTCAACGTCTTCGACCGAGCGCTGCTGCCCCGCCTGGGCCTTCCGCTCATAGGCCGCGTATTGACTGACCACGGACACGATGTGCGCATCTACGTCGAAACCCTGGCGCCGGTGGACTGGAAGGATATCGCCCAGGCAGATCTGGTTGGTTTCTCCACGACCACCGCTACGACCCCTGTGGCCTATCGGATGGCGGCCCGTGTGAAGGCCTTGGGGATACCAACCGTCGTCGGGGGCCCGCACGTGACCTTCCTGCCCGATGAGGGGCTCGAGCACTGCGATCTGGTGGTGCGGCGAGAGGGGCAGGACACGACGTTGGAACTCGTCGAGGCCCTCGAGGCTGGGGATGACGTGACCGGCATTGCCGGGCTCTCGTACCACGGCGCATCTGGTCAACCGATTCACAATCCGGATCGCGCGCCATGTCCCGCAGAGGCCTTTGAAGACATGCCTGCTCCGGCGCTCGATCTCATCGTCGGGCATGAGCGTATGACCAACATACCCGTGATGACCCAGTGGGGCTGCCCCTTTGCCTGCGATTTCTGCTCGGTGATTCACATGTTCGGTCGCCGGGTTCGGTCCCGCTCCATTGAGAACGTGCTCGACGAGCTGGAGACTTACCGGGATCGGGGGGCTGTCTTCTTCTACGACGACAACTTCGTGGTCGACAAGCGTCGCACCAGGGCCCTGCTGCAGGGCATGATCGACCGGGACCTGACCCCGCCCTGGTCCGCGCAGATGCGGGCTGAAGCGGTCTTCAAGGACAAGCACACTCGGGAGTTCGACCACGAGTTGCTTACCCTCATGCGCGACTCCGGGTGCAACATGGTGTACTGTGGGTTCGAATCTGCCAGTCAGGCCACGCTGGATGCCTACAACAAACACCAGGACGTACGGGACGTTCGACAAAGCATGGAGGCGTTCCATCAGTATGGCATCCACGTGCACGGGATGTTTGTCCTCGGGGCGGATACCGATGACCAGACCATCTTCGACCGGAGCGTGGATTTCGCGCTGGAGAACGAAATCGATACGCTGCAGTTCCTTATGCTCACACCTTGCCCTGGCACGCCCTTCTACGAGCGCATGAAGGAGGAGGACCGCCTCCTGACTGATGACCTGACTATGTACGACGGCCACCACTGTGTCGTCGAACCCAAGCGGATGAGCGCCTACGAGCTGCAGATGGGTACGTGCCGCGCGATGGCCCGCTTCTACTCCGTGGGGCATGTCTTGGGCCTCTTCCTCTCCAACGTCACACGCAACTTCCCGTTTCTCATCAGCCTCCTCTGGCGGGAGCGCGGTCTGCGGCTCCAGCTTCCGCGAGTTGCGGTCCTCTCTCTCCTGCCGGACCGTTGGCCGGATCTTCTGGGGATGCTGCGCGAGACGCTTTCCCACGAGTCCTGGGCGCGCCTGCAGGACATCCTCGCCGTGCCGATGCTGCGTCTGTACGGCTACAAACACGTCCGAGACTGGCTGAAGCAGTCCCGCTCGAGAGCCTATATCGACCGCCTTCGGCACCTCGTGGAGCCAAAACGGGGCGCCGCAGGCGCTTGACGTGGTGGGCCCCGAACCGGCTGCCCGGCAAGGACTTGCCGGGCAGCCGGTCTGGCTGCAGCCTGCCGTTCCCTGGCCTACACAGACGTTGCGGGTACAATCAATACCCAGCCAGGACCGATGAGCGAATCTCAACCCCGCCGACTTGAGCAGTGTCCTCGTCGCTAACGGTGCCTACCGGGCTCTAATACGGTTCTAATCCCGCGCCAATCCCTTTCCTATACCGACCGGGCATAATCCCTATCGCGTACGCATGGTCCATTCATGCGCAACTGAGACGTTCCTGTCTCAAACTTGAGGTGCTAATATGCTGGAATCGCTGATCGAAGAAAAGGAAGACAAGCGCATGCCGAGCGGTGATCTGCCGCACGAATTGCCGGTGTTGCCCTTGCGCAACGTGGTGGCTTTCCCTCATACGGTGCTGCCGCTGGCAATTGGCATTCCGCGTTCTGTTCAACTACTGGAAGACGTGCTTGATGGCGAGCGTCTGCTTGTGCTTGCCGCTATGACCGATCCGTCGGTGGAGGAGCCTGGTTTCGACGGGGTCTACAAAGTCGGGACCCTGGCGCGCGTCGAGCGGGTCGTGAAGCTGAAGGACGACGAGACGGCCGAGTATCAGATTATCATCCGGGGCCTGCTTCGGGTTCGTGTTGAGGAGTGGACGGCTGAGGAGCCTTACCTGCAGGCGCACGTGGAGCCCATTGGCGAGCAGCTGCGCAACGAGACCGAGATCGAGGCGCTGCGGCGAGAGCTGTTGAGCATGGCGCGGCAGATGGTCTCCTACTTCCCGCAGGTGCCTGAAGAGGCGATCGAGATGCTCGATCAGGTGGCGGAGCCGGACGTCCTACTGTACGCCCTGGCGTCCAATACCCAATTGGATGTCCAACAGGCTCAAGAGGTCCTCTCCGGCGAGAACCTGACCGCCCAGATGCGATCCTTGCTGCGGATCATGCAGCGCGAGCTGGAGGTCCTCGAGGTCAGCGAGGAGATCCGCGAGGAAGCCCAAACTGAGATGGAGAAGACGCAGCGTGAGTACTTCCTCCGTCAGCAGCTTAAGGCGATCCAGAAAGAGTTAGGAGAGGGCGAGGAAGGCTCCGAGGCCGACATCTATCGTCAGAGGCTCGAGGAGGCTGACCTCCCCGAGGAGGCGCAGAAGGAGGCCGAGCGTGAGCTCGACCGCCTGGCACAGCTCCATCCCCAGTCCGCCGAGGTCGGCGTCATTAAGACCTACCTCGACTGGCTGTTGGAGCTGCCCTGGAACGAACTCTCCGATGACGACCTTGACATCAACCATGCTGAGGAGGTCCTGGCCGAGGATCATTACGGTCTCGAGAAGGTGAAGGAGCGCATCCTGGAGTTCCTTGCCGTGCGGAAGCTGCACCGGGACCGGGAGGTCGAGCGACCGGAAGAATACGCCTCCACAATCCTCTGTTTCGTGGGGCCGCCTGGTGTGGGCAAGACCAGCCTGGGCCGCTCGATCGCGCGCGCCCTCGGGCGGGATTTCACCCGAATGAGCTTGGGGGGACTGCGCGACGAGGCTGAGATCCGCGGACATCGCCGGACGTATATCGGCGCTATGCCCGGTCGGATCATCCAGGCCCTCAAGCGCGTCGGGACGCGGAACCCGGTCTTCATGCTGGACGAGGTCGACAAAGTGAGCTCGAGCTGGAGAGGTGACCCTGCCAGCGCCCTGCTTGAGGTGCTCGATCCGCAGCAAAACCATGCGTTCCGAGACCATTACCTCGACCTCGATTTCGATCTGAGCGACGTGTTCTTCATCACGACGGCGAACACGTTGAGCACCATCCCTCCGGCGCTGCAGGACAGGATGGAGGTCATTGAGATCGATGGCTACACGGAATACGATAAGGTCCAGATCGCCGAGGGCTATCTCGTGCCGCGACAGGTCAAGGTCAACGGCCTGGAACGTGATGAGGTTGCTTTCGCTGAGGACGGCCTGCGGGCGATTATTCGCGACTACACCCGCGAGGCCGGCGTCCGCAACCTTGAGCGCGAAATCGGCCGAGCGCTGCGCAAGGTGGCTATGAGTGTCGCCAGGGGTCCGGGAAACGGGCATGGTGACGTCACTGTGCTCGACGAAGAGAAGGTGCGAGACTTCCTGGGCAAGCCGCGCTACCGCGACGAGGCTGAGTTGCGGACCGGGCTCCCAGGTGTGGCCACCGGGCTGGCCTGGACGCCTACGGGCGGCAAGGTCCTATTCGTCGAGGCGCGCTCAATGGAGGGCAAGGACAAGCTCCTGCTCACCGGACAACTGGGCGACGTCATGAAGGAGTCGGCGCGCATCTCGCTCAGCTTCGTCCAGGGGGAGCTCGAGCGCCTGGGGCTTGCTGCCGATGCACTGGAGGACAAGACGATCCACCTCCACGTGCCGGCGGGAGCGATCCCCAAGGACGGCCCGTCGGCGGGCGTGACCCTCGTCACGGCGCTGGTCTCTGTCCTGACTGGTTGTCGGGTTCGCGATGACGTCGGTATGACGGGTGAGGTGACGCTGCAGGGGCGTGTGCTGCCCATCGGCGGCGTCAAACAGAAGGTGCTGGCGGCGCACCGCCAGGGCCTGCGGACGATTATCCTGCCCAAGGCCAATGAGGTCGATCTGGACGACGTGCCGGAGGAGATCCGGGACGAGCTGAAATTCGAGCTGGTCGACCACGTCGACGACGTGCTCCGGCTTGCCTTCGAGAGGGAGTTGGAGATCGGGGCCATCTGCGCGGGCAGCAACGGTCGGGAGACGGAGCTCGTCGGAACGCTGTCGTAGATCCGTCTCGACGTGAGAGACAGCCCCAGGGAGCCCGACTCCCTGGGGCTGTCTCGTATTGCGGGCCTTCTTCCCTCTTGGAGCCCCGGTGTCGCCCCGGGCCGAATTGGCAGCGGATGGGTGAGAAGCGTGCCCGCGTGCAGCCTCTTGGGGGACCCGTTGCTGAATTGTGACGTTCATAGTCTGTGCGTATATCGCCTTCTTTGTGTCTCGAGCGCGCTTCGCGGTTAGCACAACCACCGGGTCTTTGACCACCCTCTGTCCCTGTGTTATTATTGCCGCCACTTGGAGGATCAAACAGGGAGGATGACCTTGTCCAACCGAACGCTGATGGCAGTCTTTGCTCACCCCGACGACGAGGCTTTCGGCACCGGCGGCACCCTCAGCAAGTACGCGGCCGAGGGCTGCGACGTCTACCTGGTCACCGCCACCCGCGGTGAGGCCGGCGAAATCGCCGAGCCGGATCTCGCTACCAGCGCCGATCTACCCTTCGTGCGCGAGCAGGAACTCCGCTGTGCCTGTGACATCTACGGCATCCACCCTCCGCGCTTCCTCGACTACGCTGACGGCCTCCTCTCCCTTATCCATCAGGGCCAGGCCGTCGGAAAAGTGGTCCGTCTCATACGCGAACTCAAACCGCAGGTGATCATTACCTTTGGTCCCGAGGGGATCTACGGTCATTACGATCACATCGCCGTCCACCGCTGGACCACCATCGCCATCGAGATGGCTGCCGACTCTAACTGTTTTCCTCATCACGTCGACCGAACCTGCGAGCCGCATCTCGTCAGCAAGTGCTACTACCGGGTCATGCCCGAGTCCTTCATTCGGGACCGTGCAGATCGAGGCGAGCCAACGGCCATGATGATGGACGGCGTACCCTTCCGCTTCGTAGGGTGGCCGTCAGAGGAGATCACGGCCACGATCGACGTTAGGGGCCGCGTGGACCAGAAGCTGCACGGTATCCAATGTCATGCGACCCAGGTGGGGCGGGAGAGCCGCTGGTCCGATGCCCGTGAGGAGGTCCTCGCTGACCCCGGGTTTTCCCGTGAGCACTACGTCCTGGCGCACTCGACCGTCGGATGGCCCGAGGAACCTGAGACAGATCTATTTGCCCGGCTTTGATGCTGAGCTGAGCGCGTCGACGTGTGACGGCTCATTCGACAACCGCACATCTCCACGGAGGCTCACGTTGACTCATCCCTGTCCCTGCGAAAACCCGTCGACAGACCTGCCCACCAGTCCGGACGATTTCCGCACCGGACGGGTTATCACCATCAGCGCTGCGCATGGCGTGCACGACATCTACACAGCGTTTCTGCCATCACTTATGCCCATCTTCATCAGCACCCTGATGCTCTCCAAGACCGAGGCCGGCTTGCTGAACGTCTTCCTGCAGGTTCCATCACTCCTCCAGCCCGTCATCGGTCATCTCGCCGATCGGGTGAGCCTACGCTATCTCGTGATCCTGGCACCGGCCGTGTCCGCTGCCTTCATGAGCTTGCTGCCTGTAGCCCCCGGCTACGGGGCGCTGACCCTTTTCCTCTTGCTGGCGGGGCTCAGCTCGGCTTCCATCCATTCGGTGGGGCCGGTCATGGCCGGCCGGCTCTCCGGGCCACACCTGGGGCGGGGCATGGGCTTCTGGATGGTTGGCGGCGAGCTTGGCAGGACGCTTGGTCCCATTGTCATCGTCGGCGCGATCCAGCTCCTGACCGTGCCATCCACCCCGCTGGTGATGGTTGCCGGGCTGCTGACGTCCGTCGTCCTTTTCCTCTTGCTCCGTGACGTGGCTGGGCGGCCCGCCGTTTCAGCGGACTCGCTTCCGTGGCGGGAGGCGCTGCACAGCCTGGGGCCGCTCCTCGTTCCACTGACCGGCGTCATCATCGTGCGCTCGTTCGTGGTGTCGGCGCTGACCACTTATCTGCCCACCTTCCTCAGTGAAGGGGGCTCCGGTCTCGTGGCCGCGGGGGCCTCTCTCTCGCTGCTTCAGGCGGCCGGGGTCGGGGGAGCACTCCTCGGAGGATCGGTGAGTGATCGTGTGGGCCGGCGGACCATCCTCTTTCTCTCGTTCCTGGTCACACCGCTGTTGATGGGCGCGTTCCTCTTGGTGGACGGTTGGATGCGCATCCCCTTGCTCCTCCTTCTTGGCGTCGGCAGCCTGTCGGTCGGTCCGGTCATCATGGCGTTGGTGCAGGAATCGCTACCGGGGAACCGTGCCCTGGCCAACGGTCTCTACATGGCGCTGAGCTTCGTCCTTCGCTCGGGCGTCATCGTCGTCATCGGGCTCATCGGGGATGCGCTGAGCCTGCGCTGGGCGTTCGCTGTGAGTGCCGCCATGGGGGTGGTGGGCCTCCCCTTTGTGTCGAGGCTGCCCGGTGCGTCCGTAGGGTCCAAGGAGCGTGTTTCTGACGTCCGGAGAGACAATCCTGGTGGTGGATGACGAGGCCCACATCGTGGAGCCCAGTCAGATGTACCTGGAGCAAGCTGGATTCCAGGTGCGAATCTGGTTGACTGGCCGCGGCCTAAACCCGTGAGAACCTGCTGGTTCCGCTCCTGTGGGCCGGCTTGGCCGCGATGGTCCTCTCCACACTGCTCGCCTTCGTCCTCGGCCGGTCTGTCGCCCGGCCGCTGACCCGGGTGTCCGCCGCGGCCCAGGCTCTGACCAGAGGGGAGACCGATGTCCGGGCGCCAGTCTCTGGGCCAAGGGAGGTCCGCTCGCTAGCCCGGACCTTCAACCCTATCACCGATCGGGTCGAGGCTACTCGACACGTCCAGAGGGACTTCGTTGCCACCGTCTCCCACGAGATGAAGACGCCGCTCACGTCTATTCAGGGCTTCTCTCAGGCCTTGCTGGACGGAACGGCGGCCGAACCGGGAAGGTTCAAGCGGGCGGCCACCGTCATCCATGCAGGAGCGGGACGAATGCGGCGTTTGGTCGACGACCTTCTCCTCCTGGCCCGCTTCGATGCTGGTCAGATTGAGATGCAGCTCAGGGATGTGGAGCTCCACAGCCTTCTGCGCCAGTTCGTCGAAGGCATGACGCCGTAGGCCAGGGCGGTCGACGTGGAGTTGCGTGACACAGGTGCTCGAGGGTGGACCATCCGGGGTGACCCCGATGCTCTCGTTGGGGTCTTCGACAGTCTCCTCGACAATGCGGTGCGCCACACGCTCGCGGACGGAACGGTTTCCGTGGCGGGACGTGTCGCCGATGACGATGCCATCGATGTGACGTTCACGCACACTGGCAAGGGCATACCGGCCGAGGAGATGCCGCGTATCTTTGAGCGCTTCTACCGCTCAGATAGAGTGCGTTCGGCTTGCGGCGGGGCCGGCCTCGGGCTGGCTATCGCCCAGGAGATTGTCGAGGCCCACGGAGGCACCATCTCCGTCGAAAGCGTCGTCGGCCTTGGCACCCGGTTCACCGTCCGCCTCCCTGTTGCGAACCCTACGTCTGACTGATAGGTTTCAGTTTCCCACGCCTTAGCTGTGTCGCCGATCTCCTCACGCTCTGCCTCGCCCACCACATTGGTGCCATACGGCCCAAACTAAGATCCGGCAGGCCTCAACGACCGTGGGTGCGCGACACCAGTGAGGCCCGACTCGGGGAGCCCCCTATCGCGAACTCTTGGTCTGAGAATCGCCCGGAGCGACCGTCCCCCGCCCAGCTGCACTCCCGATCCCCTCTCCTCACGTCTTAGCTGGATCGGCACCACGTCTTTCCGCAGCTTACCCGGAGCGCCACCTTCGCGAAGCCACGATCCGCCGCCAGCCAGGAGGCCTACCTCCCCTTACAACCCTCTTACATCCCTGCAACACACCCTTCACACTCATGCTCCATAATGAACCCACACTGAGGATCCGGAACCGAAGTGATGCACGCGAGTTCGATATCCCGTCACATAAGACAAAGAGGAGACAAGCAACTTGAAGTGGTACAAGAAGCTGGTCATCTTGTTGACACTGGGGATCGTGGCCGCCCTCGCGGTTGCCTCGGTAGCCAGCGCCGACCCTCCGGATACCGTGAAGCGCCTCGAGGCCCATGGCGATGGTCTTGCTGCGCTGCGGGGAGACGGCAAGGTCTGGCTGCGGGGCAACGGCATCCTGTGGGTCAAGGGCCACGGGCACAAGAAGGACTTCCCAAGTGGCTGGACCGAGTACGTCGGCTTTCACGGGGCGGCGGTGATCGAGGGACGGGGCGTGTCCGTCATCCTCGCCGCCGAGAACCTGGATCTCCACGCGGTAGGTAGGGGGCGCGCCATCCTGTGGGGTGAGGGGCGCTACACGTCCGACGGGGCGACCACCGAGCGCTGGTCGGACGGGATCCAGGTCATTCCCTACTGGAGCGGAGTGGGAGGCGCGGACCCGAGGCCTTGCCTCCCTATCTCTGCTCGTTCAGAAACGCGTCGATCAGATTCTGTCATCGGCCAGATTCCTCTTCGAAAACCGCCCGCCGCTCAGCCACGCGGCTACACCCTCTGGGCCCAGAAGCCTGTCCCGGCTCTTCGCCCTTGAGAGGCCGCTCGTCCGAAGAGCTTCCGTCGGTTCCCCGAGCTCCTCCCAGTACCGGATCCTTCGCTCGATGGCGCCGCAAGCATCTGGGACGACACCGGCGTGTTCGCAGAACAGGATCCTCGGCTCCAGGGCCAGGACTCGCCGTAGCGAAGCCAGGATCCCGTACACGTCCTCACGGGCGTTCAAGTAATGCGCCCTGGCGTGGATGAAGAGGTCGCCGCTGAAGAGCCCGGTTTCTTTTGGCTCGAAGAAGCAGACGTGGTCCGCACAGTGCCCCGGCGTGGGAATCACGTCGAATCGATACCGGCGCGTGTTCACCACAGGTCCAAGCGGCGCGGCCTCCGTGGGAGGGCTGTCCCCACACGACCCGGTCGTAGAGTTCGAGGCGTGGAGGATCTCTCAGGATAGACAGCGCCCCGTCCGGGGCGGAGACCTGAACACCAAAAGCCTCTGGTAGCACTGTGTTGCCCCCTGCGTGATCCTCGTGATGGTGCGTGTCGACGATCCGCCGGAGCTCTCTGTGCCGGAACCAGCGTGCCAGCTCCACGGCCGTTGCTGGGGGCCCGCTGTCGATCAGTAGATCGTCGACCAGGTACGCTTCGACCGTGCGGATCGTACGGCTCAGGACGGTCTGTCCCATGTGAAGTGGCGTGACTGGTCCATGAGGAGAGGCCTGCAGCATGACCCGGTCAGTCTTGCCAGAAGCTCAGTTGCCGCGGGGGACGGCGGCCGTCCAAGAGCACGAAGGGAGCGCTCCGCTGGGCGACAACGCCGCACTTCGAGAGGTCGCTCAGATCGCGCAGCCTACCGCAGCGACGGGCCCGGTTGATCTTCTCCGCTCCCTTCGGCCCGATGCCTGGTACCCGCAGGAGCTCACGGACGCTCGCCGTGTTGACCTCTACCGGTAGCTCACGCAGCCTGCGCCGTGCCCACGCCAGCTTGGGATCCACGTCCAGGGGGAGGTTTCCCCTCTCGTCGAAGGGCAGTTCCTCGGCACTGAAACCGTAGTCGCGGAGCAGGAACGAAGCCTGGTAGAGCCGGTGCTCCCGCTCCGGTGGGGCGGGGGGGCGGTCCTCCAACGGGGTCCCCTCAACCGGGGTAAAGGACATGAAGTAGGTGCGCGCCAGGCCCGCCTCTCGGAAGAGGTACTCAGTCGTGGTCAAGAGCTCGACGTCCTTTTCGTCGCCTGCCCCCACGACGAACTGGGTTGTGGAACTTGGCCACCGGTCGGGCTTCTCTCGTCGAATCTCCTCAATCCACCGCAACCGTTTGAGCAACTCGTCGTCGAAGGTCTTATGCGGGGCCAGAGCACTCAGCCGCCGGGTGTTCGGAGCCTCAAGATTCACCGAGACCCGGTCGGCCAGCCTCATGGCCGTCTCCACCTGATCCCGCTCAGCCCCAGGCATGATCTTGAGATGGAGATAGCCTCGAAAGCCGTACCGTTCCCGCAGAATCTCAGCGGTTCCGAGGAGGCGGTCTTCGGTGTTCGGTCCGCCCCCAGCCACACCCGAGCTAAGGAAGATACCCTCCACCATGCCGTTCTGATGCATGTCCATAAAGAGCCGTGCCAACTCGTCTGGGGCGAAAGTGGCTCTACGGAAGTCGCGCCCGTTCCGGAACGCGCAGTAGCGGCAGTCCCGCTCACAGGCGGAGGTGAGCAGTGTCTTGAGCAGGGGGATGCGCTTGCCGCCCGGTACCACGGCCCGGTGGATGCATCCAGACAGATCGTCCACTCCCCTACCGGCGGCCGAACGCCGGGAGCCGATCACCTCTTCGGCGGGCTCGAAGCGGGTGGCTGGTCCGAGCAGCTTCAGTTTCCCTACGGCATTCATGGTAACCCCTGCCAACCATGATAAGAACAAACGTTCGATTTGTCAAGCGAGGGCCGGGTCGGCACGAGGGACCGGCCCCCGCCCAAGTACTGCCGCCGAGGGGGGTGCCTACCGATGAAGCAACACGTATCGGCCCCGCGTGGTCTGTGAGGTCGCTGTGTAGAGGTACGTCGCCGGCCCGACGAGAACCAGATCTGCGTGGCCGATCCCCCAGTTGTTCGCCACATCCATAATGACCGGGTTGCTTGGGTACCGTTCCCAGGGTCCGTCGATGACCGGTCCTACACTCCTCGCGAAGCCCAACGCGAACTGGTCGTCCACGGAGGTCGGGTCGCTGGGCCCTCTCACGCCTTCGTAGGCCATATAGAACCGGTCCCCAAAGCGCACAACGTCCGCCGAGGAGATCGTTCGGGACTCGAAATAGGGGTTTGCCTCGGCGCCACGGGCCTCAAGGGGCCCGTATCCATGCTCGGCTCCGAATAGGGGGTTGGAGATGCACGGGCGAAGGCCTGCGGCACCTGCGGCCTTGGGGCCGGAGAAGCAGCCCATATGACCTGGATTCCGGCCCAGACCGACGAAGATGTACAACTGGTCGCCGTCCACGTAGATCCCCGGTGGGGCGCCGACCAGACAGTTGCCGTACTCCGTTTCCGCGTAGATGTTTGGGTGATCCCCAATGTCCGCAGCCACAGGGCACGCATCCGCTTTCCATTGACCCGTTCCGGGTACGCGTGCTTCGGCGGACCAGTCGACGCCGTCCCCGGAGGTCCGATAGTGCGACGCTGCGCCCCACTCGTAGACCATATGCGCCACGCCATCGTCGAGGAAGACCCGTGGGTACTGCTGCTGGGCGGTATGATCCCGTCCGGGGTCGCACGGGCACGCCGCACAGCGGAACAGACACGTCGGATAGGAAAGCGAGAAGCTGCGGCCGCCGTCGAAGCTCGTCCAGAGAGTCACGCAGCCGGGAAACGGTGCCGGGGCACCGCAGGAATCGACGATGCCTGCCGAATCGAAGCTGGCGTGCAGGTAGGACCGGAAGACCGATCCGCCGTGGTGAATGGTGTCCGACTCGCCCGCCGGTAGGCCGACGTCATAGTGTTCGAGGTGCCATTCGGCCCTGCCGGCCCAGAATGACTCCAGCGTCGCAAAGGTTCGGCCGTCCGGTGGCTCCGGCGTGAAACCCTCCGATGTGGGTGTGGCCTCCGGCGCCGCGCCTGTCGGTGTCTCTGCGATGGCCGTCCACGTGACCTCGACAGACCTTGAGATCGGGGTGGGACTCGGAGTAAAGGTGGACGTCGGTGGCGTGGTTGGGGAGCGAGAATCCGGCGCCGCTGTCGGCCTCGAGGTCTGGGATGGAGTGACCGCAGTTGCCTGCGCCGACCGCGTGGGATACGATGTGATGGGAGACGGGCTCCTGGTCGCCGGTCGGCTGGGCCAGGCGGGCGCCGTTGGCGTTGGCTCGGAGGCGATTACCAGGATCGGCGTGACCGGCAGAACCGGCGAGGTAGTCGTGCAGCCCCCGCTGACGAAAAAGCCGAAAAGGCCGAGAAGGCACACTACAACTGCGGCGCGGAACCCACCGGTTCTCACCGCTGCCCTGCTACCGCAAGGCCAGCGATGCCCGGGCCGGCGCCATACAGCAAAAAAGGGAGCCCGCGGGAGGCTCCCTGTTGTTCGATCGGCCGTGATGCGGCTACGCCACTGCGTCTTTCGCGACCTGGACGATCTCAGCGAATGCATCCTGATCTCGAACGGCGAGGTCGGCCAGGATCTTCCGATCCAGGGCGATGTCCGCTTCCTTCAGACCATGGATGAACCGGCTGTATGGCATGTCACTCTGTCGAGCTGCTGCGTTGATCCGCGTGATCCAAAGCCGTCGAAGGTCCCGCCTTCGCTGACGTCGGTCCCGGTATGCGTACCATTGGGACTTCATCCAAGCTTCGTTGGCCCGTCGATAAAGATGATGTCGCGTGCCCCAATAGCCCTTCGTGTCTCGAAGGATCTTCTTGTGTCGGCGACGTCTGTTTCCTCCACCCTTTACTCGCACTGCACCATCGCTCCTTTAGATCTGAAAACCCACTACTTGCTCATCAACTATCCACTCAAAAACGAATCCGCCTTCTCGGGCGGATCTTGTGCTGATCCCTCTACCAGTTCTTCTGTCTGACCTGCGGCGAGAGGCAGACACTCTCGCCGCTGCCTCTCACTCCTCAGACGGGGTCAAGACCATCAGCATCGAGTACCGGTCCATACTCGGCCTCTGCTCGACCTCGCTGACGTCAGACAGCTCTTCAGCAATATCGCGGAGTTTGTCCCGTCCGATCTCTGGGTAGGTGATCTCCCGACCCCTGAAGCGCATGCGCACCTTGACCTTCTTGCCGCTTTGGAGCCAGCCCCTGGCCCGCCGCACCTTGAAGTCGAGGTGATGATCCGCCGTCTTGGGACGAAGTTGGATCTCCTTGACCTCCACGTGCTTCTGTTGCTTGCGTGCTGCCTGGGCAGCCTTCTCCTGCTCGTATTTGAACTTCCCGTAGTCCATCACTTTCACGACGGGAGGGTTCGCGTTGGGGGCGACTTCGACGAGGTCCAAACCGGATGAGATCGCCGAATCGACGGCTTCCTCCAGGGGCACGACGCCATGGTTTTCACCATCTGCGTCGATGAGCCGCACTGGAGAGACACGGATCTGCCGATTAACACGATATTGCTTCTCGCTAATTAGGCCTTACCTCCTGGAGTGTATCAAAACCTGCGCTTGCCACAATGTGCTGCGGGTGTCCGCCGAAGGACTCCGGTAGCCGGAGACCTCCGACCCTAGGTATTGCATATCATAATAACACAATCGGCGCATGATGTCAAACTGCTCATACCAGCGCCAAGCCAGTGGTAATGCGCCTTGGGCCGGACCGTTGGTCTCCCAAGCATGAACGTCGGATCGAGGACCTCGGAAGCCGATTCCGAGGTCCTCCATCGAGATCTTGAGCCTATAGCTGACGGCGGGCCTCCACTGCCTCCTGTGCTAGTTCGATGAACGCGTCGACGGACATCGCCCCACGAACCTCCTCGTTCCGCAGCCGGAGGTTCACCTCCTCGGCTTCGATCTCTCGGTCGCCCATGATCAGCATGTAGGGAACCTTCGCCATCTGTGCCTTTCGAATCTTGGCGCCCATGCGGTCGTTCGAGTCATCCACGCTGGCTCGCAGCCCGGCTGCTCGCAGCCGTTCAGCCACCGATTCTGCATACTCGACGTGCCGATCCACGATGGGAATCAGCATGGCTTGAACCGGGCTCAACCAGACCGGGAAGGCCCCGGCGTAGTGCTCCACGAGGATGCCAAAGAACCTTTCGATGCTGCCTAGTAGGGCTCGATGAACCATGTAGGGGCGATGCTCCTGCCCGTCTTCCCCCACGTACGTCATGTCGAAACGCTCCGGCACGTTGAAGTCGAATTGGATCGTCGTCAGCTGCCACGTCCGCCCCAGCGCGTCCTTGATGTGGATGTCGATCTTCGGCCCATAGAAGACGGCCTCGCCCTCAATCCGCTCGTAGGGCAGGTCCCGCGCTTCGATTGCCTTCAACAGGGATGCCTCTGCCTCCTCCCACATCGCGCCCTCGCCGGCGTACTTGTCCGGCGCGTCCGGATCGCGCACGCTCAGCACGACCCCGAACTCCTCAAAGCCGAAGCTCCGCAGCATGTTGAGGCTGAAGTCCAATACGCGCAGGATCTCATCCTCAATCTGGTCCGGCGTGCAGAAGATATGAGCGTCGTCCTGCGTGAATCCGCGCACGCGGAGCAGGCCGTGCAGCACGCCGCTCCGTTCATACCGGTAGACCGTTCCGAGCTCCGCCCACCGTAGCGGCAGGTCCCTATACGAGCGCAGGTCCGACTTGTAGATCAAGATGTGGAAGGGACAGTTCATCGGCTTCAAGTAGTAGTCCACGTCGTCCACGTCCATCGGAGAGTACATGCTCTCTTCATAGAAATCGAGATGTCCTGAGATCTTCCACAGATCCGCCTTGCCGATGTGGGGCGTATAGATGATCTCGTAGCCGCCTTCCCGATGCCGGGCGCGCCAGAAGTCCTCGATGATCTCCCGGATGCGACCACCCTTGGGGTGCCAGTACGCCAATCCGGCGCCACCCTCCTCGTGGAAGCTCACCAGATCCAGCTCCTTGATCAAGCGCCGGTGGTCGCGCTTCTCCACCTCTTCCTGCCAGTCCAGGAAATCCTGGAGCTCCTCCTCTTTCTCCCACACCGTGCCGTAGATCCGCTGGAGCATCGGGCGCCGCTCGTCGCCGCGCCAATAGGCCCCGGCCACATTCAGCAGCTTCAGGGCGTCCGGATTGATCTCCCCCGTGCTCTCTACGTGCGGACCACGGCACAGGTCTACGAAAGGACCGTGCCGGTAGATCGAGAGCTCCACCTCCCCCTCGACCGGCTCGCCGTGCTCGTCCAACCCGCCCGAGGAGATGTCATCAATCAACTCCTGCTTGTAGGGTTGGTCCTCGAAAACCTCGCGGGCTTGTTCCTCGTCCAGCTCCTCTCGCTCGAATTGGACGTCTTCCTTGATGATCTCCCGCATCCGTGACTCGATTTCCTCCAGATCCTCTGGCGTCAGCGGACGGGGCAGTTCAAAATCGTAGTAGAAGCCCGTGTCGATAGCCGGGCCGATGGCGACCTTCCCTTCCGGGAACTTCTCCAGGACTGCTTGGGCCATCACGTGTGCCGTCGAGTGTCGCACCCGGTGCAGGTGGCCGTTCCCCTCATGCTTATGCTCGTCAGCTTTCGCAGACATCGTCATTCTCCCTTCGTTGAGGTGTTCTATTCCTCAACTCTGTTGCCTCGCAAATTGTGGCGCTCACAGGTGATCGATGGCTAGCCCCGGGGGTGAGCACACGCCGGGCGCCTGGTGCCCGACCGTCCCTCCGGGACGTGTCAGTATCGCTCTCTGTCATATCGATCACCCCCCTCTCCCAGAAACACAAAAACCCCACGCCCTTGGGGCGCGGGGATCTCCCACGTGGTTCCACCCAAGTTTGCGGCCGTTCGATGATGCTCCACTCGGCCTGACCGCACACTCTTGAGGCTGTAACGGGCCTACCCGGGATTTCATACTCTTCGGCACAGCCATGCCACCGATTTCCGAAACCCACTCCCGGGGGGTTTTCCCGGCCGCTCGGCCAAGGGAGCTTCCAGCCAGCGACTCCCTCTCTCTGTGACCTCTACGCCTGGTACTCGTCCCGGTCCACGCATTCCGTTCTTAGATTACCCCTATTATAGTCCTCCGGGATTAGGTGTCAACTTCAACCCGCCGGGGCAGCGCCCCCATTGTCGGTCGATCAGTCGTTGCGTGAGACTGGGGCCTCCAGAGGGACGGGGTCATGCGTCGATTGAGGCGATCTGAACCCGAGGAGCCTCATCCTCCTCGGACAACTGGGGCTGTCAGGCCTTCAACGGGCGTGACCGCGTCGCGGTCTGGGTTGCTACACCGCCCCGCGCGTGCTACAATCGCCCCGTACCACAAGTGACGCGAAACGTGGACCCACTTTCGATCAGCCGCTGCCTGGACCTGGAACCTGACGCGATAGGATGAATGCGAACACTTGCGGAAAGGTCTGACTCGCTGATGACGTCCCGACTGAGCGCAGCACCCGTTGTCTGCCCTTAGTCTCTCATAGGAGCAACCCATGACAGACGACCAAGTCTATCCCCTCGCCGAGGGCGTCCGAGAAGCGTACCGCGCCGGCGAGGATGACGAGATGATGGAGCCTCTCGTCCTTGTCGACGAGGACGGTGACCCTATCGGACGCATCGGGGACGGCGACTACGTCATCTTCTACGACCTGCGCGGCGAACGTGAGATCGAGCTGACGCAGGCCTTCGTCGACGACGAGTTCCCCTACTTCGAGCGTGACGCTATCACAACCCGCTGGGTGACGATGATCGAATACCATCCCGACCTCGACGTCCAGGTCGCCTTTCCACCGGGTGGGAACATCCAGGGTACCTTGAGCGAAGCCGTGAGCCGCGCCGGACACCAGCAGGTGAAGATCGTTGAATCGGAGAAGCAGGTCCATCTCACCACCTTTCTCAATGGAGGCCGTCTTGAGCCCTTCCCTGGAGAGACCTGGACCATCATCGAGTCCTTGGAGACAGAGGGCTACCTCCCGCCGCCCGAGATGCGGGCTGCTGACGTGGCGGATGCCGCCATCGCCGCACTCCAGGACGAGACCACCGACTTGCTGGTCGTCAACTGGGCCAACGTCGACGTGATCGGGCACAGCGAGGACCGTGATGCCATCAAGGCTGCTGTCTCGACTGTGGATACGCAGCTTGGAAGGGTGTTGCAGGTGGCCCAGGAGATGGGCGTGGTGGCTTTGGTCACTGCGGATCATGGGACTGTGGAAAAGTGGTACTATCCTGATGGGTCCATCGACACGGGACACACCGACAGCGACGTCCCCTTCGTCGTCGTCACTCCCCGCCAGTATGGGGATGTCACTGTGCGGCATGGTGGAACGCTCATCGACGTCGCACCGACGATCCTCGATCTGATGGACGTCGAGAAGCCTGACCCTATGACAGGGACGTCCCTTATCGCAGTGCGGGAGAACGGCGAGCGGCAGCGCGTGGCCCTCTTCATCCTCGATGGATGGGGTGCCCGCGATGAGGCCTGGGGCAATCTGATCCTGGAGGCCGAGACGCCCGTGATAGATGGGCTCCAGAGGACTTGCCCGGCGACCAGACTGGAGGCGGCGGGAGAGGCGGTGGGCTTGCCCAACGCGGTGCCGAACCGTGAGGGGAAGACGGTTGGCAACTCCGAGGTCGGCCACACCCACATCGGGGCCGGGCGGGTCATCACGTCGGACCGGCTGCGTGTCGAGCGGGCTATCGAGGATGGGAAGCTCTTCCAGAACGATGCTCTCCTCGGGGCCATGGAGGAAGCGAAGGCATCCGGCAACGCCCTTCATCTCCTGGGTATCATCTCCTTCTACAGCTCCCACGGTTCCGTCGAGCATCTGAAGGCCCTACTCCGTATGGCGGAGCGGGTCGGGGTGCCCGAAGTTTACGTGCACGGTATGCTGGGACGTCGCGGGGAAAAACCGGAGAGCGGCGCCATTTACGTGGGCGATGTCGAGGCGGAGTGCGATCGCCTCGGCGTAGGCCGATTCGTCTCCCTCATAGGACGCTTCTGGTCACTGGATCGAGAGTACAATTGGGACCGCATCGAGAAGAGCTACCGCTGGCTCGTCCACGGCGAGGGCCGTCCTGTCAAGGATCACTAAGCGACGTGGGGAGGGCAAACCGGGGGATTGAGAGCTGATGGCCAGGCCTGTCGTGATCATGGTCACCGCCCCTGGGCTAGAACGGCTGGTGGACTGGCTTGTTCTGGACGTGCCGATATCCTTGCTCTTTTTGTGCCCGTGACGTATCGGCTGTCCTTTGTGGTTCCTGTAGCCACCTCAAACATGCAGAAAGCCGGCTGGCAATCTGCCAACCGGCTGATGGTGGGCGGTGCAAGACTTGAACTTGCGGCCTCCACGATGTCAACGTGGCGCTCTGGCCAACTGAGCTAACCGCCCCCAGCGCGAAGGATTATACCACTTCCGTCCCACTATGCAAGTGATGACAGAGACCAAGAGCGACGGCTGGGACCTGATTGGCCACGACTGGGCGGTGGCATCGCTGCGCCGGGCCGTGATTGAGGGGAGCGTGTCTCACGCCTACCTGTTCACCGGCCCGCCCGGCGTGGGCAAGACCACCCTGTCCAGCAAGTTGGCCGCCGCTCTCTTGTGCGCGCGGGAGGATGTCACTGAGAGACCCTGCGGAGCCTGTCGGGCCTGTCGTCTGATCGCCAGCGGCAACCATCCGGACCTCCACATTGTTGAATCGGAGCATGTAGGGGCCAACCTGAAGATTGAACAGATCCGAGACCTGGCACACAGCCTGACCATGACGCCGGTCGAGGGCCGGCGCCAGATTGCCATCCTCAAGCGCTTCGAGGAGGCGACCTCGTCGGCCGCCAATGCGCTCTTGAAGACGCTGGAGGAGCCCGCCTCGGGTGTCGTGATCGCCGTCCTCGCCCGGGAGCCAGACCTCCTGCTTTCTACCATTGTCTCCCGCTGCCAGCACTTGCCCCTGCGGCCGCTGCCCGTGAGACAGGTGGAGTCAGCCCTCGCAGAGAGATGGAACGCTGCCTCCGAACAGGCGGAGTTGTTGTCTCATCTTTCCCGGGGGCGCCTCGGATGGGCCGTTCGCATGCTTCAGGACGAGGAGGCCATGGCCCGGCGGGACGAGCGTCTGGACGACTTGGGCCAGTTGCTCACCGGGTCGATGATCGATCGCTTTGCTTATGCCGAGGAGCTTGCCCGCGATCCGGTCGCGACGCAGGAAACGCTCGATCTCTGGATCGGTTGGTGGCGTGACGTCCTTCTCGCGGCCTCCGGCGCCGAGGCGCCCCTCGCCAATGTCGACCGTGAGTCTTCGCTCCGCGACCAGGCGTGCCACTTCGACCTGGAGACTGTCGTGGGTGTGATCAAGGCTCTGCGCAGTGCTCTTCACAAGCTCCAGCGTAATGCGAACAAGCGTCTGACACTGGAGGTACTGATGCTGGACCTCCCTCGACGCTAGCTCGTCTCGCTCGCCCTCAGGCACCAACGAGTTCTCGCCTCCACCGGTGTGATGCACCTCACGGGCGTATTCTTGCCACGTATGCCAGTCACAACTGGTCAGGTCGCTTGCGCCAAGGGCCTCCAACGATCGAAAATCTCCGCGACAAGTCGTTAGCGCACCCCCAGTCCAAGCACATACCACGACTCATTGTCACGCATCTCTAGTATGCTATAATCGACGGTCGACCTTTCTGAAAGAGGAAGGATACTGCCAAGCATCCGTTCGCTTTAGGGCTGGACAGTTATCAGAATCCGGACCCTGGGCAGGTCCACGGAGAGGTGGCCACGCTTCGTATCGACAGCCCCCGCAGTGTTCTTTGTGGTTCAGGCCGGCGTCGCCTATCCGATTAGCTGAGCGAGGAGGACATGGAGAGAGAAACAACGCCGTGGCATAGTCGTCCCGTAGATGACGTCATCGAAGCCTTGGAGACCGATGTAAAGAAGGGTCTGGGTGCCGAACAGGCCGACGCGCGGCTCGAGAAGTACGGCCTGAACGAGCTGGCCGAGACCCCACGACCTGGATTTCTCCAGCTGCTGTTCCGGCAGTTTCAGGACTTTGTCATCCTTATCTTGATCGTTGCCGCCGGCGTGTCGTTCATTCTGGGCGAGACGGTCGAGGCTGGCGCCATTCTGGCGATCGTGATTCTCAACGCTGTGCTCGGCGTCATTCAGGAGAACAAGGCGGAGGAAGCGCTGGCGGCCCTGAAGAAGATGGCCGCCCCGGAGGCTCGGGTGATTCGAGACGGGCATCGGATCTCCGTCCCGGGCCGTGAGCTTGTCCCGGGGGACATCGTCTTCCTGGAGGCCGGGAGCTACGTGCCGGCCGATCTAAGACTGATCGAGAGCGCTAACCTCAAAGTCGACGAGGCATCCTTGACTGGGGAATCGCTCCCCGTGGAGAAATCGGCCGACCCCGTCCTCTCGGTCGAGGTTCCGCTGGGGGACCGGCGGAATCTGGCGTTCATGGGGACCACGGTGACCTATGGACGGGGAGCTGGCATCGTCGTAGAGACGGGGATGCAGACCGAAATTGGCCTCATCGCCGAGATGATTCAGTCCTACGAGGAGGAGCCGACGCCGCTCCAGCGCCGCCTCGATCAACTGGGCCGTTGGCTGGGCTGGGGCACCTTGGCCATCTGCGGCATCGTCTTCATCGAGGCCGTGATCCAGGATACCAATCTCTCCCTCATCGGGCAGCAAGGGCTGGGTGGCTACCTGGCCGAGACTCGGCAGGAGATTGTCCATCTTTTCATCGTCGCAGTCAGCCTGGCCGTCGCCGCTGTTCCCGAGGGCCTTCCGGCTGTGGTCACCATCGTCCTTGCGCTGGGCATGCAGGAGATGGTCCGCCGCCACGCCCTCATTCGCCGACTGCCGGCGGTCGAGACGCTTGGAAGTGCTACAGTTATCTGCTCCGACAAGACCGGCACACTGACGCAGAACGAGATGACGGCGGTCCGCCTCTACGTCGCCAACCTTCGGCTGGACGTTAGCGGCGAGGGGTACCAGCCGAAGGGCGAGTTCATGAACTACGGTGACCCTGCCGACCCGCGGGACCATCCGAAGATTCTTGCCCTTCTCACAGGTGGGATGCTTGCCTCCGATGCACAACTGGAGCCGCCGGAGCCGGATGACTCTCACGACGAGGACGAGGGACGCTATCGGATGGTGGGCGATCCCACCGAGGGTGCTATGGTCGTTGCGGCGGCCAAGGCCGGTCTCTGGCGCGACGAGGTAGAGGAGCGGCTGCCCCGCGTGGCTGAGATTCCCTTCGACAGCGACCGAAAGCGGATGACCACCATCCATCGAGGGGAATCTCGGGGATTGGAGGAATCGGGCGCGGCTGAGTTTGTCGCGTACGTGAAGGGCGCCCCTGACGTCATGCTCTCCCTCTGCGACACGATTCTGGAGAACGGGGTTGACGTTCCGTTGAACCCGGGGCGCCGCCAACACATCGAGAACGTGATTCGCGATTTGGGGAGAGGAGGGCTGAGGGTCCTCGCAGTGGCATATCGCCATCTGGAGGAGATTCCCGATGAACTCGATCCGAAAACAGTTGAGCGGGAGCTCTCTCTGATCGGGCTCGTCGCCATGACCGACCCGGCTCGACCGGAGGTCAAGCCGGCCGTTCAGAAGGCCCGGCGGGCCGGAATCCGCACGATGATGATCACTGGGGACTATCCGGACACGGCGCGTGCAATCGCCGAGGAGATCCAGCTTGTCCGCTCCGAAAACGGACAGGTGTTGACCGGGACGGATCTTCAATCCATGTCGGATGCCGATCTGATCGAGGCGATCGCCGATGTGGATGTCTTCGCGCGCGTCTCCCCTCAACACAAGGTGCGCATCGTCGAGGCCCTCAAAGCCCGAGACCAAGTGGTCGCCATGACGGGCGACGGGGTAAACGATGCTCCTGCCCTGAAGAGAGCCTCGATCGGTGTAGCGATGGGCATTACGGGTACCGACGTGACCAAACAGACGGCCGACATGGTGCTCACCGACGACAACTACGCCTCCATCGTCTCGGCTGTGGAGCAGGGTCGGATCATCTATTCCAACATCCGGAAGTTCGTCTACTTCCTGCTCTCCTGCAACATGGCCGAGATCATGGTCATCTTCCTGGGAACCATCTTCGGGGCCGGCTCCCCGCTGACGCCCATCCAACTCCTCTGGCTGAACCTTCTGACGGACGGCGCACCGGCACTGGCGCTGGGTCTGGAGAAGGGCGACCCGGATATTATGGAGCGCCCGCCGCGCCCGGTCCGCGAGCCGATCATCAATCGTCTGATGACCATTGGCATCAGCGTGCAGACCGTTGCGATCACAGCTGTGGTGTTGGCGGCCTTCTACGTTGGCCGCATGTGGGAACCCGCGGATCCCTCGCTCGCCGGCAGTATGGCTTTTGTGACGCTGTCGGCGTCGGAGCTCGTGCGGGCCTACACCGCGCGCTCTGAGCGGGCCTCGCTCTTCCGTCTCGGAGTCTTCAGCAACAAATACATGCAGTACGCCGTGGCTGTCTCGGTGGTCCTTCTCTTGGCCGTGGTCTACGTCCCGTTCCTCCAGCCCATCTTCGACACAGTGAGTCTGGGCACCCGGGAATGGGCTTTGATCCTGCCCCTCCTTGTCTTCCCGTCCATCGCGGCTGAGGTCACCAAAGCGATTGTTCGAGCGCAGGGCGGACAGCGAACGGCCGAGACGACAACCTAGCGATAGAGCCTACAACGTCACCTGACCGGGGACCACAGGGGCTGGCGAAGCCAGCCCCTCGTCTTGTCAACGCGGTCATTGGGACAGCTGAACCACCGCCACCATTCCAAGCAGCTCCCTTTCTTCTCGAGACGCCTCCGCCCGAATCCCAAGATACCCCTCCCACCCTCCGTCCCGGCCCATCCGTCCCCTGCTCCCTACTACCTACTACCTACTTCCTGATCCCAGTCCAAGGGTGCACTAACGAGTTGTCGCCCCTACCGGTGCGATGCACCTCACGAGCGTATGCTTGCCACGTATGCCAGTCACAACGGGTCAGTACGCCGGCGCCAACGGTCTCCAACCGGCGACCAGGTCCGCGACAAGTCGTTAGCGCAATCCAGTCCAAACCCTTGACATGCGGCCACCTGTATGATATACTGGAACCGGTTCCACGATCACACGGGAGGCCAACCATTGGGCGTAACCATATCCGATGTCGCGCGGGAGGCCGGTGTGGGCGTAGGCACGGTCTCGCGTGTCCTCAACAACAGCCCGCGGGTCAGCGAAGCCACGCGGGAGAGGGTCCTCGCCGTCATGCGCGAGCTCGACTACGTGCCCAACCCCTTCGCGCGTCGCCTCTCCCTGGGCCGATCCCTTACGGTGGCCGTGATCGTTCCCTTCTTCACCCGTCCCTCGTTCGTGGAACGCCTCCGTGGCGTGGAGGCTGCAATAGCCCAGACGGAGTACGACCTGGTGCTCTACAACGTCGAGACGGTGGAGAAACGGAACCAGTGTTTCCTTCAAGTCCCCCGCCGGGAACGAGTTGACGGTTTGCTCGTTCTCTCTCTCGCCCCCTCCGATGACCACGCGGCGCACTTCCAAAGGTCCGGTGTTCCCACCGTGCTCATCGACGCTGAGCATCCTGAGTTGCCTAGTTTGGCCGTGGACGATGCCGCGGGAGGGCGCTTGGCTGCCCGGCACCTTATCGATCTTGGCCATCGACGCATCGCCTTTGTGGGGGACACGTATCCCAATCCCTTCAATTTCACCTCTAGCTATCGGCGCTATGTGGGTTGCCAAGAGGCCCTGCACGGAGCTGGTCTCCTCGTGCGCAGAGAGTACTATGCAATGGGCGAGCACGCGTGTGACGTAGCCCGCCAGCTCACCCGAAAGCTTCTCGACCTCCCAGAACCGCCCACGGCCGTCGTGGCTGCCAGCGACACCCAGGCCATAGGTGTGCTCGAGGCAGCGCGCGACCGCGGAATCTCCATACCCCACGACTTGTCCGTGGTGGGGTATGATGACATCGAGGTGGCCAGCTATTTGAACTTGACCACGGTTCGCCAGCCGCTATTCGAGTCTGGCTGGCGGGGAACGCACTTGCTCTTTCACGTGATCGGGGGCTCCGCCGCTGGCAAGCCGCAGGAGGACTTGCCCGTGGAATTGGTCGTCAGAGGGACCACGGCTCCGCCAGGAAACGGTAGAGCATCAAGAAAACGTCGAAATCCTTGACTTTGTCTTGGCGGTAATGTATACTACTAACACGCGTTACCAAACCGGTACAACTGGCCCGTCTTCCGTGTCGTACGCAGCGTCCTGATTATCTATGACTATGGGCCGAGCTACTCAGCGCCAGGTTGCCAGCGAGGCGGGTGTCTCACGCACGACTGTATCGCTCGTCTTGAACGAGGTGCCCGATGCGCATATCAGTGCCGAGACGAAGCGACGGGTGCTGGACGCGGCGCGACGCCTGGAATACTACCCCGATGCGGCGGCCCGTCGTCTTGCCAGCGGTAAGACGCGTACGATCGCGCTCGTCTGGCACCGCGCCCCGGACCGAACCTATCGGGATGCCTTTCTCCCGGGTCTGCTCGAGGGTATCAGCCGGGCTGCGCGGCGGTTTGGCTATCAAGTCCTCTTCCGCCCCGTCGAGGTCGACGAAGCCCAGGGTTCTTACGTTGAGCTTGTGCGGGGCAGGCACACTGACGGTCTCATACTCTCTGGGCCGCGCTACGACGATACCTATGTCCGAGGTCTTCACCAGGAGGGCTTCCCGATCGTGCTCCATGGACGATTGGGGGACGCCGATATCCCGTCGGTCGACGTAGACAACGTTCAGGGTGCCAGTACAGCCGTTTCGCATCTTCTGGAGTTGGGGCACCGACGAATTGGTATCGTCACGAATGCGCCTCTGGCCTATGCCGCCAGTCGGCAGCGGCTGGAGGGCTACCGGACGGCACTGGCGGACGCCGGCCTCCCTTACGAGGAGGATCTTGTCCGTCAGGGGAACTTCGACGAGGAGAGCGGCTACGCCGCCATCCACGAGCTGATGGCGTTGGACGAACCCCCTACCGCTGTCTTCGTCGCCAGCGATATGGTGGCAATGGGAGCCTTGAGGGCGCTTCACGAGGCGAGGGTTCGTGTCCCACAGGAAGTGGCCCTCGTGGGTTTTGACGACATCACGGCTTCACGCTTCATCACACCGGCTCTCACGACCATCCACGTCCCCACCTTCGGGTTGGGGTGGGGAGCTGCCGAGTTGCTCATTCGGATCATCGATGATGACCGACCGCACGACACGCACGTGCGATTGGACACGGAGTTGGTGATCCGGGAGACTTGTGGCGCGTCGCTACACTGATTATCACGATGCTCTTCGCATGCGTTTCCGCGCCGGTCGCGATTTAGGGAGGAGGTGGTCGACACGGGTGATTCTCAGAGAATAGATTCGCACACGGCAGAACGTATTCGCTACTTAGTCTAGGAGGAAGAGAGAAATGTTGTCTAAACGAAGCCTTTTGAGTGTGCTCGGGTTGTTCATGGTGCTCGCGCTGCTCTTGGGTGCGTGTTCACCGGCTGCCCCTGAGCCGACCGAGGCCCCGCCGACCGACGCGCCGGCGGAGGATGAGCCCGCGGAGGATGAACCGGCCGAAGAGCCGATGGTCGACTTCAACTATCCCCCTGGTGGCTTCCTGGAGAGGGCGTTGGCTGGGGAGTTTGAGGGCACCGAGGTGATCGTCGACGGCCC
>CAZIWL010000037.1:0-34023 GCA_964542755.1 uncultured Anaerolineales bacterium
TTGAAGACTCCCGAGGATCTTCAGCGGTTCCTGTTCGGTCTTCTCCTCCTCGCCCGGGATGAAGGGAACCACGTTGTCGATCACGTCCATGGAGGAGACGCCCGGATGACCGGCGCCAGAGACAGCCTGTAGGGTGGTCACGATGATGCTCTCGACCTCGTATCCGCTCTGCATCAGGGCATAGATGGGCGGTAGGTAGCTCTGCAGGCTGCAGTTGGGTTTCACGGCGATGAAACCTCCTTCCCAACCCCGACGCTCCTGCTGAAAGGGGATGATCGAGGTGTGGTCCGGGTTCACCTCCGGGATGAGCATAGGGACGTCGTCGGTCATCCGGTGGGCGGAGTTGTTTGAGATCACTGGTAGGCCGGCGCCCGCACAGGCCTCCTCCAACTGACGCACTGCAGGTTTTGCCATGCCCAAGGCTGAGAAGACAAAGTCACAGGCTCCTGCCGCTGCTTGGACATCTTGGGCGTCGGCCACGACGAGGTTTGCTACCGTCGTAGGTATAGGCTCATCCATCACCCAGCGCCCGGCGACCGCCTCCGCATAGGTCCTACCGGACGAGCGTGGGGATGCCGACACGTGAGTCACCCTGAACCAGGGATGACTGCCCAACAGCCGCACGTAGTTCTGTCCCACCATGCCGGTGGCGCCCACGACGCCTACACGGATCTTCTCCATCGCGTTCCTCCTCGTACTCTGTCTGCACTGACGCCATCTTTGCGCTGCAGCTACACGCCCCGGTCCCAGACGATCGCCTGTCCGGGGCTGGCCCAGCTTACCGGCGGCGCTAGTCGCCCATTTTGTGGTCCATCTCGTCGAGGATGACCTCGCTATGGATTCGCCTCAAGGCATTCCCGGCATCGTCGGCATCGACCGCCAGCGAGATGCTGCATTCTGAGGAACCTTGCGCCACTGCGATGACGTTGATCCCGGCTCGTGCCAGCGCCCCAAAAATGCGGGCACCGACGCCCGGTGTCGTGCGCAGGCCGGACCCGACGGCCGTCACAATGACGACGTCATCCATGGACCATACTCGATCGATGTCCTTGCGGGCCAGCTCCAGGGCCATTTCCTGTTCAATGGCGCCTATCACAGACGACACGGTGTCCATCGGGATCAGGAAGGATATCGACTGCTCAGAGGAGGCCTGGGTGATCATGAGCACGCTGGCGCCCTGGCTCGCCACCGCGGCGAAGGTCCTGGCCGCGATGCCTGGCACACCCATCATGCCTCGGCCCTCAACGTTCACCATGCTGAGCCTCTCGATGGAGGTGACTGCTTTCACCGTGCTGGGGGCGGTCTCGGTCTCCTGGTCTATGCGGGTACCGGGGTGAGAGGCGTTGAACGTGTTCTTAACCCAGAGCGGAATGCCCCGCTCGACCACCGGTCGGATGGTGCGCGGGTGGACGACTTTGGCACCAAAATAGGCCAGCTCACTCACCTCGTTGTAGGAGAGCACGGGTAGCACCCTGGCCTCCGGGACGATGTGAGGGTCGGTGGTCATGACGCCGTCCACATCTGTCCAGATCCAAACCTCATTGGCGTCCAGGCAGTCTCCGAGGATGGCGGCGCTGTAGTCGCTTCCCCCGCGCCCCAGCGTTGTCGTCACCCCGTCCTCGGTAGCGCCGACAAAGCCAGTGACGACGGGTACGAAGCCTGCCTCCAGCAGCGGCTTGAGACGGTAGTTCACGCGCTCACGGGTGAGGTCTATAAGGGGGACCGCGTTTTGGAACTTGGCATCAGTGACAATGAGATCGGTCGCGTCGACGGCCTCGCTCCTGGCACCGCGTTGCCGGAGGACGGCCGCTAGGATGCGGGCGTTGATCCGCTCGCCCAGTGAGGTGACGGCGTCCATGGCGCGGGCTGTCACCTCGCCCAGGACGTGGATGCTGTGACAGAACGTGGCAAAGTCGTCGAGGTGATCGTCCACCGTGCCTAGCAGCTCTGCCCGCTCGCCGTTGGGATCTATCAACTCGTCGACGGTGCGGTAGTGCCGCACGCGCAGGTCCGCCACGACGGCCCGGTAGGTCTGATCGTCGCCGGAGGCGGCTGTCAGGGCCCCCCTGGTCAATGCGTCGGTTACCCCGCTCATCGCCGAGACGACGACCACTAGGTCGTCCCATGCCTTCGACTGCTCCACGACGATGGCTGCTGCCTGGCTGTGGGCCTCGGCGTTGCCAACCGAGGTTCCACCGAACTTCATGGCCAATGTGGTCATCAACCCTCCTCAGATACACAAAATCCCTGCGCCCTGGGGCGCGGGGATCTCCACGCGGTTCCACCCAAGTTCAAGATCAGACGGTGTCTGACTTGCACTCTTGCGGCGATAACGGGCCGTACCGAGGTCCCATACTTCCACTTGGTGGTTTGGGGGACCTGCTCCCGGGTGGTTTTCTCGCCAGTCGGGTCGGGCAGGTTCTCAGCTCGTGACCTTCCCTCTCTTTAGACCCTTCGTGCGGCGGTACTCGTCCCGGTCGACGCTTTGCTAGGATCTGATCGTTCGGCGGATTATAGCATCCTAACGGAGACGTGCAAGCAGCCGGTTCCAAAGCACGCCGACCGCGTTCTGACGGGCTTCGAACGGTCGGTGACGTTCTCCCCGGTCTTTCGACCACGTCATCATCGGCTCGCGCAGGAATCAGCCCAGCGTTTCATGGAGAGGCGCTACAGTGCGGGCGACAGAAGGCTTCTGTCTTCGGCCGAAGGCCCAACCCTGCGCAAGGCCGTTGTTGCTCACTCCTTATAGATCAAAGGCAAGAAGACCTGGTGTGGGGACCAGCGGGCATACCAGACCTCCCCGTCCTCGCCCTCGACCCAGACGGCGTGGATCGGTCCACGCGGGTCAGCGTCCAGAACGACGTCCTGGATCTCCAGGATACTCGCATTCACCGCTGTCGGCCCTGACCAGGACAGGGCTGCGGTTCTCGACGTGTGAAGGAGAGCAAAGGAGGGGGAGGTTCCGTCTCCCCAGGCAGCGTGCTGACCGCCCAGGGCGTCAACAGCGAACGCGGGAAGCGTGGTGCCTGTGGCGCTTTGGGAGAGGGTTATGATAGGCGTCCAGGTGGGTCCTCGAGCGTACTGCACCTGAGGAGTGGCGCTGATGGTCTCCCGCCACGCTACGTGAGGCACGCCGCCGGCACCCAGGGCCAGCTGCGGTGCGGTTGAGAAGTCCTCAGGTGAGTTGGAGACGACCTCAGGCAGGCTCCAGCTCCCGGCCGGACCTCTCGACGTGTAGGAGATGTCGTAGGTCGTCGCTGGAAAGAACTCGCGGTAGGCGACATGGACCTCCACTGGGCCCGCAGCGGTGACGTCGATGGACGGGCTGGTGCCGTACGCGCCGGGAATCGGCACATAGGAACCGTCGCCAACACTGGCGTAGTAGAGGTGCTGATTGCTGCCCTCCACGGTAACGACGTGGAGGCTTCCATCGCCCGCCACGGCCAAGTCTGGTTCGTCCGAGGTGCTTGTCGTCAATGAGAGGTTTAGCGGCGCGCTCCAACTGGTCCCATTCCAAGAGCTGTAGAAGACATCAGGCCGGTTGGCGAACACCAGGTGGATCTCATCGCCCGAACCGGAGGCGAGCACTGGTTGCTGGGCGTTGATCGTCCCAAGAATGCTGGAAGGGCTGGACCAGCTGCCGCCGTCCCGGGAGGCGTGGTAGAGCCTCTTTCCCTCTTCCCAGACGGCGTGAACGACGCCGCTTCCACTGACCGCGACGGTTGGGGCCTCAGAGTCGAGGAGAATGGATGCTGACACGTTCTCCGGGGTGGACCAGCCTGGTCCCCCTGAAGCCCAGACTGCACGCCGTCGGTCGGCCTTGAGGAGCGGACAGGGTACGCACCAGAGCACTATGAAAGCGAGGAGTGCTCCCAAGAGGCGCGCCAGATTCCTACGGCTCATAGAATTGCCTCCTTGGTGAGCGGCAGAGCGGGGTAAGGTTGTGCCGATTCACCGTTGAAACCAGAAGTCTTGTCTGCAAGCGAGGGAACGGGCACGGACGACCAAGCCGACACAAGTCGCCCGTGCCCGACAGAAGCGCTACTGCCCGTTATCGCCGACTGAGGAGTCTGATGCGCATACCTCCTAGCTGTGGGCCAGGTGTGGGATTCACTCGATGGGGCCACCCAGCCGCCGGTCGTATCGGCGGATCATCCAACTCGAGGGCTTGGTTGGTGCCTCTTCCTGCGCAAGCGCCAACGGCGTTTTCTGGGTGCCCGGAGCGTCCTGGAGGTCAACATCGTCTCCCCAGCCGCCGTGCGGACCTCCGTCGAGCTTGATCCACAGAGCGTACAGGACCTCATCTATCTCTACGGCCTTGGCTTTGACCGAAGTGCCCACCTCCATCGCTGCCGGGTTGGGAACTAGCGCGGTAAGGTTGGTGACGTGGACCGTCACGGGTTCGGTGAGACTGATAACCCAGTCGCCCGGCAGCTCATCGGATGTCTTGGTAAGGATGCCTTCGAGTATCTCGAGCTCCGGTGTCTCGACCTCAATGTGAACGGCGTAGAGCTTGCCATCTTCCTCAACGGCCTCGATCTCGACACTGGCACCAAACACGAGGGCGGCCCGACCAGGTCTCACGTCCGTGTCCAAGTCCAAGGTGAATGTCACCCGCTCCGTCCCGCTCAGAATGACCCACTCGCCTGGAATACTATCGGTCACGACGATCGTGCCCTCGAACTCGAACTCTTCGGGTTCGGGCATCTCCACCTCGATTCGCCGAGCGTAAAGACCGTCAGCCATCTCAATGGCCTTGACCTCGACCGTGGCGCTAAGCACGAGGTCAGCCCGGCTCGGCCGCACGTGCGTCTCTGAGTCGACCGTGAAGGTGAAGCGCTCTGAGTCGCCCTGAACGACCCACTCGCCGTTTGGAATCGTATCGGTTTGGACGATGGTGCCTTCAAACTCAATCTCGTCGAAATCGGGGCGTTCCACCTTGATCCAGGCTGCCAAGTATGCATCAGTTTCGGATCGAAGTGCACCGATCTTCACCGATAGGCCCTGGGTAAGTACGGCAGTGGGCGGAATCCGTCTAGTATTCTCCGTGAGCGTCACCGTGACGAGATCGGTGTAACCGGACCTCGCCAGGAGGAGATAGGTCTCTCCCCCGTCCAAGTAGTCGATGGTGCCCTCTAAGACCTCCCATCTGGGACAGCACTCGTCATCCTCTACCTTGATTTGGACAGCTACTAGGTCTTCTCCTTCCCACAGTGCTTTGACCTCGACCCAGGCGCCCTCCGCGAGCGGCCCCTGCTCGGTCCTCAGTCGAGTTTCTTCTGTGACGGTGACGGAGATGGTGTCCGTGCCGCTGAAGGCGTCGGTCTTGATGGCCCAAGTGCTGGGATGGGTGGTTGAGAAGACCAAGAGTTCCCCTTCAAACTCCACCTCTTCATGCTCTGGCCCCCTGACGATGATCTCCCTGGCGAGGATAGATCCGTCGCTCTGTTGCTGACCTTCGACCCTGGCTGTGAGGCTGAGGGCGGGCGTAGCGCCTTTCTGCTCCGTGTCCGCAGTGACCGTGACGGTGTACTTGTCGACGACCCACGTTCCCGTGTAGGGCGCCGGAGGTAGGTCCTGGATCTTGCCCTCGATCTCTACTACATCATTGCCGTCTTCCATTCTGTGGAGGGCTATGTTCTTCGCCAGGTAGCCTCCGTCGGGCTGCAGGAACGCGATTCCGTTGACCCGCATCCCAATCGTGGGCGTCCTGCCCGGAGGATGGATACGTGTCTCGCTGTCAACTTCGACTGTCATGCCCGACACAACCCAGTTGCCAACCCAGCCCTCCAACTCGTCCGTCGATGCGGAGGGCAGGTTGTCGATAAGGCCCCGGAATTCCATGGGACGAGCACGCCGGGCCGTCCCCTGCTCGACCACGATGTGCGTCGCCAGAACAGGAGCTTCGTCGCCGCCATCCTGGGTTCCCACGACGTGGACCCCGTCACCGACCATCGGGACGGTGCCAGAAGGCACGATCTTCGTCTCGAGAGTGACGGTGACTGAACGGGGGGCGTTGGTTTCGTCCGTGATCTTCCACGTGCCCGTAAGCGCACTCGTAGTGGGCAGGACAGCGATTGTCCCGTGGAGGCTGACGCGACGTTCGCGCCGGGGCAGCGGATCCGGTCTTCCTGGATCAGGAGGCTGTCCCTGTTGAACCTGTTCGGCGGCGGGCCTAAGCGCTAGCGATGGCGAGACAAAGACCATCAGAGCTGCCACGAGACCCAGCCCGATCATAACACTTCCAACTAGCTTGCGCATGTTCCACTCTCCTTCCATTCGACGGCCATCTGAATGCTTTGTCGTCGGGGCCCCCCCCTTGGTCGAGACCCATCTGATGCGACACGTATAACGCTGGTCCCGGCGCTTCGTTACATGAGGGGGGATAGAACGGTGGTGGGCGCTGATCGCGGCCGCCCTAGGTATGTTCGCCGCTCTCTTATCCCAAGCTAGGGCTGGTCAGGCGACTCACCCTGACCAGGGGGGCCAGGATCCGTCGGATCGGTTGGCCGGCCTGAGTCCTCAGGATCAGAGTGATCAGGGTTCCCGGGTGGGTTTGGACTATTGTCCTCTCCCGGCGAATCGGAAGCAGGGGGGTCCGGCCCTTGACCCTGGCCTGGCGGATCAGGATTAGGAGGCACTGGCGTGCTTTCCAAACCCGGTGGGCCAAACTCGGGAGCACCGGGGGTGTCGCCCGGTTCCTGCGGGTCGGCGTCTGGTGGCCGCGGCGTGCTTCTCGGCTCGGGCGGTCCCGGTGTTCTGGTCCGCTCAAAACCCTTTGGAGTGCGTGTGAGACCTGGCGGCAGGGGCGTGTCCCCGGTTTTCGGGTCCACAGCTGTGCCGGTAGGACGTGCAGGCATGCGTGTTCTGGTCAGTCCGGGCGGGTTTGGCGTCGCGGTCAAGCCGGGGGATTCAGGCGTTCTGGTCCGCCCCGGTATCGAGGGCGTGTAGGTAGGTGCTTCGTCCCTGGGACCGACATCGGCTTTGGGAGACGGTGTGAGCGACGGGCCGTGAGCTGGACTGGTTGTTGGCGATGGCCATGGACTGACGGAGGGGGTTGCTTTGGGGGAGTCCTCGAACTCCATTGCCTGTCTCTTGGTGTCCTCTGATGCTGCCAGGGCGTGTTCGACGGCTGGCCGGGCTTCGTCGGAGACCAGATCTTGAATAGCCATCAACTGTGCCTGTTGCTGATCCAACTGGTGTCTGATCAGACGGTACACAGAGGTCGCTTCGCTGTCCCTGTCCCGCTGTCGACGAAGGATGCCGTTCGCCGCCTCGAGTTCAGCAGCGTATTGCCGCATCAGAGGCTCGATCTCCTCCCCCCTGTTCCTAGCGGCTAACTCATTCGCCTCTTCCAAACGTTCACTGGCGAACTGGAGCCGGAGCCGCAGTTCCTCGTTCTGCGTGAGCGAGATGGCCATGCGCAGGCGTTCGGCGGCGAGTTTGACCGGATAGAGGGAGTCGCCCGGCAGAGTGTCCGACGAGGCGTGCACGACCCCGACGCTCGCCGCGGTGACGACAAGAAGAGCCGTTAGCGCTGCAGTCGCTGCCAACGCAGATCGTCTCACCGGGCCGGAGACGCCGGCATGCGGGAAGAGCCATTTGAGGAATCCCCGCCGCCGAGTCGTGTGATGGCGAGCTGTTTCCGATTCCTTCTCTCGGATCATGCTGACCATGCGGTCCCGAGCGCCCTCTCGGAAGTCGGGAGAGGGAACCACGCTCGGCGTGGTGCGTGTGATCTGCGCGGCGTGCAGGAGGGGCTCGAGCTCGTCTCGCTTATCTGGATACCGGGCCAAGCTTTCCTCGACGGTCTCGCCCTTATCGAGAGCCCCCAGGCACCGGGCCAAGATGCGTTCAGTCTCAGTCATACTTATGATCCTGCTTCAGAATCTCGCTCAAGCTTGCCAATGCACGGTGCTGCATCACGCGGCACGCTACCTCGCTCTTGCCGAGTATCTTGGCTACTTCGCTGTGACTGAGACCTTCGACGAAACGAAGAAGAATCAAGTCCTGCTTCTCATCCGACAGCTCCCGCAGGGCGTCTAGAAGGCGTGAGACCTCTGCCTTCCTGAGCAGCGTCTCCTCCGGGCCAAGGGCTTCGTCCGCTAACCGGAAGGCCACGGCGTCGAGTGGCCTTTCCTCCTTCTTGGTTCTATAGTGATCGACAACTGCATTATGGGCGATGCGGTACAACCAGGCCGAGAAAGGATGCCCTCTCGCCTCGTATCCGTCTATGGCATCCCAAGCGCTCAGGAAGACCTGCTCAGTCAGATCCTCAGCTTGCTTCTCACTCCCGACCTTGTAAAAGACGTAGCGATAGATCTCGTCGAGATGCCGCGCGTACAGGTCGCCGAAGGCCTCGGCGTCTCCACTGGCGGCGCGTCGAACCAGCGCCTCCTCGCTGTGGCTAGCTGCGTCTGCGGTCATGGAAGATCATGTCTCAGGCAAGCCGAGGCTCGCTACTTACAACGGGGAAGAAGCAGATCCGTTACACTCCGCCCATAGCTGAAGGTGCTCAGTTGACCTCTGCCATCTCGATGATCCCGCCCTCTTTCACTGGATAGCGGCGCCCGCAGGCCTCGCAGCGGAAGGAATCCGCCTCACGAACCAACGATCCTGTGCAATGAGGGCAACTAAGGATGTCCGGAAGTGGCCGAATGCCACCTCCTCTAGGCGTTCCATCCTTGACAGCCCATACCAGGCTGTAGTCGACCTGCCAGGTTCTCGTCTTCACCTGCTCGAGCACCCTCTGTTGCAGGATTTCTTCAAACTCATCAGGATCGAATGCTCTCCCGGGAAGGAATCTGGCATCCGGGCCGATCCGGTTCGTCACCAGGAGCACACCGCCTGGTCTTAGAACGCGGATCAGTTCATCCAGTACGTGCATTGGATGGGGCATGAACTCCAGTGCTTCGATGCACGTCACGGCATCGAACCTGTTATCCTTGAAAGGGAGTTGACTGGCTCCTTGATGGATGAACGTCAGCCGGTCGGAGAATTGGGCGGTTCGACGAACGGCCTCGTCAAGCATGCCCTGGGACAGGTCAAGGGCGATGATGCGCCCGTCAAAAGGGGGCTGGCGCAGGATGGCCCTTGGCAACCGGCCCGTGCCGGTGGCAACATCGAGCACCAGAGGCGCAGGTACGTTCGCCAGCGCACGCGCCATGGGAAGGCCCAGGAACCACTGCTCGTCGCCCGCTCGGTACTTCTTAATCCGCTCGTAGGCGCCCGCCGACCAATCATACATGAGCGAGACGACACGGGGACCGAGGTACGCCCCCTCAGCGAGGATAAGGTGCCAGTATGCGAGAAACCCAAGCACGAGGAGGCCGACCAGGGTGAGCCCTATGGCGAGCCAAGGCATAGACTAGAGTACGAGAGCCGCCACTACCATGATGCCCATCAGCCATGGACGGGTGTAACGCACGAAACGGGCTGCCGGAAGAATCGTGGATGCTGGGGTGTCCTGGCTTGCCCAGGGCAAGAGGGCCATCTGCGGCACCAAAGCCAGTAGCACGAGCCCGGCTGTGAGAGGCCGACCGAGGGCGACCAGACCCACCGCCGCGGACACCTCGCTGAGGATTAGAGCTGTGCGTGCTCCTGCCGATGTTGGCTTCCACGTATTGCCCCAGGCTACTGCGAACACCAGGGCGAAGACCGTGGAGGGCACTGTTAAACCCCCAAACGTTGCGTGTCCCGCCATCCAGGGCAACGTGACCCCGATTAGGCCGTCCCATCCGGCAGGGACGGTTCCATCTCCACCCTTCCAGAGGACGCCCATCTCCATCAGCGCTAGGGCTGCGGTGCTGAGGAGAAGTAATTCAGGCCCGAGCACGACACCCAGAAGTGCACTCAGCGGCACGCCGACCAGTATCGCCTGAACGGCGGGACCGCAGGCAGGCCAGAAGACTGCGCTCCACCATGCCCGCAGTCTCCCCGCCCACCGACTCAGCTGGTGACCGATCGAGCCTGGAAGTGTGTACGGAAGGTGTCTGGTTGTTTTTTCCGTTTCCCAGGATCGCCAGCGCTGGATGGGCATCGACCAGTTTGTCCCGGCCAGAGCCGCCCAGATCGTTCCCCATCCGCCGTCCACCAGTAGCACCAGGAACAGGAGCTTAACAATGTCCCCGCCCCCGGACGGCGATGCGTTGGAGGCGAGGACGCCGCAGAGCGCAGCCCAGGTGGGACCGAGCAGACTGCCCCACTCTGCGGCACGAGCCTGCAGATGGACGAGACCACTCGAGGGTAAGGGGGACGTATCAGCGCGGACGTCGTCTGGCATATTGGAGAGGATTATACCACAGTTCCCCTACCCTAACAGAGTTTTGTCTCCACGACGCGCATGACTGTCTCTGCGCATATCTGCCACGAGAATCGCTCGATATTGGCGAACCCCCTTGCCCGCAGCTCCTCACGTAATTCCGGGGCGCCGGCCAGGCGTATCGCCGCCGCGGCGATAGCGTCGACATCCTGGGGGTCGACCAGCAAAGCCCCTTCGCCGGCAACTTCCGGAAGGCTCGAAGTGGTGCTGGTGACGACGGGGCACCCGCAGGCCTGCGCCTCAAGCACCGGCAGGCCGAAGCCTTCATGGAGGGAGGGGAAGAGGAAACCGAGGGCGCCGCTGAGAAGGGGGGCCTTGTCCTCGTCCGCCACATAGCCAGGAAAGACGACGCGATCCGTCAGCCCCAGCGTCGCGATGTGCTCCGACAGGTCCTCACAAAGCCACCCTGGCTTACCCGCCAACACCAGCTGGAGTTCCGGGGTAGCGGATCTGGCGACCACCTGTGCGAAAGCATCGACAAGACGCCGTATGTTCTTTCGTGGCTGGATCGTCCCCAAAAAGAGGAAGTAGTCTTCTGAGATAGCATGCTTTCTCAACGTCGCCTGAATCTGCGAATGGTCTTTCACCGGGCCCACCGACTCGTCGATCCCGGGGTAGGCAACTGTGATCTTCTGTGGGTCTATTCCGTAGTATCGGACCAGGTCGGCCTTCGTGGTGGCGGAGTCTGCCAGCACCTGGCTGGCGGCGCGTGTGCTCCAGCGGGTGGATAGATCCAGATGGATGCGCTGGGGCCAGGGGTGGGCCGATGGGAAGTGCAGGTAGCCAAGGTCGTGGATCGTGACGATGGTGTGTACCGGATGGATGAGGGGGACGACGTGCGAGGGCACGAAGAGCAGGTCCGGTGGCCTGAGAGCCATCTCAGACGATAGCCGCAGATGCGTCCAAAGGCGTGGAAAGGGGATGACACAAGACTCTGCTCCCTCGAAATGGGTTGGGTAGGGTGCGCTCCGGAAGTAGAGTCTGAAGACGTGATCGCTATCCAGCTGCAGCAGTGCCTGGATCAGGCGCTGAGAATACGTCTCTGTGCCCGTGGGGCGATCGGTGACGGCGCGGCTGGCGTCGATGCCTACCAGCATCTAAGGGGAGTGCCCGGCCAGGAGACCGCGCGGTAGAGCTATCTGGCGGCCGAGAATGGGAAGAACGAGCCAGAGGCCGGGAAGAATCCCTCGCTTGTTTGGGCGCAATAGCTCGCACGTCATCGCGACTTCTACGCCTGCCACGCAGAGCGCCACAAGGCCTAGGGAGATTACGTCCCAATCCCGGAAGCCCCCTGCCATCCATCGGGCCATGAAGGCGGCCTGGCTGATGAGGGCGAAACGGGTCCGCCACGCCCTGAAGCTACTGTCCGCCAAAAAGCCCCGCTTGGTGAATAGGAAGGCGAGGCTCGCGAGCAGCGTGGCGGTGCGGAGGAACACCAAGTCTGGACCACGCTTTGGGTCGAAGATGGTTACGGCAAGGAGCGCCACAGTGCCTGTCAAGGGGAGCACAGACCACAGAACTCGCCATCCTGGAGGCCCCAGTCCCAGCCCAGTGAGAAAAAGATAGCTGCCCAGCAGGATCATCAGATCGCCAGGAGGATTCTTCCCTTCTCTCGCATCGCCACTCTCCGTGCAGATGATTCCAGGTTCGGTGACGTCAGCTGATCAGCGTGTGTCTTCTTCCTCGACCTTGGCGTAGATCTCTTCCTTGAGCACGCCGATGAAGGGAAGGTTTCGGTACTCCTCGTCGAAGTCCAGCCCGTAGCCTATGACGAACTCATCTGGAACCTCGAAGCCTACGAAATCGACGGGTACGTCCACGACTCGCCGCGATGGCTTATCGAGAAGGGTGCAGACCCGGATGCTGGCCGGGTTCCGCGTTTCCAGGTTGCGAGTGACGTAGTTCAGGGTGCGTCCAGAGTCGACGATGTCCTCGACGATTAGCACGTGTCTGCCCTCGATGCTCCGCTCCAGATCGAGCAAGATGCGAACGACACCGCTGCTCTCCGTGCGAGCACCATAGGAGGAGGTCTCCATGAAGTCGACCTCGTGCCGCATCGACAACGCGCGTGTCAAGTCCGCCAGAAACATGAATGCGCCCTTTAGAATGCAGACCAGGAGTGGGCGGTCCTCATCTGAGTACGTCTTGTTGAGTGACTCTCCCAGCTCAACGATCCGAGCCTGGAGTTGATCCTCGGAGATGAGTACCTTGTCGATATCGGCTAGCATTCCCATGCCGTGGTCTCTCCGTTAGCTCCTGTAGATTTCTTCCTTGAGCCCGCCAATGTACGGCAGGGTGCGGTATCGATCCGCGAAGTCAAGTCCGTAGCCCACCACCCAGACATCGGGAATCTCAAACCCCAGATAATCTATGTTGACGGAAACTTCACGGCGCGCTGGCTTGCTCAGGAAGACGCAGGTGCGAAGGGAAGCCGGATGCCGTGCTTTGAACGTGCGCTGTAGGTAGTCTAGCGTGTGGCCGGTGTCGACGATGTCTTCCACGATCAAAACGTGCCGATCGGCCACGTTGATGCGAGAGTCCATGATCAGCCGCACCTCACCGGAAGTCGCCCCCTGGTTGTAACTTGACAAGGCGATGAAGTCCACGTGGTGTGGCACGGTCAGACGGCGGGCCACATCTGCCAGGAAGACAAAGGCTCCCTTCAGTACTCCCACCAGCACCAGGCCATCGTCACCGTACTCCACGCCCGCAAAGTCTTCGCTGATCTGCTCGGCCAGCTTGCCAACCCGAGCCTCGATAGTTTGTTCATCCAACAGCACCCGCTCAATTGCCTCTGATAACACGTTGGTTACTTTCATCCGCTATGCTTGTCCCTCACGCCATCACGGCCTCTGACCTCGTGGCACCCCCGGCAGCGTGCCTCATACACCTCGCTCGCTCCTACAAGAATGATGGGGTCATCGTATCGTGCCGGCTCACCATCGATCAGTCGCTGGGTGCGGCTGGCCGGTCCTCCGCAGCTGACGCATATGGCCTGCAGCTTGTCGACCTGTTCCGCCTGGGCCATCAGGGCGGGTACGGGACCGAAGGGCTCCCCCCGGAAATCCATGTCCAACCCGGCCACGATAACCCGGAGGCCGTCGTCAGCCAAGACCGTACATAGCTCAACGATGGCGTCGTCGAAGAACTGGGCTTCGTCGATCGCCACCACAGTTGTGTTAGGTTCGATGCGCTCCTGGAGGTCGCTTATGCCCTGGACGGGCGTAGCCTTGGTCTGGAGGCCATTGTGGGATGTCACCTCGCGGTCCGCGTAGCGAGTGTCGATCGTGGGCTTGAAGACTTGTACCTTCTGTTTGGCGATTCGCGCTCGGCGGAGGCGGCGAATGAGCTCCTCTGTCTTACCGCTGAACATACTGCCGCAGATGACCTCGATCCAGCCACCGGTAGGTTTGTTGTACATAGTGATGGGATAGCTCCACAAAAAAGGGGCAGATGGATACCATCTGCCCCTAGGAAATCGTCACCGGTACGGCTATGCGGCCATCTCAGCTTCGATTTCTTCCGCGGCTTCGGCGGTTTCCATCTCCTCCTCCGCCTCATCTCCGGGGAGGTCAAAGCCTCGAGCACGCAACTGCTTCTTGAGCGTCGCCAGCGATTTCATACCGAATCCTCGAATGTTCATCAAGGCCTCGCTGCCGCCTTCGTCCAGGAGATCCAGGATGTCACCGACCGTCTCGATGTCGGCCTCCATCAGCACGTTCTTGGCCTGAGTGCGTATATCCAGCTCCTCGATGGACAGCCCTGGCGACGTCTTCCTCGTCCGGCGGCGCTCCAGCTCGGCTATTTTCTCCTTGCGCCGTTCCAGCTTCTTGAGGAAGCGCTCTACCTGACCACCCGAGTCAAGCATGCGCTGCTCGCCCGTGTAGAAAGGATGACATTCAGAGCAGACGTCGGTCCGAATCTCAGGCTGAGTGGATCCCGTGGTCCACGAGTTTCCGCAAGCGCAGACTACCTTTGCCTCTAGATAGAATTCGGGGTGGATATCTTCCTTCATGCGACCTCCTGCGCTGGGTGGACACTGACGCGCTTCCCGCCTCCACGCATATGCTCGTAGGTCACGTAGCCGTCCGCCGTCGCAAACAGTGTGTGGTCACGCCCCAGGCCTACGTTCCTTCCTGGCTTGATGCGCGTGCCGCGCTGGCGCATAATGATATGACCGGCGCGAACCAACTCCCCACCATACTTCTTGACACCCAGGTATTTGGGATTACTTTCTCGTCCGTTACGTGAGACACCACTACTCTTCTTATGAGCCATCTCAAATCCTCCTAGACCACAATCTCGTCCACGCGCAGCCGAGTGTACAGTTGGCGATGTCCGAGATGTCGCTGGTACCGCTTCCGAGGGCGGTATTTGAAGACCTTGATCTTGCGGCCCTTCTCCTGGGCCACGACGGTCGCCAAAACCTTGGCCCCTTCGACGGTTGGTTGTCCAATCTGGACCCCGTCGTCATCGACAAGCAACAGAACCTCGTCGAGCTCGATCTGCTCGCCGGGATCAGCAGGTAGCTTCTCGACGCGAATGGTATCCCCAACGCTGGCGCGATACTGCCGCGCGCCTGATTTCATAACTGCGTACACGATAATCCTCCCTGCTAAACACAAATAGTGGCCGGGCTATATGGCTCGGCCGCTCGAACAGGTATTATAGCCAATCCGGGTCGTTTGTCAACCTCAATGCCGCAGAGAGCACGGTCTTGTCGTCCTCTCTGGAAACCCTGCTAGGCTCAGATGGCGGCTTTCCAACGTTCCTGATGCCCCGTGTGCGCCAGGCATCAGCCCGACATCGGAGGGAGTCTTCGCGAAGCTGGGGACCGACAATGCACGAGAAGGCTCCACGGTCAGCATCCTATCGGGATTCAGTCTCGAGTATTGATGCAACCAGACGTCTATCCGAGTCAGGGGATCCCGTGAACGACTGCCTCCTCCAGGCTTGGCGATGCTAGGGTTCTGACTCGCCCCTTAGTACTAGGCCCTCCCGAGTATACCGGGCATAGACATCTCCCACGCCCAGTACGTCTAGCACAGCTTCGGGCCGTGCCGTGGCACCAGGCCGGGCAGACAGCTGCATCCACAAGGTGGCCCACCCGGCCTTCTGGTCCAGCTCCGCAAGCCGCAAGCTCTCTATGAGAGGGCGGAGGTTGTACCGCTTGCCGCGGCGCTCGTGGATGAGCTCATCCTCGTCCAATGCCTGCTCGACCTGGTCCGCGAGCTCCTCTTGCGGTCCGTCCCACTCGAGAGCGACGCGATAGAGGGTCCCTACGACCTGCGTCTGCATCGCCGGCGCCCGTGTATCGATCTCGCGTACCGTGGAGATGTCCAACCCATCCGGCAGGACGGGTGTGAGCCTTCTGACCGATTCATCCAATGGAACCGGCTTCTCGAACCATGCGTCGAGGATCTCCTCCTCGCCCACGTGTCCCAACGGCAGGGCTCGCGCAAGCTGTATCCTCGGCCGAGGATTGAACCCGCCGGAGTAAGCCAAGGGAAGGCGAGCCCGGCGCAGGGCCCTCTCCCAGGCCCGCATCAAATCTAGATGGGAGGAGTAGATAATCCACCCTCGCTTGGAGAACGTGATCCTAACTCTCATACCTTGACTCAATCGCCTATGCCAGAACGATTCGTTGCCCGTTACGCTTAGAGATCGATCGCGAACTGTCCGTCCTCGTAGAGAAGCTCGTCGTCAACCAAGATGCGCCCACCATCGCGCAGGTCGCAGATCATGTCCCAGTGGATGGCTGACTCATTCTTGCTGCCTGTCTCAGGGTATCCGGCGCCAAGCGCAACGTGGAAGCTTCCGTTGATCTTCTCATCAAAAAGGATCTGACTGGTGAATTGCGTGATTCCCTCGTTTGTCCCGATGGCGAACTCGCCCAGATACCGGGCGCCCTCATCCGTGTCTAGTGTCTGGATGAGGAAAGGCTCGTTCTTCTCAGCATTTGCATCGACGACCCTCCCTTCCTCAAATTCGAGCTGGACACCGGTCACCTCCCGGCCCTGGTGAATCGCAGGATACGAGAAGGTCACGTGGCCTGAGGCGCTGTCCTCTACGGGGCCGGTGAAGACCTCTCCGCTGGGCATGTTTTTCTTGCCATCGCTGTTGATGAAGCGCCGCCCGGCGATGCTCAACTCAAGATCCGTACCGGGTCCCACCACGCGCACGTGCTCACGCCCTTCTAGCCAATCAATGATCTTCTGCTGCCAGGTCGAGAACGTCGTCCAGTAGCCCACCGGGTCCTCAAGATCCGGCATGCAGGCGCCGTAGACGAAGTCCTCGTACTGGCGAAGGCTCATCTCGGCGTCCTGGGCATAGGCGTGTGTCGGGAAGAGTGTGCCCACCCATCGGAACTCTCCAGCTGCCGACCGCTGCATAAAGGTCTTCATCAGCTCGGTTTGAGCTCGGCTCCGCAGCACCATCTTCGAAGGGGCTACGCTGCTTAGTTCCTTCGTATTGGCTGCCGCACGGACGTTGATGTGCACGTCATAGGTCTCGATGATGACCATCAGCGGCTTCGGAATGAAGGCAAGCTGATCGTCTGACCCGAGCTCGTAAAGCAACTGCTCTGTGCCTGGGAGCGATGTTAGGAGCAGGGGGTGGCCTCCGGCTTCCAAGACCTTGGCGTAGACAGCATGTAGCAGAGGCTCCGCTGCCACTCCTCCGTCGATGACAACTTTGTCACCCGGCTGCACAGCCGTTGAGTACTCGACGAGTACCTGAGCCAGTTTGTTGACGCGATGGTCAGTCATATGTCTCCTAGTGGTAAGTGGTATCTCAGTCTGAACCAACGATGCGGTGACCTGTCTCGCTGCCCATCTCCTCTGGGCTCTAATCGTGGCTTCGCAAGCAGATCGTCTTACTCTCTACCCGCTTATCGATCGGGGGGTTCAGGGCATCTCCACTCATCTCCACGGATGGCCCCGAATGTGGCTAGAACCCCGCAGGCGTGGCAATCGGCTCGGCAGTCCGACAGCGTCTCTCCGCGGCGGCTCCGCCCGTACTCGTCCCAAAGGAATCGCTTCCGCACACCCGCGTTCACGATATCCCACGGCAAGTGCTCCTCGCGCTGGCGTTGTCGATAGGCGTACAAGCCAGGATCGAGTCCGGCTTTGGCGAAGGCCCGCATCCATGCACCGAAGTCCCTCTGATCGTCCCACGCGTCGAAACGCGCGCCCAGCGTCCACGCGAGTTCCACAACGTCGTTCAGCCGCCGGTCGCCTCGCGCCAAGACGGCCTCCAGGAGCGATGCCTCAGGATCATTGTAGTCGAGCTTGAGCCCACGACCCCGTAACTCGCGGCGCAGGAGTGTATGCTTCTGGCGAATCGAGCGAGTCGACGCCAGACCCACCCATTGGAAGGGCGTATGGGGTTTGGGAACGAACGTGTTCACACTGATGTTTACCTGGGCCTGGCGCCCATGGACGCGCCGGCCGATCAGGTGCACGGTACGGGCCATCTCGACGATAGCCTCCACGTCCTCCATCTCTTCGCCCGGTAGGCCGATCATGAAGTAGAGCTTAATCGTCTGCCAGCCTCGGTCGAAGACTTCTCTTGCCACATCATATACGTGCCGCGACGGGATGGTCTTGTTGATCGTCGCTCGCACCCGGTCCGAACCTGCTTCCGGTGCCAGCGTAAAACCCGTATACCGTCCCTGCGCGATGGCTTCGGCAAGTCGTACGGAGAAGCTGTCTGCGCGGAGGGCTGGGAGCGAGATGGAGAGGTGCCGATCCTCAAACCGCTCCATCAAGGTCTCAACCAACTCGTCGATCCGGGAGTAGTCACTCGGAGAGAGCGAGAGCAGTCCGATCTCCTCGAATCCGGTCTGGGTAAGGATGGCTTCTGTGGCCTTGAGTATTTCCTCCACTGGCCGTTCGCGAACCGGACGCACCACCATCCCGGCATGACAGAAGCGACAGCCACGGGTGCATCCCCGGCTGATTTCGATGGCGGCTCGATTGTGGCTCACATCTATCGTCGGAACGATTAGCTCGGTCACCGGCGGCGGCATCTTGGATACAATCCGTTTTACCACTGGGAGCTGCGCCTCAGGCTCCTTGACCTGAACACCCGCGATCGTTCCCGAGCCAGATACGCCACTGCCTCCCTCGTTGTAAAGGACCTCATAGAACCGCGGCACGTAGAAGCCTGGCAACTGAGCCAGTCTTTTCAGCTGAGCTTGCCGCGAGCTATCACGTGTCAGATCGTAGCTCGCTACGGCTTCGATCATGGCCTCCTCGCCGTCGCCGATGAGAAAAGCGTCGACGAAGGCGCTCATCGGCTCGGGGTTAAAGGTGGCGTGGCCCCCGGCAATGACCAAGGGATGTGATTCGTCTCGTTCCGCCGCGCGGAATGGAATCTCGGCCAGATCGAGCAGTTCCAGGAGATTCGTGTACACCTGCTCGTAAGGGAGGGTGACCCCGAGGATATCGAAATCGGCCAGCGGTCGTTTGTTCTCCAGGCTGTAAAGCGGAATCTCAGCCCTGCGCAAGGCAGCGATCATATCAACCCAGGGCAGAAAAACTCGCTCGGCGAGCACGGTCGGAAGTTTGTTCAGCGCGTCATAGAGGGTCATCAACCCTAGGTTGGACATTCCCAGGTCATAGATGTCTGGGAATGCCAGGCATACGTGTGTCGAGACTGCGTTCCAGTGCTTGACCACACTGTTGTATTCGCCACCAACGTAGCGACCCGGGGTTCTTACCGTTGGCAAGATGCGCTCGAGCCGCTCCAGGTCTATCGTCGTTGCTTCCATCTTCCTGCCTTCTGTCAACCCTCCAATACTCGGACGTGGATCTTCCGCGTCCGGGGACCGTCGAACTCGCAGATGTAGATGCCCTGCCACCGGCCCAGAACCAGGTCGCCCGCGTCAATGGGCACGACCTGGGCGGCGCCCATGAGCGATGACTTCAGGTGAGCGGGCGAGTTTCCCTCGCCGTGTCGGTACTCAGATCGAGGGGGCGATATCTCGTTGAGTCCCACCGCCAAATCGTGTTGGACGCTCTTGTCCCAGTTCTCATTCAGAGTCACGCCTGCTGTCGTGTGGGGGCAGAAGACGAGGCATATCCCCTCAATGACGCCTGAGGCATTCACAGCGCTCTGGACCCTGTCCGTGATGTCGTAGAAGCCCTGTTTGTCGTCGGTTGAGACGCTGATCGTCTCCATCGCCCCCTCCTGGTCCGTGGTTCATCAAGTTTGTGACGGGCTCGGCAGGTGCACAAACAGAGGGGGCGCGGCCTACCTGGCTTGGCCCGGCCCCCGTTGGAACCTACCTCGCAATCACCAAACAATTCTAGCACGCGGGCAGGTTTTTGCAACGCCACGTCTGAAGGCACTGCCGGACCGTGCTGGATGTGAATCCATCGATGCATATGTGGTGAGATCGATGAGAGCCGGTCAACGCGTCGCCGGGGCTCGCTCATCGTGGGACACACGCCAATGTCCTGGCTGAGGGCTTGCAGGGAGGCCCAGTCGTGCCCCGAACGCGTTGGTGTTCAACTGAGGTTCAGGTGTTCGGCGCGGGCAGTGGGACCTGGGTTATTGGCAGGCAGGTGGAGGAACCACGGTAAACCGTCGGGCCGGGAATGCCACCGGAGGAGGGCCAAACCTGTCTTAGTATGCGCCGTTACCGAAGATGACCTCGGGAATGGTACGGAGCAAAACCTGGCAGTCGAGCCAGAGGGACCAGTTCTCGATGTAGTAGATGTCCAGTAGACACTGCTCTTCGAAGCTCAACAGGCTGCGGCCGCTTACCTGCCAGAGGCCGGTCATGCCCGGGCGCACCTCGAGTCGCTTCTTGTGCCATTCCAGGTATGCGGCCACCTCGGCGGGAATCGGCGGGCGCGGCCCGACAAGGCTCATCTCCCCGCGGAGAACGTTCCAGAGCTGGGGTAGCTCGTCGAGGCTCGTACGCCGCAGAATGCGGCCCACAGGTGTCACTCGAGGGTCATCTTTCATCTTGAAGATGGGTCCGTCAACTTCGCTCCGATCACGCAAATCCTCCAGTTTTTCTTCCGCTCCCTGGTACATCGAGCGGAACTTCAGGATCTCAAACTTCTCTCCATTCGCACCGATGCGCGTCTGACGGAACATGACGGGGCCATCGGAATCGACACGGATCGCCACTGCGATTAACCCGAGGATGGGTGCCCCGAGCGTGATAGCCAGGATTGCTCCGACCACGTCCATGAGCCGTTTGATGGCTCGGACCCGGTGACCGAAGCCGACCTCGCGCACCCCCACCAATGGCACTCCGCCCAGGTCGTCGACATCAACACGGCTGAGGCTCATCTGGAAGAGGTCAGGAACGATGTGGGCACGGACGTTCCTCCGCTCGCAGGCGTGGACGATGGACATGATCTTTCGATGGTACATCCAAGGCAGGGTGATGATCACCTCGTCGATATCCTCTTGCTCGATCAGCTGGGGAAGTCTGTTGACTGCTCCGAGTCCTTCGAAGCGGCCGATGTTGTTGTGCCCCTTATCAGGGTTATCGTCGACGAAACCGATCACATGATAACCCAGGCCTGGCCTCGCTACGACAGTGCGCATAACCGTTCGGCCGATCTCGCCGGCGCCCACGATGATCGTCCTGCGGACGCCGACGCCGCGGGCACGGAGTCGGCCTATGACCAAATACTGAATCGCTCGTGACATCGCCAGGAGCATGACAGCCACGATGCCGGCCTCTACCAGAAGCAGGCGGGAGTATTGGAGTGGTTGGAGGACGAAGGTGACGGCCATCATCACTACTGTCGACTTAGCTGTGGCATTGATGATGCGGTAGATCTGATCGAGCCACTGACGTCCGGGCCATCTCCGATACACGCGATCCAGGCGAAAGGTGAGAAGCATAAGCATCGTGAACAGGAGCGCGAAGGGTAGGTATGCCGAGAGTGTATGGTAGTAGCTGATGTCCCGGAACCACTGCAGCTCGTACCGCATCCAGTAGGCAATGATCAAGCTGATATTGAAAATCACGATGTCAGACACGACCACCCACCAAGGGATCGTTCGACGGCCCTTCATATTATCTCCTTTGGTGTGTCAAGCCCCTGCCTGACGGTAAACCTCCACCGTTTCGCGAGCCGTTGTCGGCCACGTGAACCCGCTGGCGTGCTTCTGGCCCTGTTCCGAAAGCTCTCGCTGTAGTTCCTCGTTCTTCAGTAGACATCGGAGTCCCGTCGCAATGGAAGCGATATCTTCAGGATCGACGAGGACTGCTGCCTCACCGGCGGCCTCCGGCAGCGACGTGGTGTTTGATGTCAGTACGGGAGTGCCGCACGCTTGAGCCTCCGTCACTGGCATGCCAAAACCCTCGTAGAGGGAGGGGTAGGCAAAGACCGTGGCGGCATTGTACCAGAACGCCAGCTCTTCATTCGATACGTACCCGGGAAAGAGAACTGTGTCACGCAGCCCTAGGTCCTCAACTTGGGCGAAGAGGTCCTCGTATAGCCACCCTCTTCCACCGACAATGATGAGTTTTACTCCGTCCTCATCAGCCCGTACGAAGGCTTCGATCAGACGCTTAAGGTTCTTTCGAGGCTCCAAGGTGCCTACGAAGAGCACGAACCGCTCCGGGAGGCCGCGGCGCTCACGGAAAGCAGCGACATCGTCTGTCGGTAGGCGGCGGAAGCGATCATCCACGCCGTGGTAGACCACAGTGATCATGTCTGGTTTCACGCCTAGGAGGTGCTCCGACTCCCGAGCTGTATGCTTCGACACGGCGATTAGGTGTCGCGAGCGGCGGGCTGAGAGACGGGTCATCGTGTTCAAGTAGAGACGATTGGCCGGGCGAAAGAGTCGTGGAAAACGTAGAAAACTCAGGTCGTGAATGGTCGTCACGATTGGGATAGCTGATGCGAGCGGGCCAACGAATGCCGGAGCGTGGGCCACGTCGGCCTCTATCCGGCGCAACACGCGTGGGAGTCTGACTTGCTCCCACAGCGCCCGTCGCCCGGGTGTGCTGGTGTCCAAACTCGAGCGAATTACCGTCATGCCCGTGTGAAGGGCGGCGGCGGTGGGCCCCACGAGTGCCGTAAACCGGACGCTTTCCCCCACGGCATCCAGGTGGCGGATGAGGTGGGCTATGTAGTGGTGAATTCCCGCGCTGCGGTATGAAGCTCGTCCGGAGAGGAGGTGAGCGTTGAGGGCCACGTGGAGATCTGTTAACGATGCCTTCATAGCGAGACGATTATATCATAGGGGAGAGCGTCCACCAAGCCAGTGTGTCGAAGCAGGGGCACGCGGGCGCTGCAAGGGGCGCTCACCAGGGCCACGAGGTGCGTATGACCGTGGGCCAGGCAGGGTCAGGCTTGGTACTAAGACGCACGTATGCGCTGGCCCCGTAAGCAAGCCCGTCCCAAGGTTCCCAGGGCTAACGCCTCAATCACCAGGAGGCCCACAAGCACCGCGGCGAGATCGATCCAGAAGCGAATGGGAAAGAGCCGGATGAGCGTATCTGAGTTGGGGAACAACCAGGTGTCCCCCGTGAAGAAAACCCGGTGGAAAGCGGTGAAAAACTCGTCCCAGCTCACGACCATGAAACCGCCCACAACTAGCAGTACTCCAAGTGTCAGAAGGCTGCCATGGAGGATGGCCTTGGCATAGTGATCCTTCATCCAGCCCGACGTCAGAGACGTTGCGCCGACTGAGAGCCATAGGAGTCCACTGAGCCCGCCGGCGACGGTAAGACCAAAGAAAACTGCTTGCACGTCGGCCATATGTCTCAGCTCCCGCTCGTTGAAAGCAGGTTTGCCGTTCGACAACACCAGATTGGTCAACATGGAGATGTCTCCGTTGGAGGCCAGATAGTCCTGACATACGGTCGCCAAACGGATTCGCTCGGACGTCGAAAGCCCATAAGGGTCGGCGGGGAAACCCGACCGCTTGTACTCCAAGCGCACAAGCCAGTTTCCCGTCACGACGCGGAGGTTCACGCCCACGAGGAGGAGCGGCAAAGTCAGCACAAGGAGCCACTCCGTCCATTGACATAGCCGCGTCTTGATCATAAGCTTTCCTTTGAGACGAACCTGACTCTGTGTCCCAGCCCGCGCGCTGCCGGGCTCGTGAGAAGCGCCACATCGCCGGCGCTCGCTGTCGAGGCGCCGGCATGCAGGACAGAGACCTGTGCTAGTTGAGGCCTCCCAAGACGTAGTCGAACAGCAACCCGTTCGTCACCAGCTCAATGGAGGCTCGATCGTCGGTGAAGACGATGTCGCCAGGCTGAGTGGGACGGAGATTCTCGACGGCCCTTCGTGCTGTGGTGTGAAGGAACCCGTGGTCCTCGAGCACCGCAAGGTTTTCCGCGAGGTTTGATGCCGTCGTTGGCTGGACCGTGGCCACGACGATGGCGTTGAAACTGTAAGGCACCTCCACGACGTGAGCTGAGGGGAACACACGGAGCAGCGTCGAGACGATCGCCGTGACAAGTCGGTAGTCATTAGCCACTCTACCGACATTGATCACCAGAACACCGTCCGAGGTGAGGTGATCGCGGGCCTGTTGGAAGAACTCAACCGTTGTCAAATGGGGCGGGATGTAAGGTAGTCGATAGGCGTCCACGCCGATGAGAGAGTAGACCTGCTCGGTTCGCGCCAGGAAGACACGCCCGTCGGCGACGATGGGCTCGAGATTCGGTTGAGTCATCCCGAAATACTGCTTCCCCACGCGCACGATCTCTGGGTCGATCTCCACTCCATCGATAGGTATGGGACCGTAGATCTCGGTGAACTGCTGTGCCGTCGTCCCAGCAGCGAGCCCGATCAAGGCCACGCTTTCGACGGCCGCCGGTCGGTGGGGTGGAGCGTTGAAATAGGGACCGATTAGGAAGTAGTCCCAAGGCCCCGGAGTTTCTATACGGCCCGGGCACGTGACAGAGTGGATGCCGCCTCCCTCGTTGAGGAGGAGGTGGCGGCATCCGTCGCTCCGCTCCGCAACCTGGATGTAGTTGTAGGCCGACTCGGTCTCGTAAATGATCTCGCCGGGCGTGGCGGCTTTCACTGGGCGGTGGCGGAGTGTCAAGGCGAGAAGGATGATGATCAGCGGCATGGCTGCGTAAAGCGCCACGCGCGGCATCGGGGGCTTCCATCCACTGCTGAACAGTCCAGCACAGGCCACCGCCAGGAGAATCAGCGATAGGAGTACGAAGGTGTTCTGGGTGCCGATGGTCGGTACCAGCAGCAGATCTGGTAGGAAGGCACCTAGAAAGCTCCCCAATGTCGAGACCGCGTACACCCGCCCTGAGACCCGCCCGGAGTCGGCCACGTCGCGGATCGAGAGGCGGACGACGAAAGGGGTGACGCAGCCCAGCAGAGTGATGGGAATGCTGAAGAGCAGCAGCACCGCTACAAAGGAGCCCCCGAGCATGGCGATTCTGAAGCTCTCAAAACTGGGCGCCGCGATTGCGAGGATGGGTTGAGCAACGAACGGTAGGATTCCCACGGAGAAGCCGGCCCACGCCAGGATCTGGAAGAGCGTCGAACGCCGAGGCGACCGGTCCGCCCATCGCCCTCCCACGAGGTTTCCCACGGTCAGGTAGAGCAAAATCAGACCGATGATAGCTGCCCAGACGAGGTTCGCCGTTCCAAAGTGGGGACGCAAGAGGCTGGAGGCGGCGAGTTCCACACCCAAGGAAACCAGCCCGCCAGCGAATGCGGTCGTGTAGAGAAGTATATCCGATTTCTGCATCGCCGTGATTATACCGACTTTGCTTGGTCGAGCAAACGAAGTGCCGAGATGGGTTTGTAGCCCTTGAAGGGATGGTGGGGAGGTGGATGGCGTTGAATGCGACGTATGAGCTGGTCAAGCTCTGACGCAGACTCAAGGCGCAAGGATGCTCGAGTCTCGGAGGTGGCGTGATAGGCGGGCGCCGTGTCCCCTACGTCCATAGGCCTCCACCGCTTGGTAGAGCTCGTTAGGTGGTTCGAACGAGGAGGTGTCTGGCACCAATGAAATTTCTGGCGCATGACTCATTCCGCTGAGACGGCGCGGGGAGGATAATGGCGGCGAACCCCACCGATAGGCAGAATGCCGACAATGCCACCCAGATCTTGGAGACGCCTCGGACACGATCCGAGACTCGTTCTAGCGTGATGGGTCTCCGATCCCGTCTATTGCGGCATTCACCCTCACCGGCGTGTTACGGGTCGTTGATCGGTCACGACAAGGTTGTTTGGAGCCGATGGTCGAGGCGAACGTGCCGCGCGACAGCAGTCTGAACAGGAGATCGCTGCAAAGATAGAAGCGCGCGTGTATAGAGCAATACTCTCGACTGCACCCGGGATTTCTGCAAGAATCCGTGGTCACCTGGGCGCCCAAGACTGCCTCCGGCCGTATGCCAGGCGCTCGTCCACGGGCTCGCAGCCTGCGTTTTCGTTCTGAACCCCAAGCCAAATGACACAGTAGGAGACGGGCGGGAAGTGGTGTCTTTGTTGCCCTCTCGGACTCCGTGGCCCGCCGTCGGCTTCTTCGAAGGCCTCAGGCCTCCGGGTTCTCGTCCCAAGGGTAAATCTCGGTCCCTCTGGCGGCTGCTCTTATGGCGGGGTCCTTTGAGAAGTGGCCTCGCTTGTCCGGTGGGATCAATTGGGCGATCCGCTCCATGATCTCGTGACCGATTGCCTCCAGCTTGGGGCGCCTGGTACGTCCTCTGCCGGCGGCTGCGAAGGGGCCGAATGGCTTCCCGATGCGTATGGTTATCTCCGCACGCTTCCCAGACCGGAGGCTGGGAAAGACCCGGTTGAGGTTGGCGAAGCCCATAGGCAGTATTGGGGCACCTGTTCGCACGGCGAGAAAGGCAGCCCCGGGTCGGGCAGGTCGCAGTACCCGGGCCCAGTTTCCCGCCTCCGGGAAGATGCCGAGGACACCATCTTGCTCGAGCACTGCCTCCGCGGCGCGGAGCGCATCGGTGGAGAAAGTCCCGCGATGGACCGGGTAGTAGCCCCAGACTTTGGGCAGCCACTTAACCACTGTCGGTGCATTCGGCATCTGGAAGCCACCTACAAACTCGATGGGCCAAGGCACGGCGCGGATCATGGCCACGGGATCGATGAAACTGAAGTGGTTTGCGACGACAATCAGAGGCCCGCCCTCAGGGAGGTTCTCCTGCCCGACGATGCGTAGACGGGTCAGGGCGGCAAGGGCAGCGTCTATCAATCGTTGCGAGATAGTGCGAACCAAAGTGCGACGTGGATACGGGTACTGTTCGTACTTCCTCTTCATACCACTCTCTCTCGGCTTGCTCATCGCGCCTCTTTCAAGGGGGTGGTCACCTACTGATCCGAAACTGATGTCTTCACTCATGACCGAGCCGCCGATCGTCCGCCCTCTTCGTCAACGGAGAGGAGGAGCACGAGACCGACAAGCAAGAAGACGACGATCGAGGCGAGGGCCAGTCGGTGGCCTGCTTGCTCCGCTACCAGCGGTGTTAGGTTCCTCGTCTGCCGATACCACCTAGTGGCCTCTGCTGCGATCAGTCCAAAAACCGTGGGCCCGATGAAAGACGACGTTCGGCCGGTCACGGCGAAGAAGCCGTAGAACTCCGCGCTCTTCTCCGCGGGGCTCAACATGCCGACCATCGTTCGGCTGACAGACTGAACTCCGGTGAGGGCGAAGCCGGCGAGGCCGCCGATGACGTAGAACTCTAGGCGGGAACGGCTGAAGATCAGCCAGACCACGGGGACGACCATCAAGAGCAGACTGGTTACTAGGGCCCTTTTCCCTCCGAAATCGGTAGCCAGAAGACCGAACAAGTAGGCGCCGGCCACACTTGTCAACTGTACAATGATCATGAAGATGATCAGCTCCTGCTGTTCCATGCCGAACAGCACAGCCCCCAGGATGGCAGCGAAGTTCAAGGTCATCAAGATGCCGTCATTGTAGACCAGAAAAGCTATCATGAACTTGATGAATTCTTTGAGCGACCTGGCAGTTCTGAACGTCTCGCCCAAGCGCTCCAGGGCGAGGGAGATGTAGCTCTGGCCGGCCGGCAAGGCCTGCGGGGCCGCACGCTCACGCAACCAGACGAGGAGCGGTACGGAGGAGAGGCCGAAGTAGATGGCGGTGAAGATGAGCGAGAGCCGTACGACCAGAGGGTTGCTCTTCGATAGCACGATGGGAATGAGAACGATGAGGAGGCAAATGATGCCGCCAAAGGAGCCGATGGCCCAGCCGTTACCTGAGACGCGGCTCATGTCCTCAGGTTCGGCGATCTCGGGTAGAAGGGCATTGTAGAACACCTGTGCGCTTCGATAGCCGATCTCCGCCAAAATGAAGAAAAGCATCCCCAGGAACCAATCGCCCCCCCGCACGAAGAAAAGAAGGCCGCAGAAGATGATGTTGAGCGCCGTGAAGAAGAATAGGAAGCGCTTCTTGCCGCCGGAAAAATCGGCAAGCGTCCCGAGAATGGGCGACGTCACTGCTACGACGAGCATAGCGATGCCGACGGCAATGCCCCACAGGCGCGATCCCTCGGCACCACCGACGACCGTACCTTTGAAGTAGGCGGAGTACACGGCCAGCAGCACCACGGCGGCGTAGGCTGAATTGCCGAAGTCATACAGGTACCATGCCCAGCGCTCTCGGCGCGTGGTCTTGACGACGGACGTGGGGGAACTCATCGAATGATCTCCTTCTAACCATAGAGTATCTGACCCGGTCCACGAAAGACCGGTGCTGGTATACGGCGAGGGACCCTCCACGGGGGCGTTGGCACGATCTGCCGTGGCACGGCTTGTATGTGCTTCGCGGCCCTTGGGGACATCATCGCACGATACTTACAACACGTACAGAGAGGAAACGTTGCACGGCTTACGCCGAGCCAGCAACGCGCCGTCTAAGACGCCGGCGATGTCTCGCGGCTATGTCTGGCGGCTATGTCCGGCGGCTATGTACCCATGTGCCCACGATGGTCACGATGCTGGCGCCGACGGTGGCAGCCCACGCCGCTGTGGAGACGAGCGGCGTACCGGTGTGCCTAACGCCGATACCTGCGAAGGCCCAGACGATGACGGCTCCGTAGGCAAGGTCCCCGCGGGTAAAGGTCACTGCAGCCGTTAGCGCGGTGGCCACGGCGAGCATGATCACTGCCCACACCTCTGGGCTGACGCCCCAGCCGCCCCAGTTCCAGTAGTCAAGCAGCGAGGTGGCGTTGGCGATGGTCGCGACTGTGACCCAGCCCAAGTAGATGCTGAAGGGCACGCGGACGAGCCAGGTCTCACTCGTTGACACATCCATCTGGCCGATTCTTAGTCGCTGGTAGATGGCGATCAAGAGGAGGAGGAGTGCCACCATCGCGACGATAGTCAGGGGGAAAACCTCGTAGTGCCAGAGGAAGAGCCAAGCCACGTTCGCCGCGCAGCTGAGTGCGAAGAGGTAGCCGATCCTGCGCAGACGCGGATTGGTGCGCTGGTCGGGCAGAGCTTGGTAGACGGCGAAACCACTCAGAGCCAGATAAATCAGGCCCCAGATGGAGAAGACGTAGCCCGCTGGGACGAAGTAGACGTTGAACCGGTCCGATATCTCGCCTGTCGTCAGGCCATTTAGGGGGAGCGCGTTGGCAAGCCCATTGAGGACGATAGTCAAGATGACGGAGCCAATGTTGACGATCTGCCTGATCGTGTCCTTTTTCATGCTGATTCTCCTGTTGGTTGAAGCCTTCATCAATGAGCGACGGGATGGCTTGGAATCGATTCTATGCCGCCTCGATCGGTACGCCGTCCGCCACTCCGATTACTACTCGCTCGCTGCCCTCCGCCTCCGGGCCGACACGGATGACCGTCTCCGCGAACTGCTCCCAGCTGTGCGTGTTGAGAGGATGTCTCGTGACATGCCACTCCACAGGACGATACCGGCTCCGGCTGTCCTACGAGCCTTGAGCAGTAACGTGTCGCTTTGAGGTGGTCCGCAGACTCCCTCAATCGCGACCCACCCAGTGGCAGCCAGGCCCTCAAAGAGTGGCGCCGCCGGGCCGAGCTTCCCAGTCTTGGGCACACTGCCGGGAGAGAGTCCTCCTGCCAGGCCGAGGGAAGGGTGGTCCGGGCGCCGTGCCAGTCGCACCAGAGGGTCGGATCCGCAAGGTACAGCGGGTGCCCGCTCGAATGTCACTGGGAAGCCCTGAGAACTGCCTCGTGGGATGTCATCTTGATTCTCTTCCTGCACCTCTTCCCTTGATGTCTTCTTCGGCTTCCCCGTGCCCTGGACGAGCCGCTCAAAGGCAAGGAGGCCATGGTTTACTGCTCGCCGGCGTGCTCGGCCGAGAACGGGCGGCCAGGAGCTACCTGTAGTCGATGAAGCGGGGGCCGCCAAGCGCGTACGTCTGCACCAGGATTCGAGCTGTCTTAACCATCATCTCGGTGATGTCCAGTACCTGTTGAGGGCTCTCGCCCAAGGCGACGAGGCCGTGATTCTGGAGAAGAAGCGCGCGCGGCGATTCCCCTCGCTCGCGGAGCGCGGTTTCCAGACTATCGCGGACTGCTCGGGCCAGCGCCTGTCCAGGACCTCCGTATGGCACAAAGACGGGGGTGCCGCACACGAGGGACTCGGCGGGGAAAAGTGAATTCGCGAAGGCAGAGGCGGCATCTCGGGCGCAGAGGATTGCGTTGATTGCCGTCGGGTGTGTGTGACCCACGAATGAAGCTCCGCCGGTAGTTAGACAAAGAGCGTGCATGGCCGTCTCGATGGAGGGTGACCCGGGGGCCTCGAGATCCACCTTTGTCTCAGCAAGACGCAATCCCATCTCGGCTTCCTTCAAGTCGGGACCGTCCACCAAGTCAAGTACTTTGGTCGTGTCGACCTTGAGAAACCCATCGCTCCTGGCGTGGGCCATCCGACTGCCGCTGGCCTTGACCCAGAACGATCGGCTGTCGATCTTCGCTGAGGTGTTGCCCTCGCTCAAGATGACGTAGTCGCGCTGCGGGCTACCCAAGGTCTTAGTCATCTGGACGAGCTGCGCGATTCTTTTCAGGGTCCCTCCATGTATCCCGTTGTCTTCTTCGATGTAGGCAAGTGTACCACAGGCCGGTGGTAGGGCAAGAAGGAGTCCTTCCGCGGAGCGGGCGCTGATGCGCGGCGTCTCCAGACTGTCTTGTCCCCTTCTCGAGTCCTCGCCGGCTTCCAATAAGGCTGCGCTGAAAACGTGCTTGACCAGGAGCATGTGCGAAAGTATAATGATGAAGAGGCTCATGCCTCGTGCCCCGATCTCAAGTCAAGCAGGAGGAACAGATTCCAAAATGGGCGACATTCGAGCCGCGGTGGTGACTGTCAGCGACAAAGGATTTGCTGGTGAGCGTGAGGACGTGAGCGGCCCAGAGCTGGCCGGTTTGGCGCGCCAGATGGGGGCCGACGTTATCCGGCAATGCGTTGTGCCCGACGAGCGGGAGGAGATCGTCCGACAACTCGTCTCCCTTTCGGACCAGATGGAGGTGGATCTCGTCCTCACGACCGGAGGAACGGGTGTCACACCCCGGGACGTAACCCCTGAGGCAACGCGCGCTGTGATCGAGCGCGAGATTCCTGGTTTGGCGGAAGTTCTGCGCTTTGAGGGGTACCGTCAGACCCCTCTGGCGGTCATCTCTCGAGGCGTCGCGGGCACCCGAGGTCGCACACTGATCGTCAACCTTCCCGGCAATCCCAAGGCGGTGCGCGAGGGAATGGAGACACTGACGGAGATCCTCCCGCATACGATCCAGATGATGCGGGGCGAGCATACCGAACACGAGACGACTTAGAACAGAAGCCCAGAGCATGGCTTGCGGGGAGGTCATGGCCAGAAGAGAACGTCCAGTCCTGAGTGTTGAAGAGGCTCAGGCTCACATCCTATCGACCGTCCACGTGCTGGGGCCCGAGAAGGTCCAGCTTCTTGAGGCCGCCGAACGGGTCCTTGCGCAAGAGGTCGCTGCCGATCGTGACATCCCGCCCGTCACAAACGCTGCAATGGATGGTTTCGCTCTGCGGGGCGCAGATGTCGCAGCCGGGAGGCGGGAGTTCGAGGTCGTGGGGCAGGTAGCTGCGGGACACCAGACCGACGTTCGTGTAGGACCTGGCGAGGCAGTCCGGATTATGACCGGTGCGCCTGTGCCTGAAGGTGCCGACACGGTCGTGCGATTTGAACAAACCCAGCTGTCGGACGGACAGATTACGTTGCTGAAACCCCCGTCACCCGGAGCCAATGTCCGCCAGGCCGGGGAGGATGTCCGCCGGGGACAGAGCGTCCTTAAGCCTGGCAAACTGCTCCGTCCCCAGGAGATTGGGATGCTGGCGGCGTTGGGCCAGCTTGAGGTCAGCGTCATCCGGCGTCCACGAGTTGCCATCTTGGGTACCGGGGACGAGGTCGTTCCGCCCGACCGCACACCGGGCCCCAGCCAGATCCGCGACGCGAATTCTCACACCGTCGCCGCTCAGGTCCAGCGCTACGGTGCCGTTCCCCTTATGATGGGTGTCGCTCACGACGAGGAGGAACTCGTGAGACAAGGGATGCGGAGTGCCGTGGAACGAGGAGCCGACTTCATCATCACCTCCGGCGGGGTCTCCGTCGGTGATTTCGACCTTGTGAAGCAAGTCATGGACGCCGAGGGCCGGATGCACTTCTGGTCACTGAACATGAAGCCTGGACGGCCCATGGCCTTCGGCGATGTCGGCGGCGTGCCCCTCCTCGGCCTCCCTGGCAATCCTGTGGCGGCTATGATCAGCACGCGGCTCTACGCGCGTCCTGCTCTCCTCAAGATGCAGGGGCGTCGATCTTGGTCGGAGTCGACCATCATAGCTCGCCTGGTGGATCCCATCACGCGGAAAGACGGTCGCCGTCACTACCTCCGGGTCCGTCTCCGTGACACCGAGGATGGCTTTGAGGCTGAACAGACCGGGGATCAGGGTTCGGGCATTCTGAATTCACTCGTGCAGGCTGACGGCTTAGCCGTCATCCCGGAGGACGCGCGCCATCTTCCCGCTGGGTCGGACGTCGAGGTGATCTTGCTGGAGTAGGATACCTGTCCGGTGATGCGTGGCTGAGTCGGGAGGGGGGACTGGGACTCCGTTGCTGGGTCGCACGGTGTGAGCGACGGAGGTTCCGCCATCAAGTGTGCGATCCCAAACTGGGACTTGAGCCTGCAGATGGTTAGTCCGGGAGAGTGGGCTGAACCGATGGGTGGTGAGCTCACAAGCGAGAGGCTTAAGGAAGTGAGACCTTGATCTAGATGGACAGCATGCCGGAATCACCTCGGCCTCTGACTTGATGTGAAAGCAGTGTCTATCCCCGTGTGGGCGAGGACGACAGGAGTCCGGTACCAGTATGTCGAACAGGAGCAAGGGAGTGCAGGCAGGTCGACGGTCTCCTCAACTGGTGCCACTCTGGATGAGAGGGGTTTTCTTGGCCTATGACTTCTGACCGAATTCTGGCTATCGATGTGGGGGCTGGGACTCAGGACATTCTCCTCTGGGATCCCGGAGTGGGGATGGAGAACAGCGTCAAACTCATCCTGCCGTCTTGGACGACGGTACTGGCTCGGCGTGTGAAGCAAGCCACGGGCAAGGGACTTCCCATCTTCCTCGAGGGCAATCTGATGGGCGGCGGTCCTGTAGTGAGTGCCATGAAGCGGCATCTTCGAGCCGGCTACCCCGTCTATACCACGCCTCGTTCCGCTCTTACCATACGCGACAGTCTGGATGAGGTGCGAGGTCGTGGGTACACTGTCCTTCGCGAGGGCGAGCGACCTCCAGAAGACGATCGGCTCATCACCCTTAAGACGCGTGACGTCGACATGGACGTCTTGGAGGGGGTGTTGGCGCCATTTGGTGTGAGCGTACCCGAGGTGGTTGCGGTGGCAGTACAGGATCACGGTGAGTGTCTACAGGGCTCAAACCGTCGGTTCCGTTTCCAACAATGGCAGCACTTGGTCGCCGACGGTGGGCGACTGACAGACTTGGTGTACGGAGAACCACCTGCGTGCTACACGCGCATGCAGGCGGTGCAGAGGGATGTGCCGGGTGCGATCCTGATGGACACGGGGCCGGCTGCTCTCTGGGGTGTCCTCGACGACGAGCGGGCCGCCGCCAAGCAGGACGAGGGCTTCATCCTTGTGAATGTCGGCAACCAGCACACCCTGGGGGTCCTTCTACGTGGTGAACGAATCCTCGGTCTGTTCGAGCACCACACGGTTCTTATGGACTGGGCCACGTTGGACAAGTTAGTCCGCGACCTGCGAGCCGGCACGTTGACCAACGAAGAGGTCTACGCGGATCACGGGCACGGGGCCTACGTGCACCCGGACTATGCACCGAACGACAGCTTCGGCTTGGTCGCGGTCACAGGACCACAGCGGCACATTGCTGAACCAGGCCGGGAGAGCTTGGATCTGGAGTATGTGTTCGCCGCGCCTTACGGTGACATGATGCTCACAGGGTGCTTCGGTCTGGTGGCTGCTGCTCGACGTCACCTATCCGAGGATGACGCCGCTTCGGTACCACCGTGACAAGCCCATAGCAGCTTCCAACATAGTACTGCACCACAGGAGAGTCCGCGATGCAAGGGGGGCGAGCATGGTAGAGGAACGACGACGGCATTACTTGATCGACATGGACGGCGTCTTGGTGAATGGCAGTACTCTCATCCCCGGCGCGGACGAGTTCATCGGACGCCTCCGGAGCGGGAAGATGAAGTTCCTGGTGCTCACCAACAGCCCCCTCTACACGCC
>CAZIWL010000038.1:0-26914 GCA_964542755.1 uncultured Anaerolineales bacterium
TCACCGGCCACGTCATCCTGGCGCTCCACGCCATCGTCTCCCGAAAGCTGCATCCGGCGGACCCGGCTGTGGTCAGCATAGGGTCCATCCACGGCGGCAAGGCCAGCAATGTGATCCCTGGGGAAGTCTCCCTCTCCGGAACAATTCGCTATATGGAGGAGTCAGTTCGGGACCACATCCACCAGGAGATCAGGCGCGCCCTCCAGATCGCAAAGACTATGGGAGGCGATTTCGCCCTGAAAATCTCTACCGGCTATCCGCCTATGGTGAACGCCCCCTCGGTCGTGGCGGTTCTGCGGAAGACGACGGCTGATCTCCTGGGGGAGGATCACATCCAGTCAGGTCGTCAAGAGATGGGAGCCGAGGATTTCGGCTTCTTCAGCTCCATGGCCCCGGGCGCAATGTTCAGACTGGGCGCCAGGATCGAGGGTGACGAGCGGAAGCACCACAACCCACAATTCGACGTGGATGAGTCCTGTCTCCCCGTGGGGGCAGCAATCCTGGCCGAGGCTGCCCTGCGCCTCCTACACGAGCCTGTGAGGGACAAGAACGGGGACGATGAAGGAAACTAGGACGAGCTGAGGACCACGGCGAGGAATGTGACAACCAAGGCCACCAGCAAGCCAACGACGACAAAGGCCACCACGGTTCGCTCTACGCGGTCCTGGAATCGCCCGGTGGCCCAGAGAAAGAGCCCTAGCCCCAGGGCTGCCCCCACGGACACCCCCACCGTGTAGGTCAACGCTGTGACCATTAGCGCAGGCAGGTCGACACGAACAATCAGGCGACCGAAGAGCCGGAGCGCGAAGCGGCTTCCCAGAAAAGCATATCCGACGCTCGTCAGGAGTCCAGTGAGCGCCAGCGCAACGCCTTGAAGCCGCCGCCTGCCTTCCTCCAGCCAGATGGTGACGCCGCCGAGCACCATCAGAGCGAAGGCGAAAGTCAAAACGACAATCGAGATGAATGCGATCAAGGGGCTCTCCCTGCTAGGGGGCTCTCCCTGTTAAGGGCTCTTCCTACGTCGGGCAAACCTGCCCCGCCATGGACAAGATCAGTGACCTATCGCAAACAGCTTGAGTTAGAATAGCTCGAGTTGCTCTGCCTGCGGAGGTGGTGCAGATTCAGTCATCTGCGGAGCACGATTGATCACGTCAGGAATCCCCCGCACGTCTTCCTCGACAATGCCGCGCAGGCTGGGCCGATGCAGGGCCGCCGCCGGATGATACATGGGGTAGTAGACGACACCACCGATCTTCCGCGGATTCCCGTGGATGCGGGAGATGCGGGCTTCGGGAAAAGCCCGCGCCATGGAGAAGCGCCCCAAGGTGACGACCACGGTCGGCTGGATCAGCTCGATCTGCCGATCCAGGTAGGGTTCACAGGCGCTAATTTCGGCAGGGAGAGGTTCGCGATTTCCCGGTGGGCGGCACTTGACCACGTTGGTGATGTAGACATCCTCGCGCTTGAGACCGATACTCTCCAGGAGCTCCTCCAGAAACTGTCCCGCCGCACCCACGAATGGGCGCCCCTGTTGATCCTCATGGAAGCCCGGTCCCTCGCCGACGAACATGATCTCCACATCCTCGGGTCCCTCGCCCGGTACGGCGTGCGTACGACCACGATGGAGTGGGCACTTGGTGCAGCCAGCGACCTCCGCCTCCAGTTTCTCCAGCTCTGTCACTCTCACCTCCGGGGAACGACTCTACAGCCAGCAAGCAAGGACACTGCACGGGAGTCGTCGTCAAGTCGCCTGCTCTCCGTGTCTGTCGCGATTATAGTCCGGCGCCGTCCAATTGTCCAACCTCAGTATCCATTCATCTGCTACGTTACCGAAGAAGCCTCGATACCCTGCTCATCCAGACCTCTGCGCGTCTCTTCGCACCAAGCGTCCAGCTGCCGCTGATAAGCCGCTTCGCCCATATCCACGGCCATGACCCAGGCATCCTCACCGTCCCGGTAGTATCCACGCTGGTACTCCACGACCTCGAAGCCGAATCTCCGATAGAGCTGATACGCCACGTCGTTTGAGGGACGCATCTCCAGCGTCACCCTTTGAACACCCGATGAAGCCATCCGACTCAGGGCCACGACCAGAAGGTACGTTCCGAGGCCGTGCCCCCGCCAGTCAGGATCCAGCGCGATCGTCGTGATGTGGCCATGATCGGACTGAACGCGAAACCCCACGTACCCCACGATCCGGCTATCTAAAGACAGACCGAAGAAACGTCGGAGCCACGGTGACGATAGTTTGTCATCACGCGTGGGCTCGCCCTCGTCGCCTCTCAGCAGCACCAGATATGTGGCCGATGCTCGCTTCAACTCGCTCTGGAAGGCCGATGGGGACCAGGGGGTTGGGAAAGAAACCCGATCGATGGCGGCGACGCGGGGTACATCTCCAGGCTCCATCGGTCGGAGGTAAAACTTCATTAGACCGGATGCTTGAGGTAGATCGGCGTCAGTTCTGCAGGGTCGTCCGTGTCTCCCTGGTTGAAGCGCTGCCAGCCAAGCTCAGCGAGGAAACCGGCGCGGCGGAGGCGGCGCGCTGCCGGCAACAGAACCGCTTGATCACCAAGGCGGGACATTGCCTCAGTCCCTGTCTCGTCAATCTCGCCACAGAACAGAGTCGGTTCGGCAATCTCACCCACCAATCGTCCCCAGGTAGTAAGTCTGGGCTCTTCCTCCATCTGCCAGCCACCGAAGCGCCATCTGTAGAAGGCGATCGAGATACGCCCTCGACCAGCCTGGAGCACAGCACCGAGAAGGCGCCGGTCCCGCCCTTGCGCAGCGGCCACGACGTCCAGAGTTGGTATGCCTACGATCGGTAGATTCTGTGCCACGGCCAATCCTTTGGCCACGGACATTCCGATTCGCAGGCCCGTGAAAGACCCTGGACCCTTGACGACTGCCACACCACTCAATCGCTCAGGAGGGATCTTCAGTTGGGCCAGGGCGGCCGCCAGGCGCGGCGCGAGCTCCCTTGTCTGTCTTCGTGGGGCCTCCCACGTCTCCTCCACACGCACCCGGAAGCCGTCGTGAAGAGCCAGGCTTGCCGTTCTCGTCGCCGTATCAATCGCTACCAGCATGCCATTTACGCTCCAAATGCCAGATGGCGGAACTCGCGCAGCAAGGCCTCGTACCGTTCTCCTCGAGCGGAGAACCAGAGATGGCGCCGTGTCAAATCAGCACGCTCGATGAAGTCCAGCTTGATCCAGAGATGGTCGGGCGGGATCAACGATTCTGCACGGCCAGGCCACTCAATGACCGTCACAGCATCCTCGTCGCCCAAGAACTCCTCGATCCCCAGGCTCCACGCCTCGCCGGGCCCCGAGATTCGGTATAGATCGACGTGATACAGCGTCTCGTCATCCTCCGGACGCCCGTATTCTCGCACCAAGACAAACGTGGGACTGACGAGCTCATGTTGAGCCCCCCAGCCTCGCCCGATGCCCTGGGTCAGACTCGTCTTGCCGGAGCCGAGGGAGCCCTCAAGACAGATCACGTCACCACCCTGCAGCAGCGTGCCCAGGCGCGCTCCCAGACGCTGTGTTTGGGCTGCGCTACGGCTTATGAACTCCAGCATATGCTCTTTAAGTAGGACCATGGCGTGGTTGGTCAAATAGGGATCGCGGCAAGAATTATACAACCGTTGCCAGCACCCGACAAGCGGGTGTCATCCGAGCCCGGCGTTCCGTCTATGCGATGCGGTGCCAGATAGGAGGAAACTACTAGGCCCCCCTATTGCCAGCCCAATTCTGATGTGTTATACTGGGCACTCCGATAGGAAAGACTGCAAGTTTGAGGGTTACATCACAATCGTTCCTTCCCGATCCGTTCTCCTTATCACCGACGACCGACGCCCTTCCCGGGTGAGGTCCTCGCGGAGTTCCGCCTGATGACCACGGCTAAGATGACAGACACAGAAATCGGAGCGTTCCACAGCGACAAGGGTCGGCTGGACGCGCTACGGGAGGCCAGTCTTGCGTCGACATCCGAGCTCCACCTCAATGGTGCGCTCGACAGCCTGGTCCGCTGTGCGATCGACCTGACGGAGAGTGACGGCGGCCACCTGTACATGAAGGGCAAGAACGGGCTTCAGCCAATCATCGCCATCGGGGACGCTGCGTACCGCGAAGCCCCCCTCGCACAGGAGGCGCTTACCTTCGCTGAGGGGATTCTTCAGAAGACTAGCCCGACCCTGGAGACCAGGGCGGTCGGGTCCGTAATGTCCGGGTCACCAGAGAGATCGGGGTCCGAGAAGCCGGTCTCTCTGGTCGGCATCTCGTTGGGGGAAGCAGATCATCCCATCGGCGTGCTGGCCCTCGTCGCCCTGGCCCCCGACGCCTACGGCGACGAGGATCGGACCTGTCTGCAAGCTCTCTCCTCCCTTGCGGCCCGGCTGGTTCAGCAAGCCGCCGTGCACAAGGCGGCGGTCCAACGTGCCGAACACGTCGCGATCGTCAATCGGGTTGCACACGCGGTTGGTGGTACGCTGCACCTGGAGGACCTGACCCGCTCCGTCTATCGGGAGATCGAGGCCGCCTTCGACCTTGATGCCTTCTTCCTCGCTCTCTACGATGAGGACAGGGAGGAGCTAGACTATTGTCTACAGATCGATGACGACACCGCGGCGCCTCGGGAGCGGAGACCCCTCGGCGAGAGTCTTACGGCCGCCGTCATCCGCGGACGAGAGCCCCTTCTCGTCCGCGATTTCGCGGCGGAGCGAGAGTCTCTTCCGTCGGCGGAGCTCTGGGGGACGATGGAAATGCCGCGCTCATGGCTCGGCGTGCCTATGCACGTTGACGACCATCCATTGGGGGTCATCTCCATCCAGGCCTACCGCACGCACGCCTACGACGAAGCCGATCAGGAGCTCCTCACGGACATCGCAGCGCACGTGGCCGTCGGCCTCAAGAACACCCAGCTCTACGAGCAAACCTCTCGGCGGTTGGCCCAGTGTCAGGTCCTTCGGGAGGTGATGCTCGCCGCGGCATCCACGCTAGACTTTGATCTGGTGCTTGAACGCACCATTCAGGCCCTCCACACAACCGTCGGAGCCGAGTCCCTCGGCTTTGCCATTCCCGACCAGGAACACAAGTGGCTTGAGGTCCATCCTTCACAGATTGGATACCCCCCTGAGGCAGAGAAGGTGGTCATTGAGCTCGACAAGAGTGTCTGCGGACGCGTGTTCTTGACCGGCGAGCCCATGATCATCAACGACGTGCACCAGGCTCCCTTCTACTACGAGGCCCTCCCGGAGACCCGTTCCGAGATCGCCATCCCGGTAATCGTACACGGCGAAGCTGCCGGCATCCTCAATGTGGAGAGTTCCAGCCCCAGTGCGTTCACGGACGAGGATCTTGACTTCTACATCACCATTGCCAGCCAACTGAGCGTGGCCCTCGAGAACGCCCGCCTCTTCGAAGCCGAGCGGCGGCAGCGGCGCCAGACCGAGGCTCTTGAGGAAGCCGCGGCCATCGTCAGCGGCACCCTCAATCTCGATCGTGTTCTCGACCACATCCTCGAGCAGGTCGAGCGGGTGGTGCCCGGAGACGCATTCAATATCGTATTGATCAAGGACGACAACCGCGCTGAAGTGGTTGGGCGTCGCGGCTACACCGTCGAGGAGTGGGGAGTCCGCTCCCTGTCCGTCAGCGAGTATCCCCTCCTTCTCCAGATGATCGAAACCGGAAAGCCTGTGGTGGTGCCCGACACCTCCGCGGAACCACGCTGGATCCAGGAAGAAAGACAAGAGCCATGGCGGTCCTATGTCGGCGCCCCCATCAAGGTCGGAGGCGTCGTGGTCGGGTTCTTGAACGTCAACAGTATCGAACCAGGCGCGTTCAGCGCTCAGCACGGCCAGGGACTGCAGGCCTTCGCCCACCACGCAGCGACTGCCATCGAGAATGCTCAGCTTTACGAGGAGCTTCATCGCTACGCAGACGCCCTCGAGATGCGCGTGGAGGAACGCACGTCTCAGGTCCGGTCACAGTACGCGCAGCTGGAGACGATCCTCGACAGTACCACTGACGGGATCATTCTTGCTGGCCCCGCCGGCGAGCTGGTTCTGGCCAACCCGGTGGCGCGCAGGTGGCTCAGGCAGGAGCTCTCGCCAAGGGAATCCGATCAACTGCGCGATGCCGTCAAGGCGATGGCCGCCAGAGCCGAAGAGAAGCCAGAGATAGTCCTCGAGCTAACGGGTCTCGACCTGCAGCTCACCGCCGCTCCGGTCGACAGGCCCACGCACAGCGAGGCGAAGGCCGTGGTCGCGATCCACGACGTCAGCCATCTCAAGACGCTGAACCGGATGAAATCACGGTTCGTCTCCAACGTCTCTCACGAGCTCCGGACCCCTATAGCCACGATCAAGCTCCTTGCACACCTGATGCACGAGCAACCCGAGAAGTGGCAGGAGTACCTGGAGCCCCTCATCAGGGAGGCAGAGCATCAGGCAAAGCTCGTCCGCGGTATTCTTGAGATGTCTCGCGTTGACGCCGGTCGGCTGGAGATTCACATGGAGCCAACGAATCTCAACGATCTGGTCGGAATTGCCCTCGACAAATACGGGACTCAGACTGAGACCCACGGCATAAGCCTGGAGCACGCCCTGGCCGACCCCGATCCCGTAGCGATGGCAGACTCCCGGTGGTTGATGCAGGTATTGGACAACCTTCTATCCAACGCGCTCCGCTACACGCCGGAGGGCGGCACCATCTCGGTGACAACAGATAGCGAGATGAGCAGCGGTCGGCCATGGGCTACCGTGACCGTGTCGGATACCGGAATCGGCATTCCAGAAGATGAACTGCCTTACATATTCGATCGCTTCTTCAGAGGTGAGAAACCGCAGATGATGCAGGTATCAGGGACCGGATTGGGACTGGCCATCTTGAAGGAAATCGTCGAGCTCCATGGCGGGCAGGTGACCGTCGAGAGCACCGTGGACGAGGGCAGTTCCTTCACCGTATGGCTCCCCGCGGAGTCAGCGTGATGGCACAGCGACAGTCTCTGTACCCGGGTCTGAAGACGGCCATCCGCACAAGACAGGCCAGCCGATGATCTCGCAGGCCGCAGACGTGGTAACGCACAACCATCACACCGTCTTGATCGCCGAGGATGACGCTCTCCTCGCCGAGGCCATCGCCGCTACCCTCGATTTGGAGGGACTCGAGACGGTCGTGACGCACAACGGGAAGGAAGCCCTCTCCCTGGCCCGTAAGCTCCTGCCCGATCTCGTTCTCCTCGACGTGATGATGCCCGGGCGGTCAGGCATTGAGGTGTGCGCCGCCTTGAAAACAGACTCCAAGAGCAGCGAGATCCCCGTTATCATGGTGACCGCAAAGTCGGGCAAGGAGAATCGGGCGCTTGGTCTCGCGGCGGGCGCCCACGCCTACGTTACCAAGCCCTTCAGTCCGGTCCAACTCATCGACCTCGTCAAGGAGACCCTGGCCGGAGAGTCCGTGGACCCCCCGCCCCAAAAGCCCGGTATCAACACGATGTCGCCGGATCAGCTGACCGTCTATGCACGGGATATCAAGGAGCTATGGCAACGTGAGCGATTGGAACGGGAGGCGCTCGAGAGGGCACGGGAACGGCTGTTGGAGTTGGACCGGCTAAAGGCGTCTTTCGTAAGCACTGTGACCCACGAACTGCTCACCCCCTTCGCCTGCATCGGCACCACCCTTGAGCTGCTGCAGCGGCAGAGCCAGGGCGCAAGAGGTGAGTTACGCGAGACCATCGAGGATCTTTCCACCAGCATCGCCGGGCTCCATCGCCGCATAGAGGGGGTTGTCAAGTTCGCCGAGCTTGTCAACAAGCAGCGGGAGCCCCATCTTGGGCGTCACGCCCTCCACGACTTCATACCGTGGGCGGTTCAGCCCGTGGCGATGATCGCTGAGGCCCGTGAGGTCGACTTCCGGGTCCATCTCTCCGGTGATCTGCCGGAGATCGAGATGGACGTGGATCTCGTCAGCGAGGCCATCTTCCAGATGGCCCACAATGCTGTGAAATTCAACAGGCCAGGAGGACAGGCCTCCATTCAAGCCTACGTGTCAGATGGTATGGTCGTCATCGAGTTGACGGACACTGGCGTAGGTCTCTCGGAGGAGCGTCTTGAGATGCTCGGGCACCCCTTCGAGCAGAGTGCCGATGCCCTCCGCCGGGGCCAGGAGGGCCTGGGCATCGGCTGGGCTTTCGTCTGCTACGTGGCTGAGGTGCACAACGGCCAGACCGATGTTCAGAGCGACGGCATGGGATGCGGAAGCAGGTTCACGCTGGCCCTTCCTGTCAGTCCAAGCGCCTCGCGCACCTAGGATCATGCCCCGTTCTTGTGCTGGGCGCGCGGACGCACGCCGACCGTCCGACAATCGATAGCCGGGACGGAGCACATTCACCTTTCTCTCGGGCGATAGAGACGGCTGTGGCCCTCTCCCGCCTTGACCGTACGCCAGCATAGACTCTTCAAGGAGACGATATGAGCAGGCAACACATCTTGGTCGTGGAGGACCACAAGTCCATGTCTCGGGCCATCCAGGGCATCCTGGAATCAGAGGGGTATACGGTCTCGACGGCGACTGACGGTATAGAGGCCCTTGAGATCATGGATGCGATGGTGCCTGACCTGATCCTGGCGGACATTATGATGCCCAGGATGGACGGGTACACCCTCTACGAACACGTGCGTGCCTGTCCGGAATGGATCCCCATCCCCTTCGTTTTCCTCACCGCCAAGTCCGAACGAGAGGACAAGCTCAAGGGGAAGGAGCTGGGCGCGGAGGATTACATCACCAAGCCCTTTGATGCCGAGGAGCTTATCGTCAGCGTCCGTTCCCGCCTTGGTCGCGCCCGCGCCATCGAGCGGGCCAGTGAGGCGGAGTTTGAGCATCTGAAGGAGCAGATCGTCACCGTCCTCGGCCACGAGCTTCGTACGCCGCTGACCTACGTGACCGGATATACGGATCTGGCACTGGAGGACGTGTCTTCACTGACCCCACGGGAGGTGGAGGAGTTCCTCAATGGCATCAAGTCAGGAGCGGACCGCCTGAACCGGCTGGTCGAGGACCTATTGCTCCTGGTCCAGATTGACTCCGGTCGAGCTCGCGAGGAGTATGAGGCCTTGGTCTCCCGCTACCGCAACCTGGGCGAGATCGTAAGACGGACTGCTGCCCAGTGGGATCAACGGGCGGAACAGGGCCGCGTGTCCCTACGAGTTACAGCCGAAGAGGGCCTCCCTCCAGTCCGCCTCTGCGAGCCGTTCTTCGTTGATGCGCTCGGCCGGCTGATTGAGAACGGCATCAAGTTCTCGCGCAATCGTGCCGACAAGGTCCGCGTCCAGGCGACCGCTAGAGATGGCTGGATTAGGGTCGCCGTGTCGGACGACGGTGTAGGCATATCCGCCCCGCAGCAAGCACACCTTTTCGAGCGATTCCGCCAGATCAACCGCGATCAATTCGAGCAGCAAGGAGCCGGACTGGGTCTCGCCATAGCCCAAGAACTGATCACCCTCCACGGTGGGGAGATCGCCGTCGACAGCACCCTCGGAGAGGGCAGTACCTTCACCATCCTCTTGCCACCTGCCAGTAGCCCCACCTAGGCTGCCCCCCCCGGGGGTCCGCCACGACACGGCAGACACGCCAGGTTCCCCACGCTGACGATCACCGGTCTGATCCGGGCCGACCGCTTGCCTGACAGCTCACGTCAGATCTCGCCAACCTCCGGACGGTCTCCTCCCTATCCTTGCGCCGACGCAGGCACGGCGCAAGGCCCAACCACGGGCCGCGGATCGGCGTCTTCGAAATCCGCCTGGAGCGGAAATGTTGCGCGAAAGGCATCCTGTCCTCTGGACCTCCTGGCGGTTGGGACGCCCCGGTACGCCACATAGGATCTGAAGGACCGACACGTTCCATAGTGACCCAAAGCGGCCAGCTGCCGTCGCACGGGACAGGGCCTACGCACCGGGTGAGTACCCGTCTATGTAGCAACGCATACCTGCACCTGCAAAAAATGACCAATTGGCACGCACCTGAAAGTACGGTATAATCGTCGTTCGAGGAGGCATACATTGCATGCACTGATCACCGGAGCGGGCGGGTTCGTGGGGGGCCACCTTTGCACCTATCTTCAAAGTGAGACAGACTGGGATCTGACAGGGACCGTTTTCGACCCCGCTGCCTCCCAGGTGACAGAGAGCTCCCGTCTCCAGCTGCGCCGTGCCGATCTACGCGACCCTTTCGCCACCTCCTCCCTGCTGGAGGAAACTCGTCCCGATATCATCTTCCACCTCGCTGCCCAGTCATCGGTCCCCACCTCATTCTCCGATCCCTGGGAGACCCTCGAGAACAACCTCCGATCACAGCTCAACTTGCTTGAGGCGGTCCGCCAGTCGAGTCGCGAGGTGACGTTCCTGGTCATCGGTTCCAACGAGGAGTACGGCGCTCCGAAACCAGAGGAGCTGCCCCAGACGGAGCGATCGCCGCTTCGACCGAACAATCCCTACGCTGTGAGCAAGGTGGGCCAGGACTACATGGGCCTACAATACCACCTGACCTATGGCCTGTCCGTCGTGCGGGTGCGTCCCTTCAACCACACCGGGCCGGGCCAATCCACCCGATTCGTCGTGCCGGCCTTCGCCAGCCAGATCGCGCGCATCGAGGCCGGCCTTCAAGAGCCGGTGATGAACGTGGGTAACCTATCGACCGCTCGGGATTTCACGGACGTCCGCGACATCGTCCGGGCCTACCACCTGGCGGTTTCCAAGGGGGAGCCAGGAGAGGTCTACAACGTGGCGTCCGAACATCCACAGGCTATCGAGACGCTGCTTGATACCCTGCTTGAATATGCCAATGTGGAGATCCGGGTGGAAAAGGACCCTGAGCGCTATCGACCGGCTGACGTGCCCGTCGTCTACGGGAGTGCGGAGAAATTCCGCTCCCAGACGGGCTGGGAGCCGGAGATCCCATTTGAAGAGACGTTAAGAGATACTCTCGCGTACTGGCGTGAGCAGGTATCCAGCGACTAGAGACCAAACATCAGTCCCAAGGAGTCACAGTATGCCAAAGGCACTCATTACCGGAATCACCGGCCAGGATGGATCTTATCTGGCAGAGTTCTTGCTGGAGAAGGGCTACGACGTCGTCGGGATGGTCAGGCGCACCAGCACCCTCAACTTCTCACGCATCCAGCACATCCAGGACAAGATTTCCTTGGTCTCCGGGGACCTGCTGGACCAGGTGTCGCTCATCACCATTCTACGGGAGGAGCGTCCCGACGAGGTCTACAATCTGGCGGCGCAGTCCTTTGTGCCCACCTCTTGGAAACAACCCGTCTTCACCGGCAACGTCACAGCCCTTGGCGTGACCCGCGTGCTCGAGGCGATTCGCACGGTGGATCCGGAGATCCGCTTCTATCAAGCCAGCTCGTCGGAGATGTTCGGAAAGGTGCGGGAGGTGCCCCAGGACGAGGGAACCCCCTTCTACCCCCGCAGTCCCTACGGCGTCGCCAAGGTCTACGGTCACTGGATCACCATCAACTTCCGCGAGTCCTATGATCTCCATGCCACCTCCGGCATCCTCTTCAACCACACCAGCCCACGACGCGGACTGGAATTCGTGCTGCGCAAAATCACCTACGGCGTGGCAAAGATTAGCCTGGGTCTAGCCGATGAGCTTGCCCTGGGCAATCTGGACTCGAAGCGGGATATCGGCTTCGCCGGCGACTACGTCAGGGCGATGTGGATGATGCTCCAGCAGCCCGAGCCCGATGATTACGTCGTCGCCACGGAGGAGACGCACTCCATCCGCGAGATGTGCGAGGCTGCTTTCGGGTGCAAGGGTCTGCACTGGCAGGATCACGTCGTACAGGATCCCCGGTTTATGCGCCCGGCGGAGGTCGACATCCTCATCGGGCGCGCGACGAAGGCGCGCGCGAAGCTGGGATGGGAACCCTCTGTCTCCTTCCAGGAGCTCGTCGAGATGATGGTGGAGAGCGATGTGAAGCTCCTGAAGCAAGAGAACGGCTTGAGCTGAGCAGGGAGGGCAACCGAGAATGGCACGAGAGATTCTGTTTGGAACGGATGGGTGGCGGGCGCGGATTGCAGAGGACTACACCTTCGACAATGTGCGTCGTGCAGCGCAGGGGTTCGCTAACCACCTGGCCGACCAGGGGAAGGCGGGCAGCGACGTCGTCGTGGGGTTTGACAAGCGCTTCGCCGCCGAGCATTTCGGGGCCGCTGCCGCGGAGGTCATGGCCGCCAACGGGTTCCACGTCTGGCTGACGCATGCGGCGACACCCACGCCGGTCATCTCCTACGCCATCGTCGAGCGCGGCGCTGTGGGGGGCGTCAACATCACGGCCAGCCACAACCCCCCGTGGGACTGCGGCTTCAAGGTGCGAGACGAGAACGGAGCTGCTGTGGCACCCGAGGGTCTGCGGGCTATCGAGGAAGCCATCCCACCCCTGGAACAGGTCAAACGAGTGGAGCTCGAGGAGGCCAAGGAGCAAGGCCAAATCACCGTCTGGCACGCGGGACCTGCCTACATCGAGCATATCGCCGGCCTAGTCGATCTCGAGCGTATCAAGAACGCCGGCTTGAAGATCCTGGTCGAGCCCATGTGGGGCAATGGTATGGGCTGGTTCCCGCGTATCCTCGGCGGCGGCGCCACGACCATCTCCGAGATCCATAACCACCGGAACCCACTCTATCCGGGGATGAGCCGTCCGGAACCCATCCCGCCCAACGTGGACCCCGCGCTTGAGAAGACTGTCGAGCTGAACGCCGACGTCTGCTTGATCATGGACGGCGATGCCGACCGCATGGGTATTGGGGATGAGAATGGGGTCTTCATCAACCAGCTCCAAGTCTATGGCCTGCTCGCCTACTACCTCCTCGAGCTACGCGGAAAGCGAAAGCCCATCGTCAAGACCGTCTCGACCACCTCGATGCTCGAAAAGTTGGGTGAGATATACAACGTACCGGTCTACCGAACCGGCGTCGGCTTCAAGTACGTTGGGCCGAAAATGCTGGAGGTCGATGCCATGATCGGGGGCGAGGAGAGCGGGGGCTACGCCTTTGGTGAGAGCATCCCCGAACGGGATGGCATCCTGGGCAACCTTTACTTCCTCGATCTGATGGTGCGCACCGGCAAATCGCCCGCACAGCTCATCGACCACCTCTACAACAAGCTTGGTGCCTCCTATTACTACGATCGAGTGGACACCCGCTTCCCGGACGAGAAGCGTCCCCAGGCTAAGGCTCGTCTCGACGCAGCCGAGCCAGAGACGTTGGCCGGGCTGGAGGTCACCGACATCGTCACGCTCGACGGGTACAAATTCGAGCTCGAGGATGGAGGATGGCTGCTCATACGCTTCTCCGGAACCGAGTCCATCATCCGCGTCTACTGTGAGACCACGGACGAGGAGAAGGTACAGCCATTGCTGGACGCTGGGCTGGAGCTGGCCGGGTTGAAGTAGCGTATGGTGCTGATTGATTCACACGCCCACGTCGATTTCCCGCAGTTCGACGACGACCGCCGGGAGGTCATCAGGCGAGCGCGGGAGACGGGCCTGGTTGCCCTGGTAAACATTGGGACGAACCTGGCTTCCAGCAGGGCCTCGGTGGAGCTGGCGGAGACCTACGGGCGATCCTCACCCGACTTCGCCTATGCAACTGTCGGCATCCATCCCCACGATGCAGAGAGGGCTACGCCGCAGGCTATGGCCGAGCTCCGCAGCCTCGCCCAGCACGAGAGGGTCGTCGCTATCGGCGAGATCGGTCTCGACTACTATCGGGACTACTCACCCCGTCCAGTGCAGCGGGCGGCCTTCCGCGAACAACTCGCCCTTGCATCGGAACGAGAGTTGCCGGTGGTGATACACAGCCGCGATGCCCACGAGGACACCTTCAGCATCCTACGCGACTGGGAAGGAACCGGTGTCCTCCACACATACGCAGCCGGGATTGAATACCTGGATCGGGTCATCGGGATGGGTTTCTACATCGGTATCTCAGGTCCTGTGACCTACAGGAGCGCGGAGGAGCTGCGCCACGTGGTGCGAGCGGCGCCGCTCGATCGCCTCCTGATCGAGACGGATTGCCCGTACTTGACCCCGGAGCCCCACCGCGGCAAACGGAATGAGCCAGCATACGTCAGATTCGTCGCCCAGGCTATTGCGAAAGCCCGTGGTGACTCATTGGAGCACATCGGCAAACAAACGACCCGGAACACCTGTCATCTCTTTGGACTACCCGTGCTCGACGTGTCCAGCGACCCGACCGGACACGATGGAGCCTAGCTTGGTGAAGCGATTGAGGCACATCATTGACTGAGTTATCGTTTCTGGCACCTGTTGAAGACGATTTGGGCCGCGTGGAACAGGTTCTAAAGGACCACCCGCCCGAACAACATGAGGCCATCAACCTGGCCGTTGATCACCTGATCAAGAGCGGGGGCAAGCGGCTGCGGCCGACGCTTGTGCTCCTATCGGCACGCTTGAGCGATGCCCCGATGGATGAAGCTATTCTCGCGGCGGCAGCCACAGAGATGCTCCATATGGCAACGCTGGTTCACGACGACCTCATTGACGGCTCCCTCGTTCGACGCGGTGGGAACACCCTCAACGCAAGCTGGACGCCCGCGGCCACCATTCTTACCGGTGACTACGCGTTTGCTCGCGCCGCCCACCTGATTTCTCGGACGAAGAACGTCCACCTGACAGAGCGATTTGCCGAGACGCTCATGGTGATCTGCAACGGCGAGATTCGCCAAATGTTCAACGGTAGCCTCCGTCAACACGGCCTGGATGAGTACGAGCGGAGGATCTACGCGAAGACAGCATCCTTGATTGCCCTCTCGGCAGAGGCCGGCCCGATCCTGGCCGGCGCCCCCCAGGCGGAGACCAGAACCCTACGCACCTACGGTGAGCGAATCGGGACGGCGTTCCAGATCGTTGACGATGTGCTGGACTTCATCGCCGAGGAGAAAACCCTGGGCAAGCCCGTAGGTAGCGATCTTCGGCAGGGGCTGACGACCCTGCCGGTTCTCCTCTACCTGGAACACGAACCCGGCCCATCGCCGGTACGTGAGGTGTTGGACGGCAATCACGCCAACAGGTTGGTGCAGGCGGCAGTGGATGCCGTGATCGCCTCACCAGCCATCGAGGGCGCCCTGGCAGCGGCGCGCGAACGCACCCGGGAAGCCATGGATCTCCTGGTGGACTTCGCGGACTCTCCTTACCGATCAGCGCTTCTGGATCTGGCCGACTTCACCGTCAACCGTCGCTTCTAAGCCTCCTTTGGTCCCCCCGGCAGCGCCCTGACTGCTTGGAAGACGAATGACCGACCTTTCCATTATCATCGTCAGCTGGAACGTGCGACACCTCCTCCGGCGTTGCCTGGCGTCGATCTATGACTCGGTCGGGATGTGCGCCGACGAGGCCGCGCCGGGCGAAACCCTCGCCATCGAGGTCATCGTCGTGGACAACGCCTCGACTGACGGCACCGTCGAGATGGTTGAGGGATCCTTCCCCAGCGCGCAGGTCGTCGCCAACCGCTCCAACCGTGGCTTCCCCGCGGCGAACAACCAGGGCATCCGGCGTGCGGGGGGCCGCTACGTCCTCCTCCTCAACCCGGACACGGAGGTGCTGGACGGCGCCCTGCTCCAGATGACCTCCTTTGCCGATGCCCATCCTGACGTAGGCATGGTGGGACCGCAGCTTCTCAACCCAGATGGAACGATTCAGTCCTCCCGACGCCGCTTCCCTACGCTGGCAACCGCCTTCGTCGAGTCGACCTGGCTCCAGCTAACCGTGATGAGTCTGGAGTCCGGGGGACTCTCGCGGCTCCTCACAACACCCCTCCGTCATCTGCTGGGTCGTTACTACGTCGCGGACCGCTCCGACAGTGCCATCCAGGACGTGGACTGGATCACGGGAGCCGCCATGTTCTCGCGGCGTGAGGCCATAAAAGATGTGGGCAGCATGGACGAAGCGTACTTCATGTATTCGGAGGAACTCGACTGGTGCCGAAGGTTCCGGGAGGCCGGATGGCGGATCGTCTATCTTCCTGAGGCACAGATCATCCATCACGTCGGCAAGAGCAGCGAACAAGTCACGGTGGCCCGCCACATCCATTTCCAGACGAGCAAGGTGCGGTATTTTCGGAAGCATCACGGTATCCTCCCGGGTGAAATCCTACGCTGGTATCTGATGGCCGGCTACGTCTGGCAGTCGGCCATCGAGGGCGCCAAGTGGCTTGTGGGTCACAGACGGCCACTGCGAGCCCAACGTTTGTCAGCCTACCGCCAGGTGCTGGCGTCTGGGCTCCGCCGGGGACCGGACACGTGAGTATGCGTATCGGTCTGATCACCGGCGAGTACCCCCCAGATCAAGGAGGGGTCGGGGACTTCACCGACCGGTTGGCACAGGCCCTGACCGACTCGGGGCACCGGGTGCACATCATCACCTCGGTGCCGCAGTCCCACGCGGCACCCCAGGGAATCCCCGGGCGAGGCACGCATGTCAAGGTCCCGACGGTCCACCGTGTGATAGCACGGTGGCGCCTCGGTTGCTGGCGGCAGTTGTCTCGCCTCTCACGGGAGCTGGACCTGGACATCCTGAACATTCAGTACCAGGCAGCGGCCTACGACATGCGACCTGGTATCAACTTCGTGCCCCGGCGTCCGCCTGCTTCGACGGTGGTGACGTTCCACGATCTGAAGGTGCCCTATCTCCTCCCCAAAGCGGGTCCTCTCCGGGAGTGGGTTGTACGCGCGTTGGCGCGCCGTGCGGACGGGGTAATCGTCACCAACCGCGAGGATGAGCTCACGCTGCAGGGGGCGGCTGGACCTGTATCGGCACTGACGCGAATTCCCATAGGCAGTAACATAGCGACCGGTCCCCCGCACGGCTACGACCGGGACACGGAGCGCGCGCGGTGGGGCGTCTACTCAAATGATCTGCTACTGGGCTACTTCGGTTTCCTTAACGAGAGCAAGGGCGGTGAGGCGCTGATCCGTACGCTCCACCAGCTCATCGATGACGGGCTGCCAGCGCATCTACTCAAGATTGGCGGCCGTGCTGGCTCGTCCGATCCCACCAACCGCGCCTATGCCGACAAAGTGGATGCCATGATGGCGGAGCTCGGACTTGCGGACCGCGTTCACTTCACCGGGTACGTGCCATCGGAGCAGGTATCAGCCAGCCTCTACGCGGTGGATGTCTGCGTACTGCCCTATCGAGATGGAGTCTCCTTTCGCCGCGGCAGCCTCATGGCCTGTCTGGCCCACGGCCGGCCTATCGTCACCACCCATCCCGCGGTGGCCCTACCCGAGATTGAGGATGGGCAAAACATGTACCTGGTCGAACCGGAGAACTCGATGGAGACGGCCCGCGCAGTGAGGGAGATTGTGGACAACCCGAGCCTTCAGTCCAGGCTCGCGCGGGGCGCGCAGGCCCTGGCGGCAAAGTTCACGTGGGAACACATCGCCCAGCGCACGGTGGACTTCTTCATCCACACGCTAGGGAAGGACGGATGAGCAAAGCTCTCGAGCGCGGCATGCTCATCACCGTCCTCGTGGCGTTCTTCTTGTTGAGCGCCACGTACAGTGTCGTCGTGCCACCCTTTGAGGCATCGGACGAGCTGTGGCACTATCCGATGGTCAGGCACATCGCGGAGAACGGATCCCTACCGGTACAAGATCCTGCGAACGTCGGACCTTGGCGACAGGAGGGCAGCCAGCCGCCGCTTTACTACGCCCTCGGCGCCCTGGCCACGTTCTGGATCGACACCTCCGACGTGGCCGAGGTTCGCCATCTGAATCCGCACGTAGACAACGGGATCGCCACACCCGACGGCAACGTCAACATGGTAGTCCACCGACCCGGGCGCGAGGCCTTCCCCTGGCATGGGACTGTCCTGGCGCTCCACATCGTGCGGTTCCTATCCGCGGCGATGGCAACCGTTGGCGTTGCCCTGACCTACATGGTCGTCAAGGAAGTCTTCCCTGGCAGACCTGGCCTGGCCCTTGGCGCCACAGCGATCCACGCCTTCACCCCCATGGTGGCCTTCATTGCTGGCTCCGTGAACAATGACAACCTGGTTGTCCCTATCAGCAGTCTCGCCCTGCTGATGCTTCTCCGCCTGCTCCGAGAGGAGATTGGGACACAAGAAGGCCGTTGGCGAAGTACCATCGTCTGGTACTTGCTCCTGGGATTCCTTCTCGGTCTGGCCGCTCTCACCAAGGCGAGTTCGTTGGCGCTGGCACTCCTCACTGCTTTGGTCGTCACCGTCCGGGCCGTCCGGCGTCGCTCGGAATGCCCCGTCGCGGCCTGGACTGAGTTTCTCGCCGGCGGCTTCGCCACCCTGCTGCCCCTCCTCGCCGTGGCCGGTTGGTGGTACTTGCGTAATCTGCGGCTCTACGGAGACCTAACAGGGCTTAACGCCTTCATCCGAATCCTGGGCCAGCGTGAGGTCCACGCGGGCCTGGTACAGCTCTGGCGTGAGCGATATAGCTTCCTGGCCAGCTTCTGGGGTAATTTCGGCGGACTCAACGTGCCGATGCCGGAGTGGGTCTATACAGTCCTGAACGGTACCTTGATCGTCGCAGCTGTCGGTCTCGTGCTTGAGGGGATTCGGTGGCTGGTCCTCGGTCCGGTCAAAGGAAAGGCCGCGGGCGCCCCGCGGCCCAGCCAGTCCAGAGCATCGCCTCCCGCCGGAGGGGTTGGACGACGGAACGCACCCGACGGCCGACGGTCGAACCTCGCTTTCGTCCTCCTCTTTCTCTGGGGGCTGGGCGTATTCATACCCTGGATTCAGTGGGCCCGCGTCACATGGTCCTCCCAGGGTCGGCTGATCTTTGCGGCCCTCCCGGTCTGGTCCAGCCTCATCGCACTGGGCCTCAGCGCCTATTGGCCGCGCGGACAACGGTCCTCAATCCGTCCTGTGCCCGCGCCGCCCGTCCTCCTGCTGGGCCTTTTCCTGTTGGGACTCTCGGCGGCAGCACCCTTTGTGTGGATCCAGCCGGCATACGCTCGCCCCACACCTCTTTCGGACACCCGGGTGGCGTCAATCCCGCAGCGCGAAGACGTGACCTTCGACAACACGATGAGGCTTCTCGGCCACGAGCCCGTGACCGGATCAACACAGCCCGACGGGCAAGTGGAGATCACGCTCTATTGGGAGGCCCTGGGGCCGACGAAGGAAGACCACACCGTCTTCGTTCACGTCCTGGGTGAGCACGAGCTCGTGGTCGCCCAGCGGGACACCTTCCCTGGCCTTGGCACGCTGTCTACCACCTGGCTCGAGCCCGGCTTCCGATGGGCCGACCGGTATGTCGTACCCATCCCTGCTACTGCCTACGCGCCCAACCAGGCCCGGATCCAGATAGGCATCTTCAACACCCAAACCGGCGAACGCATGATGGCCGTTGACGAGACGGGTGAAGCACTCGGCGACAATGTGAGATTCGGACGTATAGAGATCGAGCCCCGCTCCGGCAACGTCCCGAACCCCATCTCGATCGACTTCGGCGGCCGCATGCTCCTGACCGGCTATGAGCTGTCCACCCGGGCCGCGTATCCCGGGGACACGGTCACCCTGACCCTCTTCTGGGAGGCCCAACGACCGATGGAATCCAACTACACGGTTTCCACCCAGCTAATCGACGGATCACAGACCAAAGCGGCCCAGAACGATCGCTGGCCCGTGGACGGCGCGGCGCCCACCTCAGCATGGGAACCGGGCAGCACAATCACCGACTCGATTCCCTTGCCCATCTTCCCCGACGCGGTGGAGGGCCCCTACGCCATCCGTGTGGCCGTCTACAGCCACGAGGACCATGGCATCCAACACCTGCCCGTCACCCCACCCGGCGGTCGTATGCAGGCGACCCACGTGAGGTTGACAGAACTGCGAGTACTTAGGTGAAGCCGCGCCGACACGACGTCGCTCTGGACCGACCGACCCGGGGACAGCGGCCTACGCCGTGGATGGATCCGCAAGTGACACAGATGATGCCCGTCCATCAGTGGTCGAGATGATCTCCGACCGATTGCGCCGGCGCCCGGGCCGCTTGACCGAAGATGAGTAATCTGTGAGAATGGTACGTGATCATTGTGGCCGCAGGCCTTGTCCCCGACCGGAGCTAGCGATTCGTCTATGCGCAGGTGCCGACCGCGCAAGTCCGACCGGACACTCGGCGGACCATAACCAACAGAGAAAGAAGGAGGCCACAAGATGACCGAAGAGAGCAAAGACCACAGCGCCTTCCTTGAGTGGCTGCAGGGATGGGAGAATGGGCTAGCGCCCTTGGACTTGGCAGAGGCGGTCGACGACCCCGACCGCGTCGCCATCGTCTCTGAGGACCTTCTGAAGGGCTTCTGTGACGTGGGCCCGCTGGCAAGCGACCGCGCCACCAGCATCGTGCCCGCCGCGGTACGGGTCTTCGAGCGCGCCCACGCTCTGGGCGTGCGCCACTTCCTTCTCTTCCAGGATACGCACCAGCAGGGAGCCGTCGAGTTCTCGGCCTACCCTCCCCACTGCGTGGAGGGGACCGAGGAGAGCGAGACCATCGACGAACTGGAGGGGTTGGCGTCCTCCGATCTCTTCACCATCCTACCCAAGAACACCATCAGCTCCAACGTCGGTACAGACCTCGACGGTTGGCTGCGCGAGCATCCGGACGTCGACACGTTCATCATCGTGGGAGTGTGCACTGACATCTGTGTCTATCAAGCCGCCGTCCACTTCCGCGTGCGCGCGAATGTGCTCGGTCAGGACGACGCCCGTATCATCGTCCCCGCCGACGCGGTCCAGACCTTTGACACCCCCGTTGAGGTGGCCGAGGAGATTGGCGCCATGCCTCACGACGGTGACCTGCTGCACCGCCTGTCCCTCTATCACATGGCCCTCAACGGCATCGAGGTTGTGAGCGGCATCGTCTGATCGGGCTTGCCCTGTAGACCTTCATCCTCCCGGAGCCAGCGGGTTGGACGCGAACCGGACCTTTACTAGGGTACCAGATCCGGCGGGCCGGTCACCGCAGCGAGGACAGTGCGTGGCTCGCCGTTGCTGGCCACCATCCCCCAGTGTCGTGGGGACACTGGGGGCGGGGGATCGCGGGCACAGGGCCCCGCCAACAAGTATGCCGCACCATACGATGCGTGCCTGAGCATCAGAACTTGGAGAATAGAATGACGCTTCGACACGAGATCTCCGCTTGGTTGCGCGAGAACCTGGCGCTCGCCGGGGGCGATGGGTTCGTCTTTGGGCTCAGCGGCGGCGTTGACTCCGCCGCCGTCGGCGCCCTGGCAGTGGAGGCAGTGGGTTCGAAATCGGTCCTGGCCGCCATCCTGCCCTGCCACTCTGCGCCTATCGACGCCCGGCTGGGGCAGGCGGTAGCCGACGCCTATGACATGCCGAGGGTGACGGTGAACCTGGACGACGCCTTCAGTGACCTGGTCGAGAACTTACCACCCACCCAGCACAGGCTGGCGGCCGCGAACATCAAGCCGCGCCTGCGCATGATCGCCCTCTACTACCTTGCGCAGACAAACGGCTATCTCGTGCTGGGTTCCGGAAACCGAACGGAGCGCAAGGTCGGCTATTTCACGAAGTATGGCGACGGAGGCGCAGACCTGCTCCCCCTTGGCGACCTCTACAAGACTGAGGTGTGGGACCTGGCCCGCGACCTGGGCGTGCCGCGAGAGGTCATTGAGCGCCCTCCCTCGGCCGGGCTCTGGCCGGGTCAAACCGACGAGGACGAGCTGGGCATCACGTATCGGAAGCTGGATCGCGTCCTTCAGGCCATAGCGGTCGGCGATACCGACGGCGTCGACCCCACTGCAGTGGAGCAGGTGGAGCATATGATCCTCCGCTCGGCGCATAAGCGCGCCTTGCCACCCATGTTCGAGAGGCAGTAGACGTACCCGTTCGCATCCGATTGGGCATCTCGCACGCCGCCCCCCTCAGGGCCGTCTGCGGGGCCCAGGCCAGCAGGAGAGACCCCGTAGATCAAGGCCAGCATCAGGACACCCCCATGCCAACCTGGTTCGCCCGTCGTGTTCTCGATCTTGCGGGAGTGCTGACGGACATCTACTATCGGAGAAAATACGGCGCTATGGCCCGGCGCCTCGGTCGGCCGACCGTCGCGCCAGATGAGCGTCGGGGGTTCATCCTGCTCCAGATCGACGGCCTCGCCCACGCGCATCTGATCCAGGCGCTCGACGAGGGCTATCTCCCCACCCTTAACCGGCTCATCACCTCGAACCGCCTGAAGGTCGCGCCCTGGCGCTGCGGACTGCCCTCGTCGACCCCCGCCGTCCAGGCCGGGATGATGTTCGGAAACCGTTTCGACATCCCGGGTTTCCGATGGTACGAGAAGGACCGCAGGACGCTGATGTCCCCCCAGCAATTGGATCAGATCCCAACTATGCACCGTCGAATAAGCGAGGGTCGCCCGGGGATCCTGAGCGGGGGGTCCTGCTACGTCAGCATCTTCGACGGCGACGCCGAGCTGGCCCTCTTCACCTTGAGCACGCTGCGCCGGCAGCGCTTCTTCGAGAGTCTGCGGGGCGTGGGGCTCCTGGTGCTCTTCCTCCTCAGCCCCTTCCGCGTGCTCAGGGTCACTGGACGCGCGCTTGCCGACTACGCGTCGAAACTGGGCCATCGCCTGCTGGGCTTGATACGGGCGGTGACGGTCGTGCTCCATTGGATCTTCGGGTCGTCCAGCCCGTTCGAAGCCCAAGCACCCATGCCCCGGAGCTCTTGGGATATCGTCTCCCCGCTCGTGCAGGCCTCCAGTGAAGCTCTCTTCACCGAGGTGCAGACCTTCGGCGTCATGCTCGACATCTACCGCCGTGTGCCCGCCATCTACGCCAACTACAACGGTTATGACGAGGCAGCCCACGAAATGGGCCCAACCCATCCCACCGCCTTCAGGGTCCTGCGCAGTATCGATCGCCGAATCCGGCAGATCGACCGTATGCGGGCGAATTACCAAGGGAGATCCTACGATCTGTACGTCATCTCCGACCATGGCAACACCGCCGCCGTCACCTTTGCGAGCGAGAATGGCGTCAGCCTGGGCGAACACATCGCCAGAGGAATAGAAGAGGGCGTCTCCGTCCATGAGCGCGTGGAGGCGCACACCTACGTCAAAAACCGAGCCCGTTACTTGCGCGAGGAGCTGCGTGCCCTCGAGGAAGGCGATCGTTCTCACTTCCAGGGCTTGCTGACCACCGCCCGCCGCTACGTGGACCAAACCATGGAGAAGGCGGACCTCCTGGACTACGATCTCCGACGTGAGCGGGACATCGTCGTCTCGGCTTCGGGATCCCTGGCGCACATCTACTTCAACGTGGCGCGCCATCCCCTGGAGATGATGGAGGTCCTTATCCTCTATCCGGGCCTGCTTGACTGGCTGACGGCGACGCCCGGCATCGGAGCCGTTATCGGGCGCGCCGGGGACCGCACCATCGTGCTCGGGAGCGAGGGGGGAACGCTTGAGATCGGCCGTGAAGCGGAGCTCGCCGATCCGCCAGATCCCCTCGCTCCGTACGGGGATGCAAGCTACGCCGCACGCCAGATTCACCAGCTGGCCCATTTCCCCCATGCTGGGGACCTCATCGTCTTGGGGGCTATGAGGGAGGACGGCCGGGTTGTGACCTTCGAAAACCAGCTTGCGGCCCACGGCGGGTTGGGCGGTCCGCAGACCCATCCTTTCATCGCCTGGCCACCGGAGCGCGATCTACGGTCGCACGCCATCAATGATCCGGAGGATCTCTATCCGGTTTTCCGGGCATATCACCAAGTCGCTCCCGGACAATGAGCACTGATCGGGTAGCGCTCTCGAGGACCTGCTCTGTCACGTCCCCCACCATACGCCCCTTCACATCGGCCGTTCCCTTGGCTGCCCCGAGCAGAATCAGATGGTGATTCCCCGTACGAGCTTCACGGACAATCTCGTCGGAAATCACACCGTACCGCAGACTGAGCTCCGCCGGCACGTGATGCTGCTCAAGAATTTCGGCACCGTGTCTAAGATGTCGGGCCACAGGCGTGTCCCTCTGGAGAAGCTCCGTCCTAGATTCATACGGCTCAAGCAGTCCCGGATACATACTGGGAATAGGCGTCACAACGTGGAGCAAGGTGGCACTGCCGCCCACCGCCTGAGCAATCCACGCACCGGTCTTGATCACGTCATCGGCGACGTGCGCCCCGCTGCTTCAGATAAGAATCCGTTCAAGGCTTGAGAAAGCCTGTTGGGCGACCAATACCGAGCAAGGAACACGCCGAACGACCTGCGTCATCACGGACCCCAGCACGTAGATCCTGAGACCAGGCGCCTTGTTGGGCCCAAGGACCACCAGGTCCACCCCGCTCTCCTCCACCTCCGCCACGATCTGCAGGAAGGGATCGCCTCGGCGCATCTTCGTCCCAATCTCGCCGGCAGTGAGGGCTTCACGGGCGGATGCCAGGCAGGCTCTGGCCGCAGCTTCCTCGCGACCATGACGAAGGACGTGGAGCAGCGTCAACTTCGCGCCGGGATCAAGTGTGCTAGGGTTTGCCCAAGAGAAAGCTGCGGACCGGCGCCCGACTCACAGGCTACACAGATCAGGACCTTCATCAATCCTCCAAGCCCCAGACATGGGCTTCCCCACCACCGAACAACCCAGTCAAGACCAGCACCCCATCGATCAAATGGATACTGGAAGAGAGTACACGCATACGAGGCTGGGCCAACAGCTCCAGGACCGACGATTAGGTGGGGGGATCAGAAGAATCCGGCCTGGCTCAGCATCAGCTGACACATTGAGGCAGGATAGGCACAGCCGGGGGAGGGCGGCGGCCTCAAGCACCGATCCTATGATACAAACAAACCCCACCAGTTGGTGGGGTTCACGAGACGCACGTCTATCTCTTGGGCTCTCAATGCACCCTTTTGCCAGTAGCCCCAAGGGGAGTCGAACCCCTGTCGCCGGCTTGAGAGGCCGGTGTCCTAGTCCACTAGACGATGGGGCCAAGCAGGCGACATTCTACCAGGCCTCCACCAATTTGTCAAACCGGGGCAGAAGGAGGCGCCGACGCAGCATAGCCGCTCACCTTCCCTTACCCGGCCGTTCCCGCGCATGTCCCTCTGCGTTGATCCGTGTCCCATCCCCCCTTGCGCTCCGCCTGATAGGCAGCTACCATGAGGTCCGACCTTCGGTGGCCATGCCAAGCGTGCGCAGCCACTGCCCACCTTCAACATACTAAGGAGAAACAACATGCCCTACGAATGGGAGACCGACGCCAGCCATCCGGCCGAGTACCACAACGTGGAAGTGCAGCGCGGCCGAGAGTTCATCATCCGCCTGACCACCGGCAGCGACGTGTTCCTCGCCCTCCAGCAGTTCGCCCGAGATCACGACATCCGCTTCGCTAAGATCCATGCCGCTTTCATGGGTGGGCTCCAGCCCGCCAGGTTCCTCGTCTGGGCCCCCGACACCCGGGATCCCGATAACTGGCACAACGAGGAGCCCCGGACCCTCCACAACCTCAGCATGATCCTGGCCATGAGCGGCATCATCCATCCAAGACCCGTCCAAGGCGGGGGCGAGGAACCTTTCCCCGCCATCCATTTCGTCACCGGCGGGGCCTGGGACGCCCCAACGGTCGGTGGGCACCTCGTCGAGGGATCCATCGTCAAGGGCGTCCTCGAGATCTTCATCACCGAGATCACCGGCATCGACGTCATCTACCCCGAGGCCGAGGTCATCGACCCCCTCGCCGCACAGTTCCCCGAGAACTGGTACGAGGAGACTGACTGACCGCGCTCATTAGTCCAGAGGCGCGCGGCATTTCAGAGGTGAGCTGCCCCCGGCTTGAGCAGAGATCCGCTCATAAGGCTCGCGTTCAACAGGAGGAGAAGCCTGTGACGAAGACAGCCCTGATCCCCATCGCCGACGGCTCTGAGGAAATCGAAGTCGTCTGCCTCATCGACGTGCTGCGGCGCGCGGAGGTCGTGGTGACGGTGGCCTCCGTGATGGACGCCCGGGAGATTACAGCCTCCCGCGGCACCACCATCGTCGCGGATGCGCTGATCTCGGACTGTAGCGGTCAGCAATATGACCTGATTGCCCTCCCAGGGGGTATGCCCGGCGCGGAGCACCTGCGGGACTGCGAGCCCTTGATCGAGATGCTCGGGGAGCAGCGGGACGCGGGCCGTCTCTACGGCGCCGTCTGTGCCTCGCCTGCGCTGGCCCTGCTGCCCCACGGGTTGCTCGCCGGACGCCGCGCCACGTGCTACCCCAGCTTCCGCGCCGAACTCGACAATGCGACCGACGTAGAGACCGCAGACGACCCCGTGGTCGTCGACGGTACACTGGTGACGAGCCAGGGGCCGGGTACCGCTATCGCCTTTGCACTCCGGCTGGTCGCTCTTCTGTTCAAGGATGAGACCAAGGCCCAAGAGATCCAGGAGCGGATGCTGATAACCTAGCCGCCCTGGTGCAGCGGGGCTCCGCCTTCTCCTGTCCAACAACCCCTGACGTCTGCTATGCTCGCATGCATGGAGCGCCCCCCCCGGCGGGCGACATGGCTTCGCTCGCTGTCAGACAGCTATGCAACCAACGCATCTCCCGTCTCCTCGCATTGCACGGGGCGGCCCGCCCAATACGCGCCGCGCCCCGTGCTTCTCCCCACATCAAACAGATCTGACACTCTCCCCGACCTGTTCAGGGACTACCCGTTCCCGCAGTTTGGTGGTAACATAGGGTTCGTTTTGACTCAGTGGAAAACCCGGAGGTTCTCCAACAACCCCCCTTCTCGCTTCTCACGGTGGCCGTTGGAGGACTGGGCGACGGACTATGTCCGAATGGAGCGATCCTCGCAACCGAAAGGAATGCGCCGTGCCAGCCGATTGGCATATCCACCTGAAGGATCAAC
>CAZIWL010000038.1:27014-32792 GCA_964542755.1 uncultured Anaerolineales bacterium
AACCGAAAGGAATGCGCCGTGCCAGCCGATTGGCATATCCACCTGAAGGATCAACGCAAGACCCGGTCCGGGGATGTCCAACCCAGCGACCAGGTGGGGATGAGCGCTTTCTGGGAGCTATACCCGGTGGTCGAGGAATTCAGTGTGTATGACTAGGGAGGCTGGAAGCTCGTGGTCACGTTCGAACTGGCCGCGCAAGAGATCGAGGTGGCATTCGAGATCGAGTACCGCCGGGAGGACGACGGCAGCCTGGCCTTCAGCCAGGAAGCAAGCGGCGTGATCGAGCCGGGGGACGACCAAATGACGCTGGATCGCGATCGGTCGCGCTACGAACTCTCTCAGATGGGCTTCAAGCCAGGACCCCACCGCGTGGCGGCGATGATGAACGAAGGGTGATTGCCGTGGGCAAGATGACGGTGGAGTGAGTGATGCCCAACCTCAGCACAGGCGGGGCCGTTCAAGACAGAGGACTGTCCTCGACGAGGCGGTCGCCAAGCAATCTCAACTAAGGCAAAATCGAGCCTTGGTGGCCCGGAGCGGAAGTTATCGGTGATGCACGGACGGCAGCGCGCGAAGGGAGAAAGTGACAATGGCTGAGCAGTGGTACATATCGCGCGGGGAGAAGCAGTATGGCCCCTACAAGCGGGAGGAGCTGGCCCAGCACGCCCGTTCCGGAAACGTGATCGGCACGGACTTGGTCTGGAGCGAGTCGACGGGTGGCTGGGTACGCGCAGACCAGGTGCCAGGGCTCCTGCCCACCGTGGCAGCGCGGCCCAACGAGGGGAAGTCAACCAAACCCAAGGGAAACAAGAAAAAGGTGGCGGCCCTGACGTGCGGCGGCGTGGCGGTCCTGCTGGTAGCGGTGGGGTGCGTCGCGGGTGGCCTCCTGCTGTGGAGTCCGGGGCCGGGGACCGACGAGGCAGTCGGGATGGCCGAGGAGGGCGACCTGGTCTGGGAGGTAGCCGAGGTGCCCGACATGCTGGATGTCCTGGACGACCCCAATTGGCAGAACTATCCGGATCGCGAAGCGGTAGAGATCGCCATCTCGCGCACGTTGGAGAACTTCGCACAGGCGCTGAAGGACGGCAATGTGGACGCCGCCGCTGGTTTCGTCGTCGATGAGCGGCAGGACGGGTATCGAGAGCTATTCGCGTCGAACCCGGACGCCATGGCCTCCTTTGGGGATCTGATCTCCAGCGGTGAGATGAGCTTTCGCAGCGAGGGCTCCGGCGGAGAGCCGTTCAATCAGACGGCGGAGTACGCTGTGGAGCTCGACGGATTCACGTTCTACGTGGTACTGATGAAAGTGGGGGACACATGGGTGCTGTACGACTTCTAGGGTCCCGGCGTCCCAGCTCAGGTGAAACAAAGCGCATAGGCTCCAGGCGATGCAAGACGGGTCTGAGGACGCAGCCTCCGAGGATTTCGGCCGTCAGCAGGGGCAGGGGGTTAGAAACTCCGAGCTCGGGGAAAACCACGAAGGCTGCCAATGGGGAAGCCATGAGCTGGGGAGGCGGAGGATCGTGATAAGGACCAAGGTATGGTCGGTGCTGATGGTGTTGGTGATTCTGGTTAGCCTATTCGTCCCGGTCGGGACAGCGCGGGCCTGGGAACAGCCCACGCACAGCCAGATCAACTTCGAAGCGGGGCGAGTGTTCCTCCGGAAGTACGCCTCCTCCGGGATGGACAAGTACAGGCTGGGTCGGTTCTCCCAGCAGGGTCTGGACGAGCAGTACCGCGGCATCGCCGTCGAGAGCAGGAGCGCGCTCATCGACCCCTGGCGCGGCGCCGACCTTGTTTTCGACGCGTACAAGATCGGCGAGCGGAGCCTCACCCTGGGCCAATGGGTCTTCTACGGAGGGGACTGGGCCGACGAGCCCCATCTCTATGCCTCGGTGCGCCACTTCTACGACCCCTGGTCCCTCTGGGGGCAGCCGTACCTCACAGACCAGTATGAGTTCCACGGCTGGTACGATGACCCCAAGATCGACGCCCGTACGTGGGGGCTGGATCATCCCGATAACCCTTTCTCCTTCAAGAACGGTCTGCGCTACTACAAGGCCGCCATGGAGGTACCCGAGTCCGGCGATCCGCCTGCACGCCTGCCCCTGCCCGATCACTTCAAGCTGAACGTCGACCTCGTCCCAAAGGATCAGGCGGATGAGCGAGGCATGTACCTCGCCCTCGCCTACCGCGCTCTGGGCGAGTCGATGCATATGCTCGGCGACATGACGCAGCCCGCCCACGTCCGCAACGACGCCCACGCCCTCGATGAGCCCATCGAGAAGGCCGTGAAGCGGGCCACTGTCAAAGAAGCCGCTGCAAACCCGGCAGTCGACGCCCATATCGCTCGCTTCCTAAAGAGCGCGGGCGGTGAGCTCCAGACGCCCGCCGACCTCTTTCGCCAGGTGGCGATCTTCACCAACCACCGTTTCTACTCCGCCGACACCATCTTCGACGCCGAGGCAGGAGTGATGCCCCAGAACATCGACCGCGTCAGCTCCGCTATGGGCGACAAGCACCCCTACCAGTCTCCGCAGTTCAAGGACCTCGTGGTAGACGAGATCACCGTGGAGGGCTGGCTGCGGGACCGCACGACCAGGAGGCTCTCTACTCCTCTGATCAACGACACCATCCCGCTGGTCCAGGAGCGGCTCAGCTTCCACTGGTTCGATCCCGACATGACGACCAAGGAGAAGGTCGCCCGCCTCGCGAACCTCGCGCCCTACCACATCCCGTCTTCCTTCGGCCCCGATCAAGCGCGGGTGCTCATGCCGGTCGCCATCTACGCCTGCGCGGACCTGATGCATCATTTCTTCCCCACGCTGGAGTTGGGGGCGACGTACGAGGATCTGGGGGTCGTGGAGGAGGAGGTAGAAGGCCGCGAGACGTACAGCCGTCAGGTCGTCGAGATCGCCACACAGATGGTCCACCGCCAGAGCGAGGACGCGGCCTGGTCCGATTACGGGCTCAACATCGCGTACTCCGGCCCGGCGGAGCTGGTCTTCGCCCGCGACAATCAGATCCTCAAGACGCGCCAGCTCCATTTTGTCGAGGGTCAGCTGGCGGCCATCGAGGACCACAAGGGGCGCATGGTAGAGGAACCGCTGCGGGTGTTCGTGGCTGAGCCCGGAATCCCCCTCATTGAGGAGGAGGCCTTCTACGAGGTGGAAAAGGTCGACGGCACCACCATCTTCCTGCAGATCGAAGGCGGCAGCCGCATCTTCAAGAGCCCCGTCCACGAGTTCGAGTTTGAGAAGGAAGAGGACATCACCGGCCTTTGGGACGGCTTCTTGGTCATCGGGGAGGCGGACAGGATTCTGCGAGTGGTGGAGGACGTGTTTGTCGCTATCCTGGCCCCCGTCTTCGGTGAGGAGAAGGCACGGGAGGCCTTCGCCGCCGGGGTGGAGACGCCCGGGCTTGGGCGCGAGATACCGATGGCGTTGATCATCGATGAGCACGACGAGGCGAGTGGGAGCCTTCGCGTGACCGTCAGGGTACAGAGCGACGACGGGTCCCTGGCAGAGGATGTGGTTCCGGGCACGTACCACCATGGGGTGCTCACCTTCTCGATGCGGCACGCGGATGGAAGTGAGATGGCCTTCGAAGGAACGCTACAGGGCAAGGATGAGATCCGCGGCACCTTCAGCGTCTCCGCGTGGGGCGCCATCAAGGAGGCCGCGTCCGGAGAGTGGGAGGTGGTGCGCGACGGAGACTAGCGCCGCGCGCATCGGGAGGCCTGAGTCGGCGTCCAAGGCGGGCGCTGGCAGTTAGGGGACTCGTGTATACAGAACAGGATTGGGAGAGTGAGCCATGTCAACCGAATGGTATCTGTACAAGGACGGGCAGCAGCACGGACCCGTCTCGTGGGATCAGCTCCGGCAGCAGGCAGCGTCAAGGCAGATCGACGCCGAAGACCAAGTCTGGACAGAGAGCATGAGCGGCTGGACCCGCGCGGCCGAGGTAGAGGGCCTGTTCGGCAGCCGCCGACCTGCAGCAACGGCGCCGGCTCCCCCTCCACGCTCGTCGAGGCCTCAGCCCCAGCCCGCTCCCGTTGACGCCGGATGGGCGGCTGGGAGCATGGCGGGGGCCTATCCGAAGGCACCGATGGGGCGCCGTTTCCTCGCCTACTTCATCGATGGCTTGATCGCCTCCGTGCCTATGACGATCATCGGGGTGATCGTGTCCATCGGCATCGTTGTCTCGGCCGACGCGTCCGGAGATCCTTCGGCCCTGGTGATGGTGCTGGCTTTCGGCGGGGGCCTCCTGGGCTTCGCGTGGGCCCTCGGCTACACGCTGCTGCGCGATGGGATGGGCAGCGGTCAGAGCCTGGGCAAGAAGATGTTCAAGCTGATGGTGGTCCGTCTGGAGGACGGCCGCCCGTGCACGAAGGGCAACTCGGCCGTGCGCAATCTGATCGGGGGCGTGCTGGGCTTCATCGACATCATCGTCGCGTTGGTGGGGCAGACTGGGCAGCGCGTTGGGGACAAGCTGGTGAACGCACAGGTCATCGAGGTGGAGGCATGGGAACGGAGCGCGTACTGATCAACCCGCTGGCTTTGGTCCTTGCCAGGTCTCGTCCCCAGGAACCTCCGCAAGGCGCGGCACCAGATAGGCACGCCCCGGCGAGTTCTGTCGATTCGGAGAACGGCCTGTGTTGGGAGGCGGACGTACCCCTGGTGACGAACCCGCTGGTCGTCAGGCAGTTTGGGCTGGTGGCCCTCGGCTCCGGCCTCATCATGGCCCTGCTCCTGACGCTCATCTCTGCCGCAACCGGCGACTTCGAGCAGATTCCCGTGATGCTCCTTATCTCCGTGCTGTCCGCCGCCGGGCTGGGCCTGCTCCTGATCGTGGTCGCCCTGCTCGTCTACGGCAACCGCATGCGCCTCCGCTTCACGTTGGACGGTGAAGGGGCGCACATGGAGACGGTCGACAGGCGGGCCCAGGTTGCGAACCGCGCAGATCTCCTGGCAGGCTTGCTCACCGGATCGCCCGGTACAGCAGGTGCGGGCGCCCTTGCATCGGCCCGCGAGAACACCCTGATGCGTTGGCGGGACGTGACCAGTGCGGCTCATGCTCCCCGTCAGCGGATGATCACCCTGCGCAACAGCTGGCGGGCCGTGGGCATGCTCGTCTGTCTGCCCGAGAACTACGATCTGGTGGCGGAGTACGTGGGCAGCAGGATAGCCAACGCACCCGGCGGGGCGAGGATGAACTGGCGGCCGCTGGGCAGGGCGCTGGGGCGAACGGCCATCGTGGTGCTGGCCGTAGCCCCCATCTTCGCCCTGGCGTCCTACCCGGCCGAGCTTGACCTCCTGCTCCCTCTGATCACCCTCATGTTCGCGCTGGCGACCGTGTGGCTCATCCCCCTCTTTGGCTGGGTAGTCATCGGGTGCGCTGCGATCCTGGCGGTCCAGATGACCCTGCTGGGCGTATCGGACGCCGCGTACTGGGGCGGCTATCAGCAGGCGGCGCTCGTCCTCGGCTACGTGGGCCTGGCCTACTTGGCGTGGGCATCGTGGCGCGCCGTTCGGGGCAAGACGCCACCGCTCCTGTTCGAGGACTAGGATGCCTCGCTGCACCCTGGCACGCGTCCCTTCCCGGATGCGTATTCCAGTATGCAACCGTCCGGAGCACCCGTCGGGGAGCCCCGCTGCGTCTGGAGCCAGTCGATCGCCTGGCACCGGTTCGAACCATCGACTCAAAGGAGTTGACCACGATGTCTGAGAAACCTGCCGCCCAGTTCTGCCGTCACTGTGGCCGGCGCATCAACCCAAA
>CAZIWL010000039.1:0-32677 GCA_964542755.1 uncultured Anaerolineales bacterium
TGTCGGCCGCCATCTCGAAGTTCATCACGTCGCCGGTGTAGTTCTTGACGATGTAGAGCACGCCGGCCCCGCTGTCCGTCATCTTCGCCGCCTCCAGCATTTGGTCCGGTGTGGGCGAGGTGAAGACGGCACCAGGGCAGGCCGCGTCGAGCATGCCGACTCCCACCAGGCCGCCGTGCATAGGCTCGTGACCGCTGCCACCGCCGGAGATCACCGCCACCTTGCCATCAACAGGGGCGTCGGCGCGGTAGACGAAGTTCGGCTCGTAGTGAACCTTGATGATATCCGGGTAGGCCAGCGCCAGACCCTCGAGCTGCTCCACTACAACCTGTTCGGGATCATTGATCAGTTTCTTCATTATTGAGCTTGCTCCTCTCGCTTCTAAGCACAAGACAAGAGGGGGGAGGAGAAGCGATCCTCGCCCCCCTCTTGTGGACAAAGCGTATAAGCCCGTCTACTCCTTCGGCAGGAAGGGTGTTACCAACCAGTCGTAGGATAGGCAGCCGAATATGCCACCAATCACGGGAACAAGGACCGGTGGGATCAGCCAGTAGATGCCGCTGAAGAGGCCTTGTGTCCCGACCAGCGTGCCGAAGATGCGCGGAGCCAGGTCACGCGCCGGGTTGATGGAGTAGCCGCTGGGGCCACCCAAGGTCAGGCCGACCGTTACGACGACGAAGCCGACCAGTAGTCCGCCAAGGTTGGCGCCGATAGCGTTGTTCTTCGTATCGCCGCTGGCCAAGATGCCCCACAGCAGTACGGCAGTTCCGAAGAACTCCGCGATGGAGGCATTTAAGATTGAATAGGAACCCACCGGATCCATGCCCGCGCCGCCCCAGAAGGCGCTGCTAAAGACAGACCCCGGGCCGGTGCACCAGACGTTGGGCATGCCGGCCGCCTGCAGGCCTTCCATGTAGACCAGGAAGACGCCCAGGGCACCCAGGAAGGCCCCTATCAACTGGGCAATGACGTAGGGGACTACCTTGCCCCAGGAGAAGCGGCCACTGGCCGCCAGTCCGAAGGTGACTGCCGGGTTGAGATGCGCACCGGAGACCCCTGCAGTGACGTATACGGCGACCACCACGGCGAACCCCCATCCCCAGGCGATGGTGTTCCAGTTGTATGCAGGCGCCGCCAGCCTTGGCGCCAGGCCCACGTTGGCGACCACACCGTCGCCCATGAGGATCAGCAGGAAGGTTCCGAAAACCTCACCAATGAAAGGTCCCATCAAGCCATTCTTCTTCATCTTTGTACCAATCTCCTTGTGATAGCTATTCCTGATACCTGCAATTCGGGTGCGTAACGTTTCCATGAAGTGACCACATGTCCGAGCAACGGACGTCATCGCACTACCTATCTCTCAGCTAGCACCCCCTTTTCTCACTCACCGATCCCTCCACACGCCCACCCGCAGGCCAGGCATAGACACAAAAAAAGCACCTGCCCCGCAGCCGGGATCAGGTGCTTTTTAGCAACGCCCTATGTGCCAGGCAAGGAGAAACGACCAGAACCCCTTGCCACAAGTTGTGAGGCTAATCTTCCCCTGGAAGATGTCGGTCATGCAGATCCTTTGGAGCAATAGGATAAAGGCCTCGCCGGCACAGGAGGCGTGCCTGCCTACTAACAAGTCTACGCGCAAGGGCGCCCAATGTCAAGCCATTCGTAAAAAACGTTTCAAACTGAAACCTTTTCAGGCATGTGCGCGTTTCATAACGAAACATCACGTCCCCCATCAGCCGGGCCGGGCCTCCAGAACTCTGCCGCTTTCCGCTCGCTTGAAGGACTCGACGTCCAAGTCGTACGCCTTCATCTTCCGCCACAACGTCGTACGGCCGATGCCCAGCGCCTCCGCCATCTTCGAGACGTGTCCATCCAACGCCTGCCCCGCCCGGATGATCGCCTGTCTCTCCGCCTCCTGGAGCGTCAGCACCTGTCGCTTCTCCTCACCACCAATCACCGCCCGCCGCAGCTCCTGGGGTAGATGCTCCACCGTGATCTCCGAACCATCGGCCATGTGCATGGCCCACTCCAACACGTTCTCGAGCTCGCGGATGTTCCCGGGCCAGTGATACGACTGCAGAAGCGCCATAGCCCGCGGCGAAACCCGCACCGCCCTCCCTATCCGCTCCCCCAACTCGTCCATCAGATGGGCGATGATAAGCAGGATGTCGTTGCCCCGCTCGCGAAGCGGAGGGATCGTCAGCGTCATAGCGCGCAATCGATAGAAGAAGTCCGCCCGAAAGCGCCCTTGCCGGACGTCGGCCGCCAGATCCGGATTGCTCGAAGTGGCGATGAACCTGACGTCGAGCGGGATGACCCGACTCCCGCCCAGGCGCGAGATCTCCCCTCTATCAATCACCCCCAGCAAACTTGCCTGGATATTCGGGGGCAGATGATCCACGTGATCGAAGAAAATCGTACCGCCGTCGGCCAGCTCCAGCTTTCCAGGCCGCCCCTCCTCCACACTCGGCGCGCGGCTCTCCTCATAACCGAACAGCTCTCCGCTCATCAACTCTCGGGGCACCGCCCCGCAGTCAAACGCAATGAACGGCCCATCGGCATAGTCGCTGGCGCTGTGGATCGCCTGAGCAAAGAACTCCTTGCCCGTGCCGCTCTCCCCCAGCAGCAGCACCGGCGAGCTGCACTTGGCGATCGTGCGCCCGTAGAAGAGGACGCGCCGCATCCCCACACTCTGGCCCAGAATGTCGTCGAACGTGAAATGGGCCTTGGCCCCGACCATACGGTGGACCAAGCGCTTCGCCTCCGCCGTGTGCTCCAGCGTCAGCACGAAACCCGATGACCGAGCTCCCTGTCGTAGCAGGTCGACCTGCAGCAGACAGGTACACGCCTCGTCATCTGAATCAAAGACGACCTCCCGCTCCTCCATGGGGCGCTGCTCGGCGATGGCCGTCGCCAGCTCGGCAGGAAGCTCTACGAGGGAATCAAAACGCCGCCCCATCGCCAGCCGGTGCGAGATCCCCAGCTTTTCGCCGGCACTGGCGTTGATGTGGGTGACCGTACCCTCGGCATCTAGAAAGACCATCCCCTTCCCCACAGCCTGGAGCGAGGCATTCAGCTCGCTCAGGTGCTTGTTTGCCTCGGCCAGGGATTGATCCGCCTGGAGCTGGTTCTCAATCGCTTTCGCCGCCGCCATCACGATCCCCACCGTGTGGGGGTGACTGTTCTCCTCCGGCGTCACGAGGCCGAGTACGCCCAGCATCTGACCTGTGCTCGCGTGCACCGGGGCCGCCGTACCCGTGAAGAACTGAAATACCTCAAAGTAGTGCTCCGCCCCCACAACCTGCACCGGGATCCCCTCGTTTAATGCCAGGGCCGCGGCATTCGTCCCGACCCGTCTCTCCCTGAGGCTCACGCCTCCCCGGAGGCCTATCCCCTCCAACCGCTCAAAGAGCGCACGGTCCCCAAGCCAATCGACCGTGCACAGCGTCTCATCCGCCAGGTAGAGCGCCATGCTCGACTCTCCTGAGAACTGGTAGATGTCCTCCATGAACGGCCGTGCCACGGCAATAAGGTCAAACGAAGCCTGCCGCCGACGCTCGAGTCCCTCCCCCTCGCTGTATGTGAGCTTGGGGGTCCCTTTCGGATCGAGATCCACCCCCAGACACGCACACCAGGATCGTGCGATCGCCGGGTCAAGTCGATACCGGGGCAAGTCCCCGGTTGAGGCAAACGAGGCCCAGGCGGCACGCAGCTCTGAGCGGTTGTAGGGGTAAGATGACGGTAGCATCGTCGCTCCGGAAGGTAGGTGGGGCCGACGAATGCCGACGACCCATTCCGAGCACCGCCAACAGTATACGCGTTGTGCGCCCACTGTCAAAGGGAGCAGGGCCGCCACGTTCCGGGGTGCCCCAGTCGGCCCGCACTTGCTTCCAGTGCAAGGCACCTAAGCGCGTGCCACCTTGGAGAGGTCGACCAGAAGAACAATATGCGACAGGTCGTGATCGGCCTCTTCGGGGCATCGACGGAGTCGGAGTTTCCCACGCCTAGCGCAAGAGACGCCGTTCTGCCTGGGGGTTAGTACTGCAACCTCACCTCTCGGTCAGGTGGAGCGGAACGTCACCCAAGACAGCAGACCACGGGCCCCAGTGGGAGATAGATGTCGAAAACTGCGTCCCAGTGGGTAGCCGAAGGGCCCTAGACGGACATCTGCGATTGTAGTATTGGGGCACGCGCCACAGCACTCTTGGGGCCGGCCCCGGGTGCCGCGGTCCTCCTCCGTCCCGCAAATCGTCAAAGCACAGCAATACGGGCACCGTCGGCAGCTCGACAGACGTAGATACTTGGGTTCAAGCCCGCTGCCGCCTCGTAGCAAGCGCCCACCCGCGCCGCGAGGTCATGGGCCTCGGCTTCCCGGACCAGCGCGACGGCACAGCCGCCGAATCCCGCCCCGGTCATTCGAGCGCCGTAACAGCCCGGGTGGCGGCGCGCACACCCAACCATACCGTTGAGTTCCTCACTCGACACCTCGAAGTCGTCGCGGAGGCTCTCGTGGCTCGCATCCAGCAAGCCTCCCAGACGCCTCACATGCCCTTCCTCCATCGCTTGGCACGCCTCAAGGGTGCGGGCATTCTCCGTCACCACGTGCCGAGCACGCCGCCGGACTGTGTCCCTAAGCTCCGGTGCCACCTCCTCGACCTTCTCAACGCCGACATCCCGCAGGGCCTCGACGCCGAAGTAGGCGGCCGCCGCTTCGCACTGCGCGCGCCGCTCATTGTAAGCGGAGTCGATGAGGCCCCGCCGGGTCCCCGTATCCATCACCACGACAACCGTCTCGTCGGGAAGTGGAACCGAGCGCGTCTCCAGCGAACGACAGTCAATGAGCACCGCATGTCCAACCTCTCCCATCGCGGAGATCATCTGATCCATGATGCCGCAGCGCACCCCAACCCACTCATTCTCCGCTCGCTGGCAGAGCTTGGCCATTTCCACCGGGTGCCAGGTGAGCCCCGAGGCCACGGCGAAGGCACGCGCTACGGCCAACTCCAAAGCCGCGGACGAGGAGAGCCCAGCCCCCCGCGGCACGTCTCCCGTCACCACGCCCTCCCATCCAACAACCTCATACCCAGCCTCTTGGAGGGCCCAGCCAACCCCCTTCAAGTACGCCGACCACCTCACGCCTGATCGGACCAACCGATCCAGACTGAACGCCGTGACGTCATCAAGATCGAGCGCTTGAACCACTACACGGCGGTCGTTCCGCGGTCTCAAGGCGATCCAGACCGCCCGGTCAATGGCCATCGGGAGCACAAAACCATCGTTGTAGTCGGTATGCTCGCCGATCAGATTCACGCGGCCCGGGGCACGGACGATACAGGCCGGTCCCGATCCAAATCGGGCCTCAAAGGCACCACTGACGTGAGATGAGAGATCCATGAGGAGAAGCTGCTAGCTCAGAACCAGCCAGTGACCATCCACATTGTGGACAGAGACTTTGGAACCGATCACGCCCGCGCGATCTCCCGCACCGGCATGAGTGCCGCAGCTGCCTTCGTTGGACGGAACCGTAAGCGCCGTGCCTCGTCCATCATGGGAGGGTGTCTCTTCACGACGAGAAACTGCCCCCCCCCCGGGGCACGAAGAAACGGTCGAGTTCGGGACATGTCCGTACGACAGGGTTCTTGGGAAAAGCTCAAAGTCGTCGTATCAGCTCAGCCGCGTCCCTGACCGGCCCAGTCAGGCTGAACTTCGCCTGGACGAACCGCAGCCAACTCAGCCATACGTCGAGACCGCCTGATAGCCCGAAGCCGGCTGGCTTCCGTCTCTTGTCGAAGCCGCCTGCCGGGCCGGCCCTCCGACCCCATCCAATAGTAGATCGACGGAACCGTCGATCAATTCCGGGAGAGGCGCAGGGCGGTGCCCATGGTGCCACATCACGAGGCGCTGGAAGAAGAGCGAACGGATAACTGCCGCCAGATAGAGCGGATCCACGTCTGGATCAATCTCCCCCACGGCTTGCCCCTGGCGCACCTGCTTGGCCAGAAGATCGCGGAGTCCGTGTTCGGGTCCCACGTCACGACGGCTCATCATCGCTGTGAAGAGCTCGTGGGCCAACTGGGGCTCACAGAGCGGATCTTCGGCCACCAGGCGCAAGGCCAGTTTGATGCGCGCCACCGGACTTGATGGAGCCTCCTCCGGAGACGTTAGTACCGTCTCTAGTTGCTCCAACCGGTGAGCAGCCAACGCGGGAAGGATAGCCTCTTTCGTATCGAAGTAGTTGAAAAAAGTGCCCTTCGCCACGTCCGCGGCGTCCGTGATGTCCTTGACCGTGGTCGCGTCGTAGCCATTGTCGCCGAACAGGCGCAGCGCCGCCTCCATCAAGCCGAGGCGCGTCTCCTGTTTCTTGCGCTCTCGCCGGGATAGATGTCTACTCATGGTGAGAAATATGACCGGAGACCAAAGTTGACCACGGTCATATATTATAGGCGGGGGTAGTCGCTTGTCAACCAGACCTGATAATCCGGTACACCCAAGTGGTCACCGTCCTGAGTCCGGTGCGTAAGTCCGGTGCGTGAGTCCCGTGCGATGCATCTTGGTCCCCGTACCCTACTCTCAACGCATCGCGGCTTCTTATCCTGTCGGGCGCTCCCAATGCCGACCACGCCCTTGTGAGTCGGGAACCGCGACAGGTCGCTAGCGCACTCTGATTCGCCGCAGCGCCCACCTTGCGTGCTCGCGCACCAGCGGATCTTGATCGTCCGCAGCAGCCTCCAGCGCCGCCACCCCGGCCGGGGCGCCCAGGTTACCCAGCGTCACCGCCGCGTTCCGTAGCAGACCGCCGCGTCCAGCGCGCCACAGGGGAGTCTCGCGGAACCGGGCTCGAAACCCATCCTCATCCAGGCCCATCACGTCAATTAGGTCAAGCACCGGGCGCGACGGGTGGAACACAGACGGATCCGCCGGGGACGCGAACCGTTGGTTCCACGGGCAGACCTCCTGGCAGATGTCACACCCGAAGACCCAGTCCTCGAACAGCGGACGCATCGCCTCAGGAATCCCGCCGCGGTGCTCGATAGTCAGGTACGAGATACAACGCCTGGCATCCAGCGCCCCCGGTGCCACCAGAGCGCCGGTTGGACACGCGTCCAAACACGCGGTGCACGTCCCGCAGCGCCCCCCCCGAAAAGGGTCATCCGCCGCCAGCGGCACGTCAAGGAGCAGCTCGCCGAGGAAGAAGTAGGAACCGATGTCCGGATGTATCAGGTTTGTGTTCTTCCCGAACCAGCCGAGCCCTGCTCTCTGCGCCAACGCCCTCTCCATCAGCGGTCCGAAATCGACGTAAGGGCGGTAGATCACGTCCCGTCCTAGATGGTCTTCCAGCCATGCCGCCATTCGCCCCAGTCCGTCGAGCAGCACGTCGTGATAGTCCACGCCCCACGCATAGCGGGCGACCTTCCCTTGGGATTCCTCGTGCTCGTCGTGGTCTCCCGGGTAGTAGTTCAGACCCACCACTACGACAGAGCGGATTCCCCGCATCAATACCCTCGGATCCGCTCGCTTCTCGAGAGCGTCGGGGCGGGACAGGTATCCCATCTCCGCGTGGTAGCCCTTCGCTAGCCACGCCTTGTACCGGGATAAATGGTCACTGGGCCCGGGATGCACAATCCCCGCCAGGTCAAAGCCCAACCGTCGAGCCTTCTCCTTCACAGCCTCCGTCAGCTCACTCATCACCTGCAGACTATAGGCCTTGGCTCGTCCCCTGTCAAACGTATGGTGCAACCCAGGATAGGCGGAGCGGGTTTCTATCAAGCCTCGACTTCGCGCACCACTGACACGGCCTCAAGGCCCAAGCGGTGGCGTCGTTCAGTGGGCCGACCCCCGCCGAACAACGAAACCGACCCCGAAACCGTCCTCTCTGAACGCCAGTACGCCTGGCACGAGGTGCTAGGAGACTCTCATGTCACCATGGGTGCGCTAACGAATTGTAGCGGACATGGTGGCCGGTTGGACACCGTTGGCGCCAAACGAGCGCCGCTGTAGTGACTAGTTGTGACTGGCATACGTGGCAAGCATACGCTCGTGAGGTGCATCACACCGGTAGGGACGACAACCCGCTAGTGCACCCTGTCAGCATCCCTTACTTGCGTCTTGACCCGGCCCGTGTTATAATCCCCGTCGCATAGTCGTAGTGCAAGAAGTGGGCAACCCCCACTTTTTTTTATAGCGGGGTTGCGTTGGAGGAATGGTGCTGGTATGTTCGTCGGGCCTTAGCGTCCGACGTTTGGTTGTTAGTCAGGGTGGTTATCTCCTCTGACGAAGAGTCAGGTGAGAGGCTCGGGTAGCAGGAGAAAGGTATGAAGTCGGAATTCCTATTGGCGTTTAATGAGATATGCAGTGACCGTGGTCTTCCAAGGGCCGTCGTCCTCGACGCTGTGGAGAACGCGTTGGTTTCCGCCTACCGCCGCAACATTGATGCCAATACAGTAGAGAACGTCTCAGCTAGGATCGACCCGAGCACTGGAGAGGCGAAGATATTCGTCGAGAAGGAGGTCGTTGAAGAAATCACCGACCCCACGTGGGAAATCACCCTCCCCGAAGCGCGTAGGATTGACGCCACTGCAGAACTGGGCGAGTTGATCACCGTCGAAGACACCCCTGATAACTTTGGTCGCATTGCTGCCCAAACTGCAAAGCAAGTCATTCTACAGAGGATACGAGAGGCAGAGCGCGACGCTCAGTACGAACACTACGTTGAGCAGGAAGGCGAGATCGTCCACGGCACAGTGCAAAGTGTGAGACCCAACGTGGTCCTCGTGAATCTCGGCGGCGCCGAGGCGATCCTGCCACGAAGCCAGCAAGTGCCCGGCGAGAGATATCACATCCATCAGCGCCTTCGCGCCTACGTGCTTGAGGTCCGGAACACCAATCGTGGACCGAAGATCGTCCTCTCCCGCAGCCACCAGAAGATGCTCCGTCGGCTGCTGGAGTTGGAGGTTCCGGAGATCTTCAATGGTACGGTCGAGATCAAAGCCATCGCCCGGGAGGCGGGCTCACGCTCGAAGGTAGCTGTTGCGGCCCGACAGCCCGGCGTGGATCCTGTGGGGGCCTGCGTCGGCATGCGCGGCGTGCGCATCAAGTCCATCGTCAACGAGCTTGGCGGCGAGAAGATTGACGTCATCGAGTGGAGTCCCGAGACGTCTACCTTCATCGCCAAGGCCCTCAGCCCAGCAAAGGTTCTGAGCGTTCAGCTGGACGAGGACCCGGATGGACGGGATTCCGCCAGCGTTGTCGTTCCCGACGACCAACTCTCCTTAGCCATCGGCCGGGCGGGCCAGAATGCCCGTCTGGCGGCCAAGTTGAGCGACCATCGTATCGACATCCAGGGAGTTACCGAGGCCGCGACCTGGGCTCTGAGGCGTGTCAACGAGGATCCCGACGTCCTTCCCAGCCTGGGCCACGCTGCCGAGCTGCTGCCGTCCGTGGCTAGCATCCTTCAGCAGCACGAGACCGAGCGCGACATGCCATACTCGAGCGAAGAACTGCTCAAGATGCGCCGAGTGATCGAGTCGGTGCGTAAGCACTATCTGTCACTCCGACAGGCCGAACGTAAGCATGAGCAGGCAGAAGAAGAGGCTCGGCGCGAGGCCTTCGAACAAGCACGCGAGGTGATCCCCGCCAAGGCTTACGAGACTACCATCGAGGAGATGGAGCTCGGCACCCGCGTCGCTGGTCGACTTGAGGAGGTCGGTCTTGGCACGGCGGGTGAGGTGATGGAACGGCTCATCGCCGAAGGCGATGAAGGCCTCTTGAACCTGGAAGGCATAGGACCCAAGACCCTGGAGCGGGTCAAGGAGAGCATCACGGAGCACGACCTACTCGAGGGTGAACCCGTCTCTGCTCAGGAGACGGTCCCCACCGAGGAGGAAGCGGTCTCTGAGGAAGAACCGGAAACGCCAGAGGAGGCAGCTCAACGCGAGGCCCGCGAGGCCTTTGAACTGGCGCGCGAAGTTATCCCGGCTAAGGCCTACGAGACCACCATCGAGGAGATGGAGCTCGGCACCCGTATCACTGAACGACTCGAGGACGTCGGTCTGGGCACGGCAGGTGAGGTGATGGAACGGCTCATCGCCGAAGGCGATGAAGGCTTGCTCGCCCTGGAAGGCATAGGTCCCAAGACCCTGGTGCGGGTCAAAGAAAGCATCACGGAGCACGACCTCCTCGAAGGTGAGTCTGTCGCCGCTCGGGAGCCAGTTCCCGCGGAGGAAGAACCAGAAGCGGGAGAGGAGGCAGCTCCTCCAGAGCTGTCGGCGGAAGCTGTTGAGCAAGTTGAGGAGGAGCCGGACGAGGAAGAGGAGAAGCTCACCCGGGCGGAGATGCTCCGTCGGGCTATGATGGGCGGCGGTGAGGAAGAGGTCGCCGGCGAAGAGCAAGAGATCGAGGAAGAATCCGAGGCGCTTGACTCGGAGTTCTTCTTCGAGGATGGCGAGCCCATCGACCGGGAGGAAAAGCTCAAGCGGGAGCGCCGTCGCCGCGTCCAGCTCGTCTTCGACGAGGAGACTGGAGAGCTCATTCCGCGTCGGCGCCGCAAGCGCGAGGAAGACGCTGAGGAGTGGTCCGGGTTCATAGACTACTAGACCGCTGAGATGAGTTGGTGAGTTCATTTGATGAACTCACCAACCTACGTAGCCGGGGCCCGGCTCTCTGGTGCACAAAGCCGGGCTTGCACTGTGCCCAGGGGAGTCAGTGTGCCATCCGTAGCCCGTGAAAACTGTCGGATTGGAGAGGGAACAGAATTGACGCAGTCAGGGAAGCGTAAGCACATCCCACAGCGGACCTGTATAGCCTGTCGCTCGAAGCGTCCCAAGCGTGAGCTGGTGCGCATCGTGCGCGCCCCCGACGGTGATGTGGCTGTGGATAAGACAGGAAAACAGAGTGGTCGTGGTGCCTATCTCTGTCCAACTAGAGAGTGTTGGCATAGGGCTCTCTCAGAGGGACTCCTGAGCCGCGCCCTCCGGGTGAGCCTGACCGAAGAGACCAGAACTTGTCTCGATGAGTATGTGGCTGGCTTCTGACGACAACTGGGGCTGTTTCTGTTCACCGTCCAAGCCTGGACGAACAGCTCCTCGACTAGGTAAGGGAGTGTAGGTGAAGATGAGCGAAGAAGTGAAGATGAGAGAAGAAAGCGTCGTCGAAATTCCCGATTTTCTGACGGTGCGCGAATTGGCTGAACTGCTCGATGTCAGCCCCATCGACGTCATCAAGGAATTGATGAGTGCGGGCGTGATGGCAAACATCAATCAGGAGATCGACTACGAGACAGCAGCCATCGTGGCACAGGAAATGGGCTACGAACCGGTCGAGGAGTCTGCAGTAGCGGTTGAGGAACAGGAAGACGAAGGAACCACCCCTCTCTGGGAGCGTTTCTACGCGGGGGAGAGGCCGGAAGACTTGAAGCCGCGCCCGCCGGTGGTCACAACCCTGGGACACGTCGATCACGGTAAGACCTCACTGCTCGACGCTGTTCGCCAGACCGACGTTCAGGGGGGTGAGGCCGGCGGCATCACCCAACACATCGGCGCCTACCAGGTACAGCACGAGGGTCAACCCATCACCTTCATCGACACACCGGGCCACGAAGCTTTCACCGAGATGCGCGCCCGTGGTGCACACACCACAGATATTGCCATCCTCGTGGTGGCCGCGGACGACGGCGTGATGCCCCAGACCATTGAGGCCATCAACCACGCCCGTGCTGCTCGCGTCCCCATCGTCGTGGCACTCAACAAGATGGACCTTGCCACCGCCCAACCGGAGAAGACCAAGCAAGAGCTTGCCGACCAGGGGTTGGTACCCGACGATTGGGGTGGAGAGACGCTCTGTATACCAGTCTCGGCCAAGGAAAAGTCTGGTCTGGGAGACCTTCTCGATGCCGTCCTGCTGGTCGCTGAGGCCTCGGATCAGATCAAGGCCAATCCGAACCGGCCCGCAATGGGCTCGGTCCTGGAGGGCCGTCTGGACCGCTCCCGCGGTGCAACGGCCACGGTCCTCGTGCAGAACGGGACCTTGCACATCGGTGACGACATCGTGGCAGGGCTCACATGCGGCCGCGTGCGACAGATGATCGACGAGCAGGGGAACCCGGTCAAGGAGGCAGGGCCTTCGACCCCCATCCTTGTCCTCGGGCTTTCCGAGGTGCCCAAGGCTGGAGAGGTCTTCGAGGTCGTGTCTGAGTCCTGTGTCGCGCGTGACATCGTCTCCGATAGGGAGGATGAGCTTGCCGCACAGGCTCCCGGCCCAATCCGCACGTTCTCACTGGACGATTTCGCCAGTCGCATCAGAGCTGGCCGCGCCAAGCAGCTCAACCTAATCATCAAGACCGATGCTCAGGGCTCGATTGACCCCATTGTCAGCTCGCTCAAGCAGCTCGGCGACGAGGAATTGAAGGTCGACATCCTCCACGCCGCTGCTGGCGGCATTGGCAAGTCAGACATCAATCTGGCCATCGCCTCGCAGGCGATCATCGTCGGCTTCAACGTCAAGCCCGACCCGGCAACGCGCCGCATGGCGGAGACTGAGGGCGTCGACATCCGCACATACAACCTCATCTACAAGCTTATCGACGAGGTCGATCAGGCGCTCAAGGGGCTCCTCGAGCCGACGTACGTGAAAGTCCTCGTGGGAGAAGCCGTGGTCCGGGATACCTTCACCATCCCCGACGTGGGAACCGTGGCCGGATGTTACATCCGCAGAGGTGAGGCGAGGCGGAACGCCAAGGCCCGCGTGGTTCGCGACGGCGGAACGCTCCACGACAGCTCGGTCTCATCCTTGAAGCGCTTCGCCGAGGACGTCCGAGAGGTCAGGAAGGGTTACGAGTGCGGCGTCGGCGTGGCTGGATTCAACGGCTTTGAAATCGGCGACATCATCCAGTTCTACGAGGTGCGGGAGGAGTCGTCGGCGTAAGGCCCGGACGATCACAGAGGGCCGTTCCCACCGCCCACGAGGCGGTGGGCAGCGTGTGACGTTGCACAATCACGGAGAGACCTGTGGGCAGGAAATATCAACGCCGCGTATCAGAGCTCATCCACATCCATTTGTCCAATCTTCTAGAGCGGAAGGTCAAGGATCCTCGCCTGGACATGGTTACGATCACGGACGTGGAGGTGTCCCCGGATGCCTCCTCCGCCAAAGTCTACTTCAGTGCATTTGGTGGAGATCAGACCCGCGACGAAGCCCAGAAGGGTCTGGAGAGCGCCGCTGGCTGGCTCCGGCACGAGCTTGGACAACAGATCCGCCTCCGCCGCACCCCCGAGCTGATCTTCCGCTACGATCACTCCTTGGAGCGAGGCGAACGGATCTCGAGCATACTTGATGAGTTGGGCCTTGGTGACGACGAAACCAACACTCCGACGAGCTAGCCAGCTCATTGTGGCGGCCCACCGACCGCTGCTTGTCTGCCACGTGGCGCCGGATGGCGATGCGCTTGGTAGCCTGACCGGATTCGCCCGAGCTCTACGCCAGCTCGAGATGTCGCCTATCGCCGCCTGCGCGGACGCGATCCCGTCGGGATTCGACTACATTCCGGACATCGAATCAGTTGTGCGGCACGTCAACGATCCCTTTGACCTGGTCATCGCCCTCGACTGCTCGGACCTTCATCGACTGGGTGAGTTTACCGAGCTTCCCCACTTCGAGCAACACCCCTTGATCAACGTGGACCACCACATCACCAACACCGAATACGGGGACGTGGATATCGTCGATCCAGAGGCTTCATCGACAGCCGAGGTCGTCCTTGAGATGGTCGAATACCTGGACCTCTCGGTCGATGAGTCTCTCGCCACCAGCCTGCTAGCTGGCATCGTCACCGACACCCGTGGATTCCGCACCAGCAACGTCACTCCTCGCGTCCTGAGAGCAGCCCTCCGCCTCACGGAGGCTGGAGCCTCACTTCCCCACGTCAGCCAGCGTGGCCTCGATCGTCGCCCAATGGTCGCCATACGTCTCTGGGGGGCCGCCCTCTCGCTCCTTCGGTTCAGCGAAGGCATCATCTGGACCACCATTCCAGTGGATATGCGGCGAGAGGTGGGGTATCAAGGAAACGGCGATGCGGGGCTGGTCAGCTTCCTGGTTAGTGCGAGCGAGGCCGATGTCGCAATCGTCTTTGTTGAGCAAGAGGACGGGAGTGTCGATGTCGGCCTGCGGGCCACACCAGGCTTTAACGTGGCCCGGTTCGCCCTCCGATTCGGAGGAGGCGGTCACGCGCTTGCATCCGGATTCAGCGCACCCGGCCCGCTAGAGGAAGCAAAGGAACGCGTGCTGTCCTCGCTCCGCGATGAGATATCGCGTCAGCGCACCAGCCAGTTCTGATAGGTAGTTCCCTCAAGTGCCCACGCAGGACATCATCCCGTGAGCCAAGACACGCCGCACGGCATCCTCAACGTCTGTAAGCCAATAAACCTGAGCTCCCACGACGTCGTGGACCACATCCGTGTTCTGACAGGCGTCCGCCGCGTGGGACACGCGGGCACTCTCGACCCCCTGGCCACCGGCGTCCTGGTCGTCTGCATCGGGAGAACCGCCACTCGCATCGTGGAATACCTGGTCGACGAGCCCAAGACCTATCGCACGCGATTCCAGCTTGGCTTCGTCACCGACACCTTTGATGCCGAGGGCAAGATCGTGAGTCAGACACCCGCCGATCTCAACCGCGAAACAGTCGAGCGGGCACTGGAGCGTTTTCGGGGCACCATTGCGCAGGTTCCCCCTATGTACTCGGCGGTGAAGCACCAGGGAAAACCGCTCTACAAGCTCGCGCGCCGCGGTATCGAGGTGGAACGACAACCGCGCAGCGTGGAGATCTATCGCCTCCAGTTGATAGACTGGCACAATGGCAGCGCCCACCCATGGGGCTCGCTGGAGATGGACTGCTCCCCAGGCACGTACGTGCGTGTCTTGGTGCACGACCTCGGACAGCACCTGGGCTGCGGTGCCTACATCAAGAGCTTGACCAGGTTGGCGAGCGGTCCGTTCCGTCTTCAAGACGCGATCACGCTGAGGGAAGCCACCGAAGCCGTGGAGGCCGACCGTCTAGCTGAGCTCCTCTACCCGGTCGATCAGGCCTTAGCAGCACGGTTCCCGGCGCTCCATCTTGAGGAAGAGGAGGCCAGACGGATCTGTTCGGGCCAGGCCCTCAATGACAGCGAGAGACCACCAGGCGGCGCGGAAATGGCGCGCATCTACGGTCCGAGAGGCAACTTCCTCGCATTGGCAGCTCTGGATCGTGGCTCGAACGTGTGGCGCCCCCGGAAGGTCTTCGTCTCCCCATATCCGGATGCCCTGCCTGTCGGTACAGACTGACCTCTTGCTATGCGTGTCGTCCATCACCTGAGCGAAGCTAGTCGGCTCGAGTGCGCCCCCAAAGTGCCCACTCACGTGACGATCGGCGTCTTCGATGGCCTCCATCGCGGACATCAACGGATTATGCGGGGCCTGGTTGAAGCTGCCCGCGCCTCGGATCATCGCGCAATTGCCATCACCTTTGACCCCCATCCTTCCGCCGTGCTAGGCGACAGCCCGCCCCTGCTTCTCACTACTGTGGGGGAAAGGCTTGCCTTGATGCGGGAACTGGAGCTAGACACCGTCGTTGTCTACCCCTTCACAGAGGACGTGGCCTATACCTCAGCCGGCGACTTCATCCGTGAGTTGATGCGCCACCTCGATCTGGCCGAAATCCGGGTTGGGCCGGACTTCTCTCTCGGGCATGGCAAGCAAGGCGACGTCGCCTACCTCCAGCAACTGGGAGACAGGCTGGGCTTCGCGGTCCGGGCCATCGACCCGGTAGAATGGCGCGGCGACGTAGTGCGAAGCAGTAGGATCCGGCATGCCCTACGCCGGGGCGACCTCGACGACGCCAACGGCTGTCTCGGGCGCCCATACAGGTTGTCCGGGGTCGTTATTCACGGTCGTGGACTCGGGCGGGATATCGGCGTGCCCACAGCCAACATCTCACCTCCACCGGATCGTCTGATTCCAGCCGGAGGGGTCTACGCCTGTCGAGCCTACACGGAGAGATGGGGGGGCTTTGCAGCGGCTGTCAACGTGGGTACCCGACCGACCTTCGCAGCACGGCACGATACGCAGGGACTGACCGTTGAGGCACATCTCCTTGACTTCGACCGCGACCTGTACGATCAAGTCTTGACGCTGGATTACGTCGCACGCTTGAGGGACGAGCGCGCCTACCCTACGCTCAATGCCCTTGTGGAGCAGATGGAGGCAGACATCAAGGAGACCAGGGGGCTTCTCCTGAGACACGGACGCGACAGCGTCCGGTAGTAACGGTCCTAGTTCAGGCCGCCAATCTCGAAGGAATAGCCTAGGAGCTCTAGAAGGACCGTCGATGCATCAGGTTTGGGATACTGCAACTCGATGACCTGACGCTCCCCCGGCCCAATCGTCCAAGGCAATGGGGGTGCCTCGGTGGTCAGCTCACTCAGACCGGCGCTGGACGAGAGACGGACATCCGCTCGTTCCACCATCAGTGCTTCCGTGCCCCGATTCCGCACCTCGGCTTCGATGATCAAGGTGCTCCCGTCATCACCCAAAAAGGCATCCATCACCATCACCTCGGGCTGCACCGGGATCCCATCTGGCGTCCCGCCCTCATAGGGGATCTTGACACGCGCAGTGGGGGCTCCGGGGCTGGGAGAGAAGACCCAGGTCAACTCGCCGGCCGGCAGCGGATCCGGAACCAGGTACCCCGCATTGCCCTGGGCCGACTCACCGGGCTGAATCTCTCCGCTCAGAGGCCCAAACTCCCCAACCTCACTTGCAGCCGCGGAGACCAGATACATATTCCCGATGCTGTCCTGCAACTCCGCGGAGAATGCATCCGTGGGCAGTGGACTGTCGCCCGTGTTCTCGACGGTGAACGCGACAAGATAGTAGGCCGTCGCCGATGCTTGATCAGTGTTGCGCTCCACGTGGCCCCGGCTGACCGTCACCCGAGCCCGGCCTACGTCAACCGGTTGGCCCACCTCGGCCGTCACCCCAACCGGCGGCCGCGCCACCGATTCAGCCTCCGCTGCGTAGTCCGCGAACGCCACCTGCCATGATTCGACCCCTGGCAGCACGACCGTTAACCGTGGCTGTTGCTGACTCAGCGCCTCGTCAGCGCCCGGCTCCATATCCCGTCGCTCGGCGAAGCGGAAGTGAAGTGCAACGCCGCTGCTGAGCTCCAGTGTGAGATCACTCCCAGGCGTCAGACTGCCGATCAGTTCCTGATTCGCCTGTGTGGGCTGAAGGCCAACCACATAGTTGATGATCGTGCCGCAGACCCATACACCGGTCCCAGAACGCCCAGCCGGATAAACCCAGGCATCTTGCTGGGGAACAATGGGTTCGACTGGATAGACCGCCCCGCCCACAGTGAGCGAGACTGGAAGAGCAACGCTGACCTCTGAGTCGCCACTGCTGATAATCGTCTCGCACCTGGGCACGGGGCCCGGGGAGACCTGAACCGGGGCCGTAGGGGTTGGCTCCATCGCCTCCGTCGGTGTTGGCGTGGGCTCCAGATTCTCGCCCGCACCACGGAGACCGAGATAGACCAAAATCACCACCGCAATGAACAGCAAGATGGCACCGCTGATGATGATAAGAATCAGCAGTTGACGACGACGCGACGCGCTCCTTTCGGGGGGACTATCCGACGTCGGCACAGGACTGTTCATAGGCTACTGGCTCTCTCCCGTCAGTGTGTGAGCTGGCACGCGCACCTGGACCGTCGCTTCCTCCTCGATATCACCATCAGCGGCGATGAGATGGTTGAAGCCCAGGAAGGGAATGGCCAACCTCACCGCGCCCTGGGATGAGACGGTGAGCGAGAGCTGCCCTTGATTGTCCGTGTAACCCTGTGCCAGGAGCTCACCCGTGGCAACCTCATAAGCCTGAGCAGACACGCCAGTGATGCCCTCGCCCGCCCCTGGCTGACTGTCCCCGTTCGCGTCATAGTAGACGATAAGGTCGATCGGCACGAAACGAGGCGCCGGCGTAGGTGGCGGCGTTGGCGTAGCCATGGTGCGTATGGAGAGCGCCTGGGGACCGGGCGTCGGCGTCGCGATAGGTGAGCCCGCTTGCGTTGGCGTCGCCGTCGGTACCGGCGACGGAAGCTTGCCCCCTGAGTCCGACGCCGGTGTCGGCTGTGTGGTGGTGTCGGCCTTGAACGGTTCCGTGCTCTTCTTGCAGCTGAGGGAGTAACTGCTGTTCTGCACGTCGCTTGGCGTCCGGTCGCCGGTGCCGACGAGCACGTACAGCCAACCGGCATACGTCGCATAGTAGTCGACCCGGCTGTTGTAGTTGCAGGGTTCAATATCGTCGTTACCGGCGATCGACTCCTCCCAGGAGGGACCACTGAACAGAATCATGTTCGGGTCCACCCCCGCGGAGAGATCGGACGTCTCACAGCGAAAGTGGAGACCTGGTTTGACCCATATCTTGTAGAAATCGTTATCGGGCCCTTCGCCAAAGACGGGCACGAAGTTGAATGTCTGGGTTTCATTCACCGGAATCACGCATGCCCGGCCGAAATCACCGTTACTCTCGCAGTCGTCCGACTGTCCTCGCGGCGTCGCCCCCGGGGTCGGCGATGGTCCCGGCGTGGCAGTAGCTGGCGCGCTGATCTCATCCACCGTCAAGTTGTAGCTGCCCTGTGAATCGACGTTGTTCTGAACAACCATGTAGTAATAGCCGTCGTAGTCCGCGTTCCAGCTTGCACGCGATGCGAGCCCCCCTGCCCCGTCATCGTCTCTCGCCACCCGCGTACGGTCTTCATCATAGATCTCGACCAGGGTATCGACGAGATTGAGGTCGCTCGTCGTGACCTGATACCAGCGTCCTTCCTTGGTGTAGAATCGGAAGTAGTCAATGTCATCCGCAGTGTGAAACGTCAACTCCAACAGGATGGGCACCTGGATCGGTAGTGTCGGGTCCTCGGCCATGGCTTCATCAAACGTGTCGTTCGGCTCATAATCATCCTCATCCGCACTGGGGCGTGGCGTCACGGTCGGTGTGGCTGTCGCTTGGACCTTGCTGGCATTCAGATGATACGTGCGTCCCGTACAATCCTGCGTGATCTGGAAAACCCGGATGAAATACGGCCCGGCGTTGTCGGCCTCAAACGTGACTGCGCTATCATTGTCAAGCGCATCGACATCCTCGACAACCTTCTCGTAGGCCAGATCGTAAACGATAATCCCGAGATTGTAGTTCCGGGTTCTATCCGGGATTGCCTCCACCGTGTAGCTCGCATCGATGGCGGCGTTGTCGAGCCTGAACCAGTCCTCGTGAACCGCGACCTCCTTAGAATCCTCGCCACTGCCGACGTTTGTCTCCGCGATCAGCGCCAGGCCATCGTAGCCAGACAGGGTCGTCGCTCTATTCTCGGCACAGAACTCTACGCTCTCTCCGACGGCGCACGCGTTGACGTTGTTAAGGCTGTCCGTCGTGGTGTGGCTGACGGTACAATCGATCTCAGCTCCTTGACGGAGAGGAGCATAGTTGGAGCTTCTGAGATCCTCGAAGGGATCGCCACTCGAGCGAGGGGCCGCCAGCGCCGCACCCGAGTAGCGGGGGAGGGCCAAGAAGAAGCCGACCAGCAGGACCAAGCTAGCGCCAGCCGCGAAAACGAATAGGTAAGATCGTTTCATAGGTGCATCCCTCCTACCCCAATCGGGTTCTGCACTGGGGTTCCGCTACTATACCACAACCCAGGGTAGACTTCAAGCCTGGCTGTTGTGGGCCATGCACCAGGGGAGGCAGCGCTCAATGCCATCCTCGCCTGCGGCCTTCTGCTCCAGGACAGGGAACGTCGGTTCCGCGTTGGCCGCGCTTGCGCCCGATGAAGGCATCAGGGGCCGTCGAATCCCAGCTGACGTAGCTGCCGTTCGTCCTCCCGCCAGCCCTCCCTGACCTTCACCCAGAGATCGAGGTAGACCTTTCCACCCACGAGACGTTCCACCGCCTTCCGGGCCCGCGATCCGATCTTCCGTATCATCGCGCCCCGCCGTCCGATAATGATGCCCTTCTGGGATGCTCTCTCTACAAAGACGTTCGCGGCTATGTACGTCACGCCCTCCTCCCTCTCCGCGAACTCCTCCACCACGACGGCGACCGAGTGAGGCACCTCGTGATACGTATGCCGCAGCACTTGCTCCCGGATGAGTTCAGCCACGATCTGTCGCTCGGTCTGGTCCGTCATGTACGTCTGGGGGTAGTAGCGCGGTCCCTCGGGCAAACGAGCCACAATCCGTTCCAGCAATTCCCCCAGATTGACCCCCTTCGTGGCCGTAGTCATCATCCACTCGTCGTAGAACGGCGCGACATCCCAGTACGCCTCCGTGTGCGCCTGCACCTTCTCGGGCTCCAGAAGGTCCATCTTGTTCAGCACGAGGATCGTCGGCGCATCCGTCCGCGCTTCCAGCAGGTCAGCTATCATACGGTCCTCTTTCTGGGGCTCCACGGACACATCCACCATGAACAAGGCCACATCGGACTCCGGGATCGCGTTCGTGGCGGTGCTCACCATAATCTCACCCAGCTTGTGCAACGGACGGTGGATCCCCGGGGTATCCACGAAGATGACCTGAAATGCCCCCTCGGTGAGAATGCCCAGAATGCGGCTTCGGGTCGTCTGCGGCTTGGATGAGACAATAGCCACCTTCTCACCAACGAACTGATTCATCAGCGTTGACTTGCCCACGTTCGGCCGTCCTATCACGGTTACGAACCCGGACCTATGCCCCTCGGGAACCGCGTATGGATCCGACGTACCGTAGTCTAACACGTCAGACATCTGACAGAAGCCTCCTAATCTGTGCTACGCCGAGACGCCGCTCACCGTGCTATCTATCCCTCACCCCGGTAACCACGTGCCTCGCTTCGGGCATCCCGCTGGCCCAACGGATCAATCGTTGACATCTGTGTGAGTCCCCGGAGTCACCGCAGTGTCCGGCACTACATAGATTCCCGGTAGAGTCGCCAGCGTCACTGCCCCCTTCACGAGCACGTTGGAGAGGACGATCGACCACACGGTTGCGCTCACGTACCGCCCCCCAAAAGCCCCCCAGCTGAAGACCAGGCTGTCGATGGGCACGCTCACGCTATTGCTGACCAGCACCCTGGCCCACTGGAAGCGGCGCGTCACACGGCTGACCCAGAGGTGGTAGATCTCCGTATCCACGAACTGGCTGATCAGTTCCGCTGCAATCGATGCCAGGACGATCCGCCAGACCGGCGTCAGGACCGCGGCAAACTCCTCCTGGAGCGGCCAGCTTGGATCCGGAGGAAGCCATGCCGCAAGTCCAAAGAAGGCCGCCATCACCAGATTGATGCCGGCAGCAGCCACGATCACAGCCCGGGCCGCCGGTCGACCGAGCAGCTTGTGGACCAAATCCCGCAGGGTGAAGGTAAACGGATAGACAAGGGTGCCCGCGTCGATGCTCAACCCCGCGATCAACGCAATCTTGAGGCTGAGGACGTCGGCCAGCATCTGCGCGGCGACGTAACCCGCGACGACCCAAACGGCCGCTGTCGAAGAGGCTGCCGTTCGATCCTTACGTTTCATAGCCTGATGCTGCGGGCTGAGGCCGGGCCATCGGGTACCTCCTCCGGAAAGATGAGACTCGCTCCGCGGGAGCCAAGGAGCGAGTCTCGTCCGTCCTCTTCGAGCCCGCCTCGTCCCAAATCGCACGACCAACGTCGTGGGATGCTAGACGACAGGCTCGACGGGATCCGCAGCCTCCTACCATGAAAGCTGCGGCCGAGGTTACTTCTCCTGCTCGCGCTGGTGTGCCTGGACGATCTCCTCCAGCAGATGGCCCGGAACCGGCTCATAGTGATCGAAGGTCATGGAGAAAAGGCCGCGACCTTGCGTCAAGCTGCGCAGGTCCGTCGCATAACGCTGCATCTCGGCGAACGGCGCCAGGGCGTTGATGATCGTCTTCCCGGAGCGCTGATCCATGCCCTGGACCTGGGCGCGACGAGTGTTCAAGTCTCCGATGATGTCGCCTGTGTACTCCTCAGGCACCGTCACCGACACCGTGTAGATAGGCTCCAGGAGCGTGGGCCCTGCCCCTCTCACGACCTTCTTGAACACCTCTCGACCAGCGATCTGGAAGGCGATGTCCTTTGAGTCCACCGGGTGTTCCTTCCCGTCGTAGACGACGGCGCGCAGATCGACCACCGGATACCCGGCGATCACACCCTGGTCCAAGACTTGCTTGATCCCCTTCTCGATGGAACTCTGGAACCCTGTCGAGATCGCGCCCCCACTGACGGACCAATCATACTCGAAGCCGCTGCCCCTGGGTAAGGGTTCAAGGCGCAAGTGGACCTCGGCAAACTGCCCCGCGCCTCCCGTCTGCTTCTTATGACGGTAACGATCGGCGTGCGTCCGGGTGACGGTCTCCCGGTAGGGCACACGCGGTATCGCCGTTTCGACCTCCACGTCAAACCGGTTTGACATGCGGCGGACAGCGATATCGACGTGGGCGCCCCCCATGCCCTCAAGGAGCATCTCCTTCGTGCTGGGTTCTTGACGCCAGCGGAGAGTGGGATCCTCCTCACAGATCCGGCTCATTGTCGGGCCGAGCTTCGCCTGATCGGCCTTGCTCTTCGGAGACACCGCCACACTGTAGACAGGCGATGGGAACACTGGCCCGGGCAAGGTTACCACATGGTCCTGGTCGCATAGCGTGTCCCCCGTCAGCGTGTCACTCAGCTTCGCTACCGCACCGATATCGCCCGCAGGGAGCTGGGAGACACTGACCTGCTCCTTGCCGCGCATCACGTACAGCTGCCCCAGCCGTTCCTCCCCATCCGTCCGTGTATTGAGAACGCGCGAGTCCGAGGCCATCACACCGCGGTAGACACGGAAATACGTGAGCTTCCCCACGTAAGGATCAGCCGTGGTCTTGAAGACCAGTGCCGCCAACGGCCCCTCCGCTTCTGCCCCCACCTTCTCGTCACCTTCCGGACCCTCCGCAACCACAGGCTCTCGATCAAGAGGCGATGGCGCATAGTTCACGATGGTATCCAGAAGTGCCCTCGTGCCGAGGTTCTCCGTCGCTGCCGTGACGAGGACAGGAATAGCCGTACCCTGGAGAATCGCCGCCCGCAGGCCCCGCCGCACCTCGTCCTCGGTCAGCTCTTCGCCCTCCAGATACTTCATAATGAGCTCGTCATCGGCCTCGGCCGCAGCCTCGATGAGCTGGAACCTCGTCTCCTCGGCTGCGTCCCTCATGTCCGCTGGCACATCCGCTACTTTCCCCTCTGAGCCCATCAGTGCCCGCATGTTCACCAGGTCAACAACACCAGCGCAATCCTCCGCCGTGCCGATGGGAAGATGCGTCAGGACGAAGTTCTCACCGAACGTCTCCTCCAACGACTCCAACGTCCGCCCAATATCCACGTTCTCGCGGTTGACCTTATTGATCACGACCATTCGGGCGAGTTCTTGCTCTTCGGCAAACCTCCAGACGAGCTCGGTACCGACCTCCACCCCGGACACGGCATCGACGACGATCATCGCCGCGTCCGCAACACGTACCGAGCTCTTAGCCTCCCCAATGAAGTCCGTGTAGCCCGGCGTGTCGAGCACGTTGACCTTGTGCCCATTCCATTCGACAGGCACCAACGACAGGTTAAGCGAGATGTGGCGGCGTCGCTCCTCCTCGTCGTAGTCGGCGACGGTGGTCCCGTCCTCGACTTCGCCCATACGGTTGATGGCGCCGCTCGTGAAGAGCATCGCTTCCGCGAGCGAAGTCTTGCCGGAGCTGCCGTGGCCGAGTAGAACAACGTTCCGGAGCTGTTCGGTCTGATAATCCTTCATCGAGAATCTGACTCCCTTATCATGTAGCGTGTAGAACGCAGGGCACAAAACGAGGCCCGCCGTGGGACTGAGGAACGACAACACAACGAACCCGCGTCGCGCTCTGCGCCGATGACTCCATACAGACTGTGACAACAAGCTATTCTAAACGACAATGATTCACCTGTCAATTGCCTAATCACGTCGACGGGTGTACACTACCGGTCCAATGGCATGCCGCTCCGCCTCGGGCAGCGGCACCGACTTCAGTCAAAGGAGCGCCCATGGCCGAATTCCCCGTCGAGCCCTTTAGGATCAAGACCGTCGAGCCGATCCGTAAACCCGAACCTGAAGAACGACAACGCATTCTCCGTCAGGCCGGCTACAATCTCTTCGCCGTTCGTGCTTCAGAGGTCTACATTGATCTCCTTACCGATTCTGGAACGGCAGCCATGTCGGACAATCAGTGGTCAGGGATCATGCATGGAGACGAGAGCTACGCCGGCTGCCGTAACTTCTTCAACTTAGAGGATGCCGTTCAATCGATCACCGGATTCAAGCATTTCGTGCCCACCCACCAGGGACGCGCTGCCGAGAGTGTTCTCTTCGCCTGCACCGTGAAGCCAGGCGACGCTGTGCCCAGCAATATGCATTTCGACACCACACAGGCCAACGTCATCGCCCGGGGTGGTCAGCCTGTCGATCTGATAGCCGACGAAGGGCTCGACCCCACGCTGCGCGCGCCGTTCAAAGGCGACATCGATCTCCACAAGCTCGAAACCTTCATCGAGGAGACCCGTCCGGATGCCATCCCTCTGGGGATGCTCACCGTCACCAACAACTCCGGCGGGGGCCAGCCCGTCTCAATGGGCAATATCCGATCGACCTCGGAGATTCTTCACAGGTACGATATCCCCTTCTTCCTCGACGCGTGCCGGTACGCTGAGAACGCCTACTTCATCAAGCTACGGGACCCGGCTTACGCCGACACACCTCTCGTCGACATCGCGCGCGAGATATTCTCCTACGCTGATGGCTGCACGATGTCCGCAAAGAAGGACGCTCTGGTCAACATCGGCGGCTTCCTCGCCCTCAATGACGATCGTCTCTTCGAGCAGGTGCGCCAGGAGCTGATTATCCGAGAGGGGTTCCCCACCTACGGCGGCCTGGCCGGACGAGATCTGGAGGCTATCGCCCGAGGCCTCTGGGAGGGACTCGAGGAAAGCTATCTCTCCTACCGCATCGGCCACACCAGATACCTGGCTGACCGGCTGAACGAGGAGGGCATCCCGATTCTCGAGCCGCCGGGCGGTCATGCCGTCTACCTGGATGCAAGACGGTTTCTGCCCCACATTCCCCAGGAGGAGCTGCCGGGTCAAGCCCTGGTGTGCGCCCTCTATCTTGAGGGCGGCATTCGCAGCGTGGAGATCGGCAGCGTCATGTTCGCTCGGGAGGACCCAGAGACCGGTGGTACGCTCTATCCAGAGCTCGAGCTCGTGCGCATGGCGATCCCGCGCCGTGTCTACACCCAGGCCCACCTGGATTTCGTGGTGGACACCTGCCGCCGGCTCTATGAGGGGCGCGACGAGATAGCCGGCCTCCGCTACACGTACGCCCCAGAATTGCTGCGCCATTTCACGGCTCAGTTTGAGCCACTATAGCGGCGCGCCAGCCCGTCATTCGGGCGTGCGCCGGGTCCAAAGGCGAAGACGCGCCATCCAGTATCGACGCTGGTACCCAGACATGACCAAGTGGAGGATAACCTAGCCCGCCCCAGCATCTCCCTCTGACTGCCCAAGCGACCGTCAGAGGGAGGGCGCGCTGAGACCAAGCTGACCGACGAATCCGATGCCGCGTCGTGAGGCCATCTTGGGCCGGAGACTGCCCACGGCCTCAAAGCAGGGAGTCAACCTTCCCGTGAGAGAGACACCAGCACCAGCACCACGATGACGGCGATGCTGAGAAGCGCGATCAGCTTCTGCCAGGGAGCCGCGACCAGCGCGAGTACGCCGAAGAGCGCACAGAAACACCAGTAGAGCAGTACGATCCATCGTTTGGAGAGCCCCATATCGAGAAGGCGGTAATGAAGATGACCTCGGTCACCCTCAACCGGGGATCGTCTGCGGCGCAGACGATCGAATATCTGCCAGGCGACGTCGACGATGGGGAGCCCCATGACCATGAGCACCGTAGCTGTCCGCCCGCCTGCTATGAGGCCCAACCCAGCCAAGGCATAGCCCAGAAAAAAGGCCCCGGTGCTTCCCAGGAAGACCCGTGCCGGCGCGACGTTGTAGGGGAGGAACCCCACCAGCGCACCCATCAGCGCCAGCGGCAGCAGCGCCACGCTGGCCTGCGGCTCGTCCGCGAGAAACCGCATGTGGACCGCCAGCACCAGGCATAGGATCGCACCAACGCCAGCCGCCAGTCCATCCAGGCCGTCCAACCAGTTCACCGTGTTGATCATCCCCATCACCCAGAGAACAGTCAAGGGAACGTAAACCAGCGCCCCCCAGCTGTAATCATGGAGACGAACAGTACCAAAGAGAGGCAATGTGAAGCGCTCCAACCACAAGAGGGTGGACAGCGCGATCAACGACAGGAAGAACTGAAACGCAAATTGGGGTGCTGGAGGAAGATCCATCCGGTCGTCCACCAGGCCCAGCGCCGCGGCGACGGTGGAACCAATCAGCAGCCCTCTCAAGCGCAGCAGATCACTGAAACTGTACCCCGCCGTCAATCGGCCCCGCCACGTCGCGACCCCAACTGCTGCCACGAAGGCGACAAATACGGCCAGGCCCCCCAATCTAGGCACCGCCCCTTGGTGGCGACGCCGTCCCCCGGGCCGATCGACGATGTTGAGGCGCCTGCCTACGCTGCCGAATAGCGGGGTGAGACCGGCCGCAAGCCCGGCAGAGACGACCAAGACGAGGGCGTAGTGGTGAAAAGGCATACTATCTGGCATTGAGTACCAGCGTCAACGTCCGAATCCTAACTCTGTGGCTCCAGACCCTTCGGGGCGCTTGCACCCCTCGCTCCTCGGCGCAGAACCCCTCACACCAGTGGTTGCAAGGGCTCTCTACGCCGTGCCGAAGAGCCGATCGCCGGCATCACCGAGACCCGGCACGATGAACCCGGCATCGTTCAGTTCATCATCGACCGCCGCCAGATAGAGGGGCACGTCGGGATGGCTGTCGCACAGGTGGTCCATCCCCCGGGTTGAACCGATCACTCCCACGAACTTGATCCGTTTAGCGCCCCAATCCTTCAGTGTATCCACAGCGGCCGCGGCCGACCCGCCCGTCGCGAGCATTGGATCCAGCAGAAGGCACAGGTCCACCGTGGGACTCACCGGCAGGCGGGCATAGTACTCAATCGGCTGGAGCGTCCGTTCATCCCGCCGCAACCCGATATGCCACACCTCAGCGTTGGGCATCATACTCCAGACTCCCTCGACCATGCCCAGTCCCGCCCGCAGGATGGGGACCAGTCCCACCCGTTCCACGAGCTGCTGCTCCTCCGACTGCCCCAGGGGCGTCGTCACCTGCCGCTTCTCCGTTGCCAGATCAGCCGTCGCCTCATAGGCGAGTAGAATCGAGATCTCACGGAGCAGCTCTCGGAACTTCTTTGGATCCGTCCGCTGATCGCGCAGCAAGCACATCTTGTGTTTGACCAATGGGTGGGATGAAACGTGTACCTGGGGCATCGTCGTCTACCTCCTTGATTGTTGGGAAACGATTGTAATGGCGAAAGCGCTCCTTGTCAAAGATTGCTTTCCCTCTCCATCATTCCAAGTATAATACCGCTCAGCATGGATGAGAGATTAATCTCCGCGGAGCCGGAAGACGAAGAGGTATTCCTCGATCAGGCGCTCCGCCCTCAGCGATTGGACGACCTCATTGGCCAGGAGCACGTCTGCAACAACCTGTCCATTCTGATTGAGGCCGCAAAAAAGCGCGACGAGGCCATCGACCACGTCCTACTCTACGGTCCGCCGGGGCTGGGCAAGACCACGCTCTCCCACATCATCGCCAACGAGATGGACATGCCGATCCGCGTCACGTCAGGCCCGGCCATCGAGAGGACGGGCGACCTGGCCGCCATCTTGAGCAACCTGCGGCACAAGGAGATCTTCTTCATCGACGAGGTCCACCGCCTGGGCCGGGCCGTCGAGGAGATCCTCTACCCGGCGATGGAGGACTTCGCGCTCGACTTCGTGATCGGCAAGGGCCCGAGCGCCCGATCGATCCGCCTCAACCTTCCGCGCTTCACGGTTGTAGGCGCGACCACCCGCCTGGCCTTGCTCACCGCACCCCTTCGATCCCGGTTCGGCGCGACGTTTCGCGTCGACTTCTACGACGAGACGGCTCTGGCGACCATCGTGCGCCGCGCCGCCCGAGTCCTGGAGGTGGAGATTGACGATGGAGGCGCTGCGGAGATCGCCCGGAGAGGACGTGGAACTCCCCGGGTCGCCCTGCGGCTCCTCAAGCGGGTGCGCGACTACGCCCAGGTACGTGCCCGGGGACGTGTCACCGCCGATGTGGCCTGTCGCGCCCTTGAGCTCCTCAACGTGGATGACCGGGGCCTCGATGACGTAGACCGCCGGGTGCTGACCACCATCATCGACAAGTTCGAGGGAGGTCCGGTCGGCCTCGACACCATCGCTGCCGCTGTCAGTGAGGAATCCGACACCATCATGGACGTCATCGAGCCCTACCTCCTGCGGTTGGGCTTCTTGGACCGGACACCTCGCGGTCGCGTGGCCACCATCCGTGCCTACGAGCACCTCAACGTGCCGTGTCAGCGATCCGAACAACCTTCATTGTTGTAGCACGTAGACCCTGAGATAGCAGGGTCGCCCAGGCCGCCGCGAATCAAGGAGTCACCATAGCAGTGGAATCCCCTGAATACCGAGTACCCTTCGGCCGCTCCTCGTTGACGTTTGAGCTCCCACACGGGATGAGCGCCACCGTCGTCGCTTCAAAGAAGGTAGAACCGGTCGACGACCTGGAGCTTAGCGTGCAGCAGGCGCTGGACCACCCCGTCGGATCACCGCCGCTCTCTGAGCTTGTGGCCCGTGGGAACCCGGGCGCCCTCAACGTCTGCATCGTCTTCACCGACATCACGCGATCTAGCCCGGACCACCTACTCGTCCCGTCCCTGCTCAGGCAGCTTGAGGCAGCCGGTGTGCCCGATGACAACGTCACCCTCCTCTGTGGCATCGGCATGCATCGCGCCTCTACCCCGGAGGAGAAGGTTGCCAAGCTGGGACAAGATGTCGTCGACCGTTACCGGGTCATCGACAACGAGCCCCAGAATGCCGAGGCACTGATCGACCTGGGCGTCACCGAGGGCGGCGTGCCGGTCTCAGCCCACCGGGCGGCAGTCGAGGCCGACCTCCTCATCGCGACTGGGCTCGTCGAGCCTCATCAGTACGCCGGCTATTCCGGGGGCCGAAAGACCGTGGCCGTCGGTGCGGCCGGCGAGCCCCTCATCGCGCATACCCACGGGCCGGCCTTCGTCGATCATCCTGGCACCCGCCTGGGCCGCATCGAGGGCAACCCGTTCCACGAGGCCGTCACCGAGGCAGCCCGTCGGGCGGGACTGGATTTCATCCTCAACGTCGTCCTGGACGACGAAAAGCGCGTCGTATGCGTGAAGGCCGGGGAGCCGGTGGAGACCCATCGACAGCTCGTCGCCTTCGCCCGTGCTATCTATGAGGTGCCCATTTCGCGCCAAGCGGACGTGGTCATCGGAGGCGTCGGGTACCCGAAGGATGCCAACCTCTATCAAGCCAGCCGCGCGGCCTCCTATCTTTTCTTCGCCCCCACGCCCGTGGTCAAACCCGGCGGGTTCCTCATCGTACCGGCACGCTGCGAGGAGGGCGCCGGCGAGGGCGTCGGTGAGCAGCGGTTCTTCGAGGCGATGCGCGACGCCCCGGACGTTCAAGCCATCCTATGCGACGCGAGAGAGAACGGCTACCCACCCGGGCAGCAGCGGGCCTTCGTCATGGCCAAGGTGCTGGAGGAGGCCCACGTCATCATCGTCGGGGCCCAGTGCCCCGATGTCGTCTCCGCCTGCAAGATGACGCCCGCCGTATCGATGGACGAGGCCCTCGCCATGGCCTCAGACGAGCTGGGGAGTGACCTGGACGTGCTCATTGTACCGCACGCCCTGCTGACGCTGCCCGTCGTGAAAAGGGAGACCGAGTGATGCAAGAGAGAGACTTCCTGTCGACCCTGGAAGGTGGAGACGTGATCGTCGCCGATGGCGCCATGGGCACAATGCTGCAGGACGCAGGGCTTCCGCCGGGCACAGCGCCAGAGGGTTGGCTGCTGGAGAACAGCACGGATGTGGTTGCGGTCCACCGCGCCTATCTGGATGCCGGTTCCGACTTGATCCTCACCTGCACCTTCGGCGCCACCCGTCCCCGCCTGGAACGCACCGGCCTGGGTGAGCGATTGGAGGAGATCAACCGGCGAGCGGTGGAGATTGCTCGCCAGGCGGCCGCCGATCAGGCCTTCGTGGCCGGAGACATCGGGCCATTGGGCGAGTTCATCGCCCCCTTGGGCGATCTCAGGTACGAGGAGGCCGTGGACATCTTCGCCGAGCAGGCCGCCGCCCTGACAAGAGCTGGTGTCGACGTCCTCTACATCGAGACGATGGCCGCCCTCGAGGAAGCTCGTGCCGCCGTCGAAGGGGCCATGCGGGTGGCGAACGGCACGCCCGTGACGGCCACCCTATCCTTCGACAGCCACGGCCGCACGAATATGGGCGTCCGCCCCGAGGAGGCCGCGGAGGCCCTCCTGGAGCTCGGCGTCGCCGGTCTCGGTGCCAACTGCGGCGCAACCCTCGACATGACGTTCGGTGCCATGGAGACCATGCGTCGCGTCGCCCCCGACACCCCCCTCATCGTCAAACCCAATGCCGGGACGCCGCGGATGGTGAATGATGAGGTCATCTACGACGCAGGGCCGGAGGACATGGCCGAGTATGCGCGGCGATTCGTCGCCCTGGGAGCGAGCATCATCGGCGGCTGCTGCGGGTCCACGCCCGAGCACATTGCGGCCATCGCCCGCGCCGTCCGTTCCTGAGCCGCGTCGACGCCATGCGGCAGCTGTCCGACGACGGTGTCCGCCTCTATCCGGCCTATGGCGGGCTGGAATGTCCCGCATGTCGCCGGACGGCATCCCACGGCCCTCAGCGTAGCGTTGCCCCCGACACCACTTGTCCTCGTCCAGCGCTGAGCGCATACTGGATTTGCCAGGGTTAGAGAACTGCGTCTGACAGCAGAATAGGGAACTTCCATGCTCCAGCCGGGAACTCTTCTCGATAACAAGTACCAAATCGACGCCGTCATCGGTCAAGGCGGCTTTGGCTATGTCTATCGCGCGCGTGAGCGGCTGACCGGTGAAGCCGTCGCCATCAAGGAACTCGTGCCGACCTTCGTGCACAACCCTGAGATGGTCAGCCGCTTCGTCCAGGAAGCGCGTGCCACCCTGCGGCTCAAGCACCGCCACATCGCCCGGACCTACGGCGTCTTCCAGGACCACGAGACCTATTACCTTGCTATGGAATACCTGTCCGGCGGCTCCCTGGGCGACCGACTCAAGCAAGGCGCTCTGGCTTTCGACCGGGCGGCCAGCATCGCAGCCGCCCTTTGCGCCGCGCTCCACTACGCTCACGAGAGGGGCGTGGTCCACTGCGACATCAAACCCGCGAACGTCCTCTTCGACGATGCGGACCAGGTGCAGCTGGTGGACTTCGGTATCGCGTACGTCTCCACGGAGATGATGACGCGTCAATTCCATACGGCCGCCGGTATGGCTATGGGCACGGTCCAGTACATGTCGCCCGAACAACTCGCCGGTGTGCGCGACGACCCTCGGATCGATGTCTACGCCATGGGGGTGCTGCTCTATCGGATGGTCGCCGGACGCCCCTACCTAGGCTTCCAGACCGAGACCACACCGGCAGCCCAGGCGCGTAACATCGCGTTGATCCAGGGGCAGAGGCCCCAACCGCTGCGCGAGGTCAGGCCCGGCGTGCCGAACTGGCTGACCGATACAGTGGACAAGGCGCTGCGCAAGCAGCCGGAGCAACGCTTCGCGACCGCAAAGGCTATGCGGGAGGCACTCCAGGAACCACAGCAAGGGCGAACGAGACGCGATCCGGCGCTCCGTGCAGCACGGGTCAGCGGTGGGGGAAGGCAGCGTCGTCCTCCGCAGAACCAGCCTGGAGTCCGAAGGAGCCCGGGGCGGCCGGACGCAGCTCCGCGGCAGGATGTCGTCCGGAGAGACGCGTCGGTACCCGAGCCGGAACCAGTTGCTCCGCATGCCAAGACACCTAACGACCGTCGCGGTGGTTGTTTTCTCCGCGGACTACCGGCATGGGTCCTGATCGTAGGGGCCCTGGCAGGTATGGCGCTGGCTTGCCTGATCTTGATGCTCTTGGTCATCGGCGCTGGCGCGGATGAGAATCCACCGGCGCAAGAGAATCCGCCGCACACTTCCAATTCCGCCCCTCCCACGCAGGATCTGTCGGCGGGTGACCAATGGACGCGCCCAGCCGATGACGAAGTAATGATCTATGTGCCGGGGGGCGAGTTCCATATGGGCAGCGATACTGAGGCCGTGGCTGAGGCAATGGCCTTCTGTGACGAGTACGGCGGGCCCTGAGAGCCGTGGGTCTACGAGGTCGGACAGCCCCGCCACCGAGTCACGCTCAACGCGTTCTGGATCGACCGTACTGAGGTGACCCATCGCGAATACGGCGCCTGTGTCAAAGCGGGCGACTGCCAGAGACCTACAGCTCCCCCTGTCAGAAAGGAAACGTGGAGGGGGCAAGCATCCCGTGCCC
>CAZIWL010000040.1:0-31718 GCA_964542755.1 uncultured Anaerolineales bacterium
CCCATTTTCATGTCGTTTCCGACTTCCGCCGCGAGATCTATGACAACTCGTTAGCACACCCTAAGCCGTGGCATCCGTCCGATGACCTGATCTACCATACGGCCTGGGAGGTGGCGGGAGCGCGAGTGCACCCGGGAGGCAGGGCCATCTGCCGAGAGATGGCGGGTCGCCACCACGCCGGGGGGGGCGACCCGCTGGGGGACGTCAGCCGATGAGATGCAGATCTTCCTGGCGGCCCGAAAGCCACAGCATCCCATTCTCCGTCAGCGCGGCTTCCTCCTCAAGGCCGATTCTGACCTTCTGTCCTTCCCACTCGGGGACCGAGGTGGTCACGCAGAGCTCAATGGAGTAGCAGGTATCGTTGAAGAGCTCGTAGTCTCCCTTGCCGGGGACCCCCTCTTGCCGATCCCAGAGGCCGATGGTGGGTCCAGCGGCGTGTCCGTGGTAGCCGATAGGGTGCGTATAGACCATCGTATCGATACCCTCCTCGGCAGCCACATCCAAGGTCTCTTTGAGAACGGCGTTCCCGGTACGGCCTGGCTGCATCGCCTCCAGAAGGATGTCCTGGACCCGATTTCCCTCAGCCAGTCCCTGCTGCAAGCCTGCGGGAGCGTCGGTCTCCCCTGGTTGGAGTACATAGGCCAGCTGCTGTTGATCGGTGGCCAGTCCCAGGTAGGTGAAGCCCATGTCGCAGTGGAGCAGGTCTCCGGGCAGGATCAGTTTCCGCTGTTCGTCCGGCTTCTGGCCTATGGGAGTGGCTGGTTGGTCGCTGGCCTGGATGTCGACCGTGGGCTGGAACCACGCGTTCAGGCCGAGATCGAGCATCTTCTGGCGCATCCACCAGACGATGTCGTCGGTGGTGGTGATCCCAGGTTGTATTGTCTGATCCGAGAAAGCCTGAGCAATGATCGTATGACCGAGAGCAATGATGGCCGGGTAGACAATCAGCTCGGGCTCGATGCGGCGTTCCAACCAGCCCACGACCAGGCGCTCAGCGCTCTTGATCCGCTCGCCATAGGCGTTGCCAAGGGCTGATACGATCCGTTCATGTTCAGCGTGGGTCAAGCCGTCGGCAAAGGCGTAGGTATCGGAGACGTTGAGACCAATGACGTTCGGTTCTCGCTCCTGCACTACGCGAGCCAGACATTCAAATTGTTCCTCCTCATCGGGATTCCAGCCCGACTCGTAGTACTCGCCGTGGCCGTATCGGTCGAGCGTCAGCCGCTCCACGGTACCGTCGCTCTGACGATGGAAGACGAGGATCGTGCGCCTGCGTGCTGACATGGCCGGCTCGGGCAGAAAAGTCATGATGACCGGGTCTTCGTTGTATTCGCGAGCGGCAACGATCCACATGTCGAAACCTTCGCGTTCCATGAGTTCGGCCAGTATCCCGTCGAGCCGTTGCTTGAGCCAGTCGTTGCGTACGTCGGCTCTCTGGCGAAGCGCGAGTATTTTATCTCGATAACCTTCAGCACGTACTTGGGGACGAGCGTTCTGAGTCACAATACCTCCGTGTGCATCTGAAGCGACACGTGTCTGCGTCCACCTGGGGCGTGTACTGCGGTTCAAAGTCTGACCGGGCGTGGCTGCGGGAATCAGGTGCCACAGAGCCCGCTTGAATCACCGGTCAAGAGAACTGCGATGAGAACCCCAGGGAACGATCAAGTCGAGGGAACCCCTGCCTCCGGTGCCCGCTGCGCTGGCACTCCGTGCGCGCATTGACGTGGGGTGGGCGGAGGAGGATAGCTGCACCCTGACGAACCAAGACCGACCGTGGAAGAGTATAGCAGAGACTTAGGGACTGGTCCAGCCGCGAACGTGAATGGGGTATAGGACGAGCGAAGGAGCTGTGCGGCGGTTGACACGCTCTTTGGGCTATGGTATACTTGCCTGAAATGTCATTTTGTGTTTAGTGGCGTCGATTACGCGCTCGTCGTTGTTATCCATGGGACGATCCCGGCGTCTAACGATGATTCTCTCATCCGATTTCCTCTCCCGGCTTGCTGAATAGAGCGCACCTTGTTGACTGGAGACCGCGCACGATGATAGGTGTGACGCTTGTTTTCCACGACCTCCCGGACGAGCTGGCTGCGCTTCCGTTTGTCATACAGCTATTCGACGTGGATAGAACGTATGTGTAGGGTGGCTGTCCCCGCCGCCGGTGCGTCACGGTTGCAGCGACGAAGGGATTCGCTTGGGGCAGGTAGCTGCAGGACATCTCGCTCAACCACTGACTATCCGGCTTTTCTTTGGGGCGTTCAAGCGTGCAGGTGAACTTGCAGAAGGGGGTGTGTATAGTCAAAGCAGGAATCGTGGTTGGAGTGGAGCGAATCGGTTGGATTAAGCGAGTCGCAGTATAGTAGGGAGGAAAGATGATGTCTTCTGAACGCCGGTTGTTGGGTGTGTTGAGTTTGCTGGTCATATGCGCAGTCCTGTTCGCTGCGTGTGGTCCGGCGGAGCCGGAGACCGTGGAGAAAGTGGTGACCCAAGAGGTAGAGAAAGTGGTCACCGAGGAAGTGGTTGTCAAAGAGACAGTGGTCGTTGAAGAAGAGGTCGTGGCGACACCGGAGCCGAGGGAGTTCATCGTCGGTATATCGTTCGATCAGGCCACGCTCGATCCCGGACGCGGCTTTGAGATCACGGGCGGGATGATCCACAAGGCGACGTACAACACCCTGGTGACCTGGGCCGACGACAACGTCGAGGAGTTGGTGCCCGATCTGGCCGAAAGCTGGGAGGTCTCGGAGGAAGGTCGGGTGTTCACGTTCAAACTCCGTGAGGGCGTCAAGTTCCACAGCGGCAACGAGATGACGGCGGAGGACGTGGTCTTCTCCTGGGAGCGGGCCAAGAACCTGAAGGGGAATCCTTCGTTCCTGTTCGAGGGTGTGGAATCGGTTGAAGCTGCTGATGACTACACCGTTGTGGTCACCAAGGATAAGCCAGATCCCGCATTCCTCGCCAAGTCGACCTTTGGCTGTTTCTCGGTGTTGGACAGTGAGACCGTCATGGAGCAGGGCGGAGTGAGCGGGCCAGATGCTGCCGAGACCGATGAGGCCGAGGATTGGCTGAATGAGAACTCGGCCGGGACAGGGCCCTACGTGCTCAGGAGCTGGGTGCCGGAGACCGAGGTCGTCATGGACAAGTTCGACGACTACTGGCGCGGACCAGCTTTCTTCGATCGCTACATCGTTCGCAACATCCCCGATACGGCTACGCAGAAGCTGACGCTGGAGGCGGGCGATATCGATGTTGCCGTTGAGATCAAGGGCGACCAGATCCCGGCATTGCAGGCCAATCCCGAGGTGAAGGTTGTCGAGGGGCAGGGCACGGACATGTTCTTCCTCCTCTGCAACGCCAATCCCGAGCTCACGGATGGCATCATGAGCGATGACAGAGTGCGCCAGGCGATTCGCTATGCCCTGGACTATGAGGGGATCAAGGCCCTCGTCGGTGGCTCGGCGATCACCCCCGCCACCATTGTGCCCTTCGGGTTCGCCGGTGCCTGGGGGCCCGACAAGGCGTTCGAGCAGGATCAAGAGAGGGCCATGGAGCTGCTGGCCGAGGCGGGTTACCCGGACGGCTTCGAGATCGAGATGGAGTACCCGACGAAGTTCACGCGCAGCGGGGTCGACTTCGACATTATGGCGGAGAAGGTTCAGGCGGACCTGGCTGAGGTCGGTATCGACGTCACGCTCAAGCCCGGCGAGTTGATGACCGTGCTGCAGAACTACCGAGACGGCATTGAGGGGTTCTCCTTCTGGATGTGGGGCGCGGACTACTACCACGTTAACGACTACATCGAGTTCCTACCTGAGGGCATCGTGGGGCTCAGGTCGCAGTGGACGGACGAGAGAGCTGAGCAGGAGATCAGGGACCTACGCGATGCGGCCAAGGTCGAGATGGATCAGGATGAGCTGGCTGACATCTGGGATGAGATTCAGGCGTATATCCAGGTGCAGAGCCCGTTCGTGCCGCTGGTGCAGCCCGGTGCGGCCGTCGGAATCCGGCAGTCGCTGAAGGGCTACGTTTTCAACGAGGCATGGAAGGTTGATCCGTTCCTAGTGGCGAAGTAGCGACTGGGGTGTTGTACGACAGTTGATGGCCTCACGTCGAGGCCATCAACTGTCACTCTGACAGGCGAACGTGGAGCAAGATCTGGTGGCAGGACGTCCTGAAAGCCGGAGAGGAATCTGATGGTCAGGATCGCATTCGTGGCCCCGCTCACAGGGCCGGAGGCCGTCGTGGGCCTACCGATGAAGGAGACCGTTGAACTGGCTCTTCGGGAGGCTCAGGGTGAAGGCCGGTGCTCGGAGCAAGTAGAACTCATCGCGCTTGACGATCAAGCAGACCCGGCGAAAGCGAGGGCGCTGGCCGCAAGGCTGGTTCGGGATGAGACGGTGGTGGGCGTGGTGGGGCACAAGAACAGCGGTCCTTCCGCCGCCGCGGGACCCTTGTACTCGGACGCGGGCCTGGCCCAGATCACGCCGTCCGCGACGAACTCGGAACTGGCACGACAGGATTGGCGGACGTTCTTCCGGATGTGCGCCGACAATGACAGCCAGGCCAATGCCGCAGCCCGGTTCGCTGCAGAGGAACTGGGCGTTCGTAACGTGTGTGCCGTTCACGACGGCACCGGCTATGGGCGCCCGCTGGCGGATACATTCCTTGATGCTGTGAGGGGCTACGGCATAGACGTTGCGCTGGTGGAGGAGATCCGTCTCGGTCAGAGAGATTTCCAGGATACAGCGCTGGCGCTGCTGGAGGCGGACTCGGACCTGGTTTACCTCGGCCTGACGGAGATCGAGAGTTCCTTCCTCGTACGCGCCATGCGAGACGCGGGGGTGAGGAGTCTATGCCTGGGAGCCGATGGCGGCCGCCAGTCACCCTTTCCGCAGCTGGCTGGGGAGGCCGCAGAGGGGGTGTACGAGACCTATGCCGGCATGGATCCGCAGTCCACAGAGAGGGGGCGGTCCCTGCTAGAGGCATGCGAGGGTGCCTACGGCGCGTGTCCGATCTTCGGGGCCGAGGCCTATGACGCGGCGTACGTGCTCCTTGAGGCACTGCGCCGGGCTCCGGTACCGGGTCGCAGTTCTGTTCTGCAGGCGATCAAGGAGATGGAGGCTTTGGTAGGTGTTACGGGGCCGATTTCCTTCACATCTTCGGGCAATAGGCGACGCGCAGCAGTAACCATCTGGCAGGTGCGAGACGGGCAGATGGTTCCGATCAGTACGGTATGAGGGTGGAGGTCTGATGTTTGCAGGAACAGCCGTGTTGTATTCTCTGAACACCGATTACAGAACGCCGACCTGACAGGAATGCTGCCGGGTGAGAGAGTTTCTCTCCGCGCGTGATGTCCCGTTCGTCGAGCGGAATATCAGGAAAGAGCCCCTAGCGAAGAAGGAAGTGGAGGCTCTGGTGGGCGAGGTGGTCGTGCCGGTGGTCGTGATGGGTGACCGCCACGTCGTGGGTTACGATCCCTCTAGCCTGGAGATGATGTTGGCCGAATCAGAGAGGAAGGAGAGAGCTCAGCCCCCAAGGGACTCCTTGAAGGCTGAGCAGGCCTCGATGGCTGCCCGCAAGCGTGATACCTTAGCTGGCGGCGTCGGCGATCTCTTGGCGCGAGTGCGCGAGGAACTAGCCTATAGCGCTGCCAAGGGGACGGGACCCTATCGACAGGGCATGGAGGACGGTCTCCGCTTCACGGAGGATGCGTTGGTCGCGATTCTTCAGGCCCACGGCGACGGATCAAATGACGACGCCTGAGGGAGATAGCGTCGCCAATGAACGTTTCTGAGTGAAGAGCGCTGGTGATAATAGAGCCACAAGGGGAAGCGACTATGGACAGTGTGTTGAAGCTGGGGCACTCGGTGCCCCTGTCCGGCGAGGAGGGAACCCACGGCCGGGCGGCCGACAATGCGGTCAGACTGGCTGTGGAACGGGCGAACGCGGAATTGGATCTGCCTTTTGCTGTCGAGCTGGTCTCCCTGGACGATAAGTGTACGATGGAGGCCGGTGAGGCGGTTGCGCGCCGGTTCTGCGAAGATCTCGACGTCTTCGGCGTTGTGGGACCGTTCAACAGCGCCCCCACGCTGGCGGCAGGCCCGGTCTATCACGAGTCTGGCCTGGTTCACATCTGCCCGGCGGCCTCTAACCCGGATCTGTCACGCCAGGGATGGCACACGTTTTTCCGGGTCGTTGCCTCTGACGACGTGCAGGGACGTGAGGCCGCGAAATGTGCCGTGGAGATCGTCGGAGCGGAGCGGATTGCGGTGTTGCACGATAAGTCGGCCTTCGGGCAGCCGCTGGCCGAGGTTGTGGCCGATGAGGCGGCCAGGAATGGCGCCGAGATCGTCCTCTTCGAAGGCGTCGACCGCGGGCAGCGCCGGTTCCCGGAGACAGTGAGACGCGTGAGGGAGGCAGGGCCTGATCTGATCTACTTCGGGCTGATCGAGGCGGAGGGGGCTGCAATGGCCAGCCATCTTCGTGAGGTCGGCGTTGTGGCACCGTATCTCGGCGCAGATGGCGTTAAGCCCTCACGGTATCTGGAGACCCCGGAATTCGACGTGCCGGGGCCCTACTACACCAGCGCGTGCGCTAACGTGAGAATCCGGCCGTCGGCCGCTGAGTTCCGGCGGGCCTACGCCGAGCGCTTCCCGGATTTCGCGGACTATACGGTCTACACCGTGGAAGCTTATGATGCTGCCAGGATCCTTATCGACGCCCTGAGGCGGGCGGGAACTGGAGATCGTGAGGCCATCCGTCGTGAGGTCGCGGAGACCGCGAGCTTTGCGGGCGCGAGCGGGCCGATTACGTTCACGGGGCAAGGTGACCGCGTGGATCCGACAGTAGATTTCTACGTCGTCAAACAGGGGGCGCTCAGTCTCCTTGGAACGACGGCGGAGTTGCTGAGTTGAAGTCGTTCAAATTGGGAGATTGAGGAACTATGAAACCCTTGGCCGCAGGTCCTAGAGAGACGGCCCATTCTGGGATACGGGAAGTCGTCAACGTCGCCATCACGATGCCAGAAGCCATCCGCCTGGAGGTGGGACAGCCAGATTTCGACACGCCAGAGCACATCACTGAAGCTACGGTACGTGCGGTTCGGGATGGCATGACGAAGTACACAGAGACTGCCGGTCTCAAGAGTCTCCGAGAATTGCTGGTTCAGAAGCTGGCCAGCGTCAACCAGATTGCGGCAGATCCATCGCAGATTAACGTGACGGTGGGCGGAGTGGGAGGTCTGGCTGCGGCTTTCTTGGCGCTCTTGGAGCCCGGCGATGAGGTGCTTGTTCCCGACCCGGCGTGGCCGAACTATCGGCTGGAGCTGAGCTATTCGCCGGCCGCGATGGTCAACTATCCCCTGCGTGCGGAACGGGACTTTGTGCCGGACGTTGAGGAACTAAGGAACCGCATCACCCCTCAGACGAAGGTGCTCCTCATCAACTCGCCGTGCAATCCCACGGGCGCGGTCTTTCCTCGCTCGGCTGTAGAGGAGATCGTGGCGCTGTGCCAGGAGCACGATCTTTACCTTATCTCCGATGAATGCTATGACGAGATCGTGTTCGAAGGCGAACACGTGTCTCCGGCGTCCTTATGGAGGGACGGGCACGTCATCTCGGTCTTCACCTTCTCCAAGACCTACGCGATGACGGGCTACAGGGTGGGCTATGTGGTGACAAATCACGAGCTTGCTGACGTGATCAACAAGATTCTCGAGGCCAACATGTCCTGTGCCACCAGTTTCGCTCAGAAGGGGGCGGAGGCAGCACTGCAGGGGCCCCGTGAGCCCGTGTTGAAGATGCTGGCGGCTTACAGGAGGCGGCGGGACGTCGTGGACGAGCTGCTGCGCGAGTATGACATGTGGACCTCCACGCCGCGGGGGGCTTTCTATGCGATGGCCGATGTCTCTGGAAGTGGGATGGACTCCCGTACCTTCGCCTTCCAGCTTCTCGACGAGAAGGGCGTCGCCGTGGCGCCGGGGACTGCCTTCGGCACCGCTGCCTGGGATCTGGTGCGCATCTCTCTCGCCTCGTCGGAGGAGGACCTCCGGGAGGGGATCCGGCGCATGAAGTCGTTCATAGGTGAACGCTCCGCGTAGGATGGATGAGTGCCCTGGTGACTACCTGCCCGCAAGTGCTTTTCGAACTGAGAGGAGCCAGCGCAGACGGGTGGAGGGGCAGTTGGAGCGATCTTTGTCTGGTTGCTGTGCTGGGCCCAGGTCGTGATGGGTCAGCAGCGCAGGGTGACTGGCACATAGGGGCCCTGCCCGCGGGCAGGGCCCTCAGGCGCGAACTGACCACGTCTGGGGTGACGCATGAAGCCGGCTCGCGTAAGGCTTCGGGAAGTGGCTGCGCCGTAAGCACGGAGATGATCTGAGGAGTGTACAACATGAGTTCGCAGTTCAAGCATCTGTTTCAACCCTATCCATTCAGGACATTTGAGGTAAAGAACCGAGTGGTCATGCCGCCTATGGCGATTTACATTCCCGGTTGTGAGGGATTCGTGCGTCAGAGGCTGATAGACTACTACGAGGCTCGCGCGAAGGGCGGCGTCGGCTACATCGTCGTCAACGCCACCGTCGTCAGCGAGCCAAGTGGAAGGTCGCATCCCAACCAGACGCGGATTTCGAACGATAAGTACATTCCTGGCTTCAAGAAGCTTGTCGACAGGATCCACGCCTACGACGTTCCAGCAGCGTTGCAGCTGTACCACGCGGGTCGTCAGCGCTACGGGATCATCGCTGGTCTTCCTACACTGAGTCCATCGGGCATCCCGGACCCGGTTCGCAAGGACCCGGCGCGAGCTATTACGGTGGAGGAGATTCACGAACTGGTCGAGGAGTACGCCCAGGCCGCGCGAAGATCGCAAGAGGCGGGCTTTGAGGCAGTGGAGTTCCACTGTGCGCACGGTTACCTGCTGGCTGGCTTCCTCTCTCCCTTCCAGAACAAGCGCACGGACAAGTATGGTGGCGACGTGTGGGGCCGAACCCGAATCGTTCGAGAGATTCTGGAGCGGACCCGGGAAGTGGTTGGCGATGAACTGGTCCTCCAGGTGCGCATCAATGGTCACGACTACGTCAACGGTGGGAACACGCTTGAGGATTCGAAGGAGATTGCCAAGATCCTCGTGGAGGCCGGGGCCGAGGTGATTCACGTCTCGGCTGGAATGGCCCCCAGCGGGCAGTACACCTTCCTGCCGGCCGCGATTCCGCCAGGCCATAACGTCTATCTTGCTGAGGGAATCAAGGCGGCTGTGGGGCCGGACGTTCCCGTGATTGCCGTCGGAGGCATTCAGGATCCGGTGCAAGCTGAAGGTATCCTTGCCGAAGGGATGGTTGACTTCGTGGCCGTAGGCAGGGCGCTGTTTGCCGATCCGGAGTGGCCGAATAAGGCACGAGAGGGACGACTCGATGAGATTCGACCCTGCCTGCGATGCTCGAAGAGTGCAGGCGTCTGGCCCGAGGATATGCGCTGTACTGTCAACCCGGCGGTGGGGTCAGAGGCGGAATACGAGGAGCGTCTCGTCCCGGCTGACAACGCGAAGGACGTCATGGTCATCGGTGCGGGACCCGCGGGAATGGAGGCGGCGCGAACCGCGGCCCTGCGAGGCCATTCAGTCACGCTGGTCGACAAGAAGGACGTCCTCGGCGGTAAGATTCAACTGGCCATGCTGCCTCCAGACAAGGAGATCCAGGAGGAGTGGCTCAACTACTACAGGCAGGAGCTTGACCGGCTGGACGTTCAGATCGAACTCGACAGTGCGGACGACCTTGAGGATGTTGAGGAGAGGGATCCTGACATCGTCATCGTCGCGACGGGCGGTGTGCCGCTGATGCCTGAGGGGATCGAAGGGGTGGATCATCCCAAGGTGGTGACCAGCGACGACGTGCTGCTTGGAGACGTTGAGGTGGGCGAGAACGTGGCTGTCGTGGGAGGCAGCTCCATGGGCGTTGAGACTGCCGACTTCATCCTCCAGGATCCACGCAAGAGGGTCCTGGTGGTGGAGATGATGCACAGCATTCTGCTCGACATCAGCCACGACGCCGAGCTGGCGCTCATGGACAAGTTGTACAAGAAGGACTTCCGAGAGGCGGTCAACACGAGAGTGACCGCCATCCGGCCGGATGACGGCAAGCTCGATCTCTACGTGGAGCGGTATGGTCTGCCCGATGTCCTCAAGGGGTTCGATACCGTAGTGATGGCCGTGGGTGTGGAGCCGGACGACGGGCTCGGAAAGGCGTTGCTTGAGAGACGGGAGCATGTATACCTGATCGGTGACTGTGCGGGGCCTGGGGACTACCGCAAGGCTGTGCACGATGCGGCCCACGTGGCACTGGAGATATGAGTGGGCGACGCGCCGAGGAAGCCTGAAGCGGTTCTCGTGGCAGCTTGTCTGGGTGTGAGGCCGAGTGATCGATGGGCGAAACGGTCACGTCCAGTCGGCCGATCGATTGCGTATCGTGGAGCTGGGAGAGTGTTGTGAGACTGCAAGGGAGAACCGCACTGGTAACGGGTGCGGGCACGGGGATCGGGCGGGGGATCGCCCTTCTCTTCGCGCAAGAGGGCGCTACCATCGTGGTCAATGACTACGATGCGACCAGCGGCGAAAGAACTGTGGAGCTGATCGAGGACGCCGGGGGGCGAGGGGTCTTCGTGCGGGCGGACGTATCAGATCCGGCGGCGGTTGGAGCGATGATCGACGCTGCGGTGCAAGTCAGTGGCAGGGTCGACGTTCTGGTGAACAACGCGGGCATCGATCTGCCCCAGGCGACCAGCGTCGTGGACACGAGGATCGAGGATTGGGACAGGACGCTGGCGGTCAATCTGCGTGGGGTCTTTCTCTGCTCGAGAGCCGTGATACCTCTGATGAAGGAGAAAGGCGGAGGTGTCATCGTCAACATTGCGTCCATCGCTGGTCTGAGACCTATGCCGCAAGAGGCGGCTTACGGCGCGTCGAAGGCCGGCTTGGTGCTCCTCACTAAGCAGATGGCTCGGGATTTCGCTGGAGATGCCATTCGGGTGAACTGCGTCTGCCCCGGGCCCATGGAGAAGCCAACGCGCGACCGACTGGAGTTCTTGCGAAGCCGTCAGACGGCGTATGAGAAAAGACAGGCGTTTGCCGATCAGATCCCGCTCGGAAGAATGTGCAAGCCGCAGGATATCGCATCGGCTGCCTTGTTCCTTGCTTCTGGAGAGTCATCTATGGTGACGGGAGTCGAGCTGGTCGTGGACGGTGGATTCATACTCACTTAGATGCGGATGGGTGTGTGGAGAGGAAGGGACCATGGAGCTTCAGGGTAGAGCGGCTATCGTTACCGGCGCTGGCGGCGGGATCGGTAAGGGCATTGTTCTGAGCCTGGCGACTGCCGGAGCAGACATCGTGCTGGTTGATCTGGACCAGGCTGCTGCGGACGCGGTGGCAACCAAGGTGAGGAAACTGGGTCGTAGGGCGCTGGTCGTGGAGACCGACGTGACGGATAAAGCGTCGGTGGTGGATATGGTGTCCCGTGCCGCCGAGTGGAGTGGCGGGATCAGCATTCTGGTGAACAACGCTGGCGTGGAGATCATTCGTCCTGTTTTCGAGATCTCGGAGTCTGATTGGGACAAGACGATGGCGGTCAATCTGAAAGGAGCGTGGCTCTGTGCCCAGCTGGTTGGTCAGACCATGGCCGAGGCGGGGGACGGCGGCCGCATCATCAACATAGGGTCGATCATGTCGGAGATGCCGGCGCCAGGAGAGCCTCACTATGCGGCCTCGAAGGGGGGCATCTTGATGCTGACCAAGGCGCTGGCGCTGGACCTTGCTCCATACAGTATTACGGTGAACTCGATTGGGCCGGGGGTGGTCAAGAACGGTATGAGCAGTCGAGGATGTCTGGCGGATGGGGAGATGGCGGAGATAGTCGCCTCCAAGATTCCGCTGCGACGCCTGGGTAGGCCTGAGGACATCGGCCATGCGGTCGTGTTCCTGGCTTCCGAAAAGGCCAGCTACGTGACAGGCGTCATGCTTTACGTTGATGGAGGCATGATCTTGGCCTCTGCCTGGAGCTAGTCACGGGGGAAATCGGTATGAGACTGAAGGACAAAACGGCGATTATCACGGGGGCGGGCAGCGGAATCGGGCGGGCGGCTGCCGTGCTGTTTGCGGAGGAGGGAGCGAGCGTCGTTGTGGTGGACTATGATCCCGATGGGGGTGAGGAGACGGCGCGGATGATCACCGAAGCCGGCGGTCGAGCCCTCTTCGTGGAGACAGATGTCTCTGTGGCAGAGGACGTTGAGGAGATGGTTCGCAAAGCCTTCGATGCGTACGGGCAGATCGACATCTTGTTCAATAACGCTGGGATCACGATCCCAGCGTCTGTTGTCGATGCCACTGAGGAAATCTGGGACAGGACGATGAATGTAGACTTGAAGGGCATCTTCCTGCCGTCCAAGTACGTCATCCCTCACATGATCGAAGGAGGCGGTGGTTCTGTTATCAACACCGCCTCGATGTGTGGACTGGTGGCTTCCCCGAATCAGGCGCCCTACAGCGCCGCCAAAGGGGGAGTCGTCGCTCTGACCCGCCAGATGGCCATTGATTACGCCTCCCACAACATCCGAGTGAACGGGATAGCCCCGGGCGAAGCTCGCACTCCCATGCTGATGGGCTTCATCAACCGAGCTGAGGATCCCCAGGCGCAATTGGAGAGGCTTATGGCGCGTATTCCGCTGGGGCGAGTGGCTGAGCCTGTCGAGGTGGCTCGGGTGGCTCTGTTCCTGGCATCGGATGACGCAGCGTATGTGACGGGTGTGACGCTACCGGTGGACGGGGGCTTGACGGCGGCTTGAGGATGCGGACACGCGTAGGTTGACTTTCGCAACGCTCATTTTGCTGGATCATTCGTAGAGGAGAAAGACCTATGTCACCGAACGAAAACGCAGGGCCTTTGGCAGGTGTTCGAGTTCTGTCGAACGAGGTGCAGCTGGCAGGACCTTACTGCAGCATGACGCTCGCTGACCGTGGGGCGGAGGTGATCAAGATAGAGCGCCCCAAGTATGGGGACTCCGCTCGTGAGGGCGCTCCCATCATCAAGAACGACGATGGCGAGCGGGTGAGCGGTTACTTCATGCGCTTCAACCGCAACAAGCGCAGCCTGACTCTGAATCTGAAGGATCCCAAAGGGCAGGAGATCTACCGAGAGTTGGCTGCCAAGTCGGACGTGGTAATTGACAATCTCCGGCCCGGCGTGATGGAGAAGCTGGGTTTCGGCTACGACGCATTGCGCACCATCAACCCGGGAATCATCTACGTCTCCATCAGTGGATTCGGAACCATGCCGGACCTCCAGGGACCGTACGCGGGACGCCCTGCCTATGACATCGTGGCTCAGGCGATGGGCGGGTTGATGTACACCTGTGGTCAGGAGGGAGGTCCCCCCACGTGGCTGGGCATTGCCCTCGGGGATCTTTATTCGGCGGCTCTTGCCGTTCAAGGGATCATGTTTGCCCTTTACGAACGGACGAAGACCGGGAAGGGACAGTACATCGACGTATCCATGTATGATGCGATGATCTCGCTGGCGGAGCGCTCGTTGACCGCCTATTCGCTGACCGGGCACGTCCTGAAGCGGGGCATCGAGCCGTTTATCGCTCCCTGGGGACCATTCCAGACGAAGGATGGCTGGATAGCGCTCATCGTCCCCACCGAACGGGATTGGGCTCGCCTATGCGAGGCTATGGAACGCCCCGATCTGATTGGCATGGAGGGAGAGACCGACTCGGGACCGGCCCGCGCGCGAAACATGCAGGGAGGATTCCTGCAGCCTGTCGTGGAAGACTGGATCGCTGCCCGGACGACGGACGAAGTGGTGGAGGAGCTGCTGGCCCAGGGCCTGGCCGTGGGGCCGGTTCAGAACGCCAAGGATGTCTTCGAGTGTGAGCACGCATCTGCGCGAAACGCTTTCATCGATATCGAAGATCCAGTGGCCGGAGAGGTAACCCTGGTGGGTCCGCCGATCAAGATGTCCGGCCAGGAGACGGTCATCACGCACCCGGCGCCGCGTTTGGGAGAGGACAACGAGGCGATCTTGCAGGACGTGCTTGGCTACGAAGCTCAGCAGATTCAGGAGTTGATCGAGTCGGGAGTGCTGTAGGCAGCCGTCTTAGGGGTCAGCCGGAGACTATTGAACAAGGGAGAAGACTATGACAGACGTTGTGATCGCTGGAGCCGTTCGTACAGCTTTTGGGAAGTTTGGCGGCACGCTAAAGGATTTCACACTGCCGGAGCTTGGTGGAAAGGTCATGGCCGAGGCGCTGCGCCGTGCAGCCGTTGCTGCCGAGGACGTGGAAGAGGTGGCCCTGGGCGTTAACCTCCCGGGCTCGGATCGTTCCATTGCCAGACAAGCGGCGCTCAAGGCTGGGATTCCGGACACCACGCCGGCATACACGGTGGACCGCGCGTGCTGCTCTTCGATGGCGGCCATCAACCTGCTTTCTCGGGCGCTGCGGCTGGGCGACCTCGCTGTGGGCGTGGCGGGCGGAAGTGAGAACATGAGTCGCGTTCCCTACTTCATTCACGACGCCAGGTGGGGGAAGCGGCTGGGGGATATCGTGCTTAAGGATCAGCTGATCATCAGCTGTCCCTACAGCGGGAAGCCTCGAGCTGTTCAGGCCGGTGAAGAGGCGATGGAATACGGGATCGGCCGCGAGGATCAGGACCGCTGGGCGCTCCGCAGTCAGCAGCGTGTGGTCGCGGCTCAGGAGGCCGGCTTCTTCGAGGCGGAGATCATGCCAATCGAGGTACCGCAGCGGAAGGGTCCGGCTATCATTTTTGATAAGGACGAGGAGGTCAGGCCGGACTCGACGCTGGAGAAGCTGGGAAGGTTGAGGACGGTCTACGACAGCCCCACGGTGACGCCGGGAAACGCGCCGGGCCTCAGCTCGGGGGCGTCAGCATTGGTGCTGACCACGGCAGCCGAGGCGGAGGCTCGCGGCATTACGCCCCTGGCGACGATCAAGACCTGGGCGATGGCCTCGGGTCATCCCGACAGGATCGCCAGCATTCCGGCTCATGCAGCCAAGAAGGCGCTCGATCAGATGGGTCTAGGGGTGGAGGACGTGGATCTGATCGAGATCAATGAGGCCTTTGCCGCCATGCCCCTGGTCGCCACCCACATCCTGGGTGAGGGTGACGAGGAAAGAATGGAGGCCATCCGCGAGAAGACCAACGTCAATGGGGGGGCCATTGCCATCGGTCACCCCACCGGGGCGAGCGCTGCGCGGCTGGTGATGACCATAGTCTACGCTCTTAAGGAGCGCGGTGGGGGGCTCGGCCTGGCTACGATCTGTGGCGGGATTGGTCAGGGCGAGGCGGTCATTGTCGAAGTAGAGGGCTAGGAGACGAAGGCCCCCGGCTTGAACCGGGGGCATTTTCGCGTCAAGTTAGCACCCGGCAGACAGTGTGCGTTGAGGGGTTGAAGACGTGCCAGGGATGGAGATCTGCTTTGGATCAAGAGAGTTGATCTGCCGGGGTGGGAGATTGATGGCTACGGACACCGTCTGATTGGGAGGCGAGAGTGAAGACAGTACGTTTAGGAAATGGATCGGCCTACTGGGGCGATATGTTGGACCCGGCTGTGGATGTGGCAGCCAAAGGCGATATCGATTACCTGGGTCTGGATCATCTGGCAGAGCTGACCCTGGCGATTTTGCAGCGGTACAAGAACAAGGATCCGAAGTACGGCTACATCCCGGACCTGATACCGTGGACGAAGGCGCTGTTGCCCATCACGCACGAGAAGGGCATCACGATGATCACCAACGCCGGCGGGGCCAATCCTGAGGAGGGCGCGCGGCAGGTGATGGAATGGGCTCGGGCGCAGGGGCGGTATCAGGGGCTGAAGGTGGGCACGGTAGGTGGCGACGACGTGTTTGGCAAGCTGGACGAGTTAGAAGCTGAAGGGGTCCAGTTTGTGAACATGGATACGGGGGAAGAGGGTCTCGACCGCATCCGCGATGACATTGTTGCCGCCAACGCGTATATTGGATCTGAGGGTCTTCTGGAGGCGTTGGAGGCTGGGGCTGAGTACATCATCGCAGGACGCATATCCGACGGTGCGCCGTTTGTAAGCGCTTTGATGCACGAGTTCGGCTGGCGTTTTGAAGATGGCTACTGGGATAAGATTGGGGGCGCGATCACCATAGGGCACCTTCTGGAGTGTGCCTGCTTCTGCACAGGCGGGGGTTCGAATCAGTGGCGCGAGGCGGTGGACCCGTGGAAGATCGGCTTCCCCATAGCCGAGGTCAACGAGGTGCCTGAGGCCGTCATCACCAAGCCGCCTGACACAGGCGGGATTGTGAATCAGTGGACGGTGAAAGAACAGCTGCTCTATGAGATCATCGATCCGCATAACTACTATATGCCCGACGGGGTTGCTGATCTGGGTGGGGTGACCGTTGAGGAGGTGGGCCAGAATCGAGTCAAGGTGGAGGGATTCCAGGGGAAACCCCGTCCCGACACGTTGAAGCTCTGCATCGGCTACGAGGACGGATGGGTGGCGGAGGGCTTGTTGCTCTTCTCCTGGCCCGATGCTCTCGACAAGGCGAGGCGTGCTGAGGGTATTGTGCGCAAGCGGCTGAAGCACCGCGTCAATGTTGAGCCGGAGGAGATTCGATTCGACTACATAGGTGTCAATGCTCTGCACGAGGAGACAGCGGCACCCATCGAAGGCGAGATGAATGAGGTGGGGCTGCGCATTGCCGCCCGGGTCCGCACACGGAAAGAGGCTGATCTAGTGCGTCGGGAAGCCACGCATCTCTGGACGCTGGGTGGCGTGGGTACGGCATTTGGCGTTCCGTTCCGTCCCCGCCCGGTCGTTTCCCTGTGGCCTACGCTCGTGCCCCGCGAGGCCGTGGAGTTGCAGGTCAAGGTTGAGGAGGTCTAGGCAGTGGACGAGCAGCTGATCCTTGAGGAAAGAATCGGTTCTGTGGCGAAGCTGGTGCTCAACAACCCAGCTAGACGGAATGCTATGGATTACACGATGGTCCGGGCGTTGATCGAGGCCCTCAAGGCAGCCGATGGGGAGCCGGGTGTAAGAGCGGTGATCATTGCCGGATGCGGGGATCACTTCTCCGCTGGCGGCAATCTCAAGGAGTTTGCTGAGGAGCTGAAGCTGCCTGCATTTGAGCACTGGGAGGCAGCGGATCCCTGGTTGGAGCTGTTCCGATTGGTGCGGGAGATGCGCGTGCCCGTTATCTGTGCTGTGCGGGGCTATGCGCTTGCCGGTGCCTGCGGACTTGTGTCCCTGTGTGACCTGGCAGTTGCTGCTGAGGACGCAAAGGTTGGCGTGACGGAGATCCGCATAGGCCTCTTCCCCATGATCGTATTCCCCGCGCTCCGCAGAGCTGTTGGAGAGCGGAAGGCGCTGGAGATGGCCCTAACCGGGCGCATCTATGAAGCGTCAGAGGCCTTGCAGATGGGTCTGTTCAATCGTGTGGTAGCTTCCGAGGAGCTGGAGGAGGCAACCCTGGAGCTGGCTGAACAGCTTGCGCAGAAGGGGCCGGCGGCTATCGCCATGGGCAAGCGCCTCTTCTACGCCACGCAGGACATGGGCTACGAGGAGTCGCTGGAGTTCGCTCGAAACATACGGGTGGTCTACATGTTGGCCGAGGACGTGGAGGAAGGCGTGGATGCCTTCCTGAACAAGCGGGAGCCTGACTGGGGATAGGAGGCAGTAGATGCCGGATCGGTATTTTGATGAGATTGAGATTGGCCAGCGCTGGGTCACGAGAGCGCGGACCATCACGGAAGCCGACGTGGTGAACTTCGCCTATCTGAGTGGGGACTGGCTTGCCATCCATACGGACGCAGAGTATGCTGGCAAGACGAGTTTTGGGCAGCGGGTCGCCCACGGCTTCCTGGTCCTCTCTACGGCGTCTGGCATGGTGCCTGCCAGTCGAGAGGCGGTGCTGGCGCTGTACGGGATGGACCGTGTCCGTTTTATCGCCCCGGTCTTCATCGGGGACACTGTTCACGTTGAGATGGAAGCCGAGGAGAAGGTGGACAGGGAGGACGGCACCGGTATGGTAGCGTTCGGCTTCCAGGTGGTCAACCAGCGGGATGAGCCGGTGATTGTCTGCACCTACAAACTTTGGATGAAGAAGCGACCGAGTCCTGATTCGGAGTAGCGTCAAAGAGACTCACGTCAGTGACAGGGACGGCCTGACGAAGCGATGGATTCCGTATCTGGGAATCGGTAGGTTACCTACGTAAGCGAGGAGTAATTATGGCGAAGAAGCAACTTAGAGAATTGGCCTACGCGCGGTCCGGCGACAAGGGAGACGTGTGCAACGTCGGCCTGCTGGCTCTCAACGACGAGGCCTACGTGATCATCGCCCGTGAAGTGACCCCTGAACGGGTCAAAGAGCACTTCGGCGGTATGGTGAAGGGCGATGTGGAGATCTATCCTTTGCCGAACGTGAATGCTCTTGAGATCATCTTGCGCAACGGTCTGGACGGAGGGGCGACGCGGACGCTGCGTTTTGACCAGACGGGCAAGTCTATGGCTACGGCTTTGCTCCGTATGGAGATCCCGGTCTGTGACTAGCCACAGCGAGCTTGGAGAATGAACAATGCTTCATAAGGTACTGGTCGCCAACCGCGGAGAAATAGCTGTCCGCATTTTGCGAGCGTGTAGGGAGCTCGGGTTGGGCACGGTAGCAGTCTACTCCGATGCTGACCGTCGGTCGTTACACGTGCGTCGGGCTGACGAAGCGTACTGCATCGGTGCGGCACCTGCGCGGGATAGCTATCTGCGGATGGACCGATTGATTGAGGCGGCACAGAAGAGCGGAGCGGATGCCATTCACCCTGGCTACGGCTTCCTGGCTGAGAATGCCGAGTTCGCTGAGGCCTGTCGAGAGGCCGGTCTTGTATTCGTCGGCCCCCCGGCAGATGCGATTTCGGCGATGGGGGACAAGGTTGCCGCGCGCGAAGTGATGGGTGAAGCTGGCGTGCCCATCATTCCAGGGTCGGAGAGGGGTCTACGGGACGACGATCTGCGGCGTGAAGCTGCCCGGATTGGGTTTCCGCTCTATATCAAAGCGGCGGCGGGAGGCGGCGGGAAGGGCATGCGCCTGGTCAGGCAGCAGAGCGAGTTGGACCCAGGCCTCAGCGCGGCGCGTCGGGAGGCGGAAAGCGCCTTCGGGGACGGGAGAGTCTACCTGGAGAGAGCTCTCGTCCGCGCCCATCATATTGAGATCCAGGTGCTGGCGGATACGTTGGGAAACGTCATTCATCTCGGTGAGCGAGAGTGCTCGGTGCAGCGTCGTCATCAGAAGCTGATCGAAGAGGCACCCTCGCCCACGGCTAACGAGGATCTCCGTCGGCGGATGGGACAGGTGGCTGTCAGGGCGGCTGAGGCGGTCGGATACACGAATGCCGGTACCGTGGAATTCCTGGTGGATGAGAATCTTGACTTCTACTTCCTGGAGATGAACACACGCCTGCAGGTCGAACACCCTGTCACGGAGAGCACAACCGACGTTGACATCGTTGCAGAACAGCTGCGCGTGGCGGCGGGAGAGGAACTGGCCTACTCACAGGAGGATATCGAGCATAGGGGCTGGGCCATCGAATGTCGGATCACGGCCGAGGATGGCATGGCGGACTTCATGCCTCAGAGCGGGCGCATTTTGCGGCTTGCTGAACCGAGCGGTCCAGGGGTTCGCGTGGATGGTGGGATCTACGAGGGGTATGAAGTCTCGCCATACTATGATTCGCTGCTGGCCAAGTTGATCACCTGGGGCGATAGTCGTGAAGAGGCCATCCGACGGATGCGCAGGGCCCTGGACGAGTACCGGATCGTGGGCCTGCCGACCACGATTCCCTTCCATCGACAGGTCATGGATGACGAGAGCTTCACGCAAGGCACCTACGATACGTCGTTCCTGGAGGGCGCATTCTCCATGACGAGGCCGGAACGCCCCCAGCATAGGGAGGCCGCTGGGATCGTCGCGACGCTGCTCCACCACCAGGAGCCGCGGGGAAGCGCGAGTCGTGGTGAATCTGCCCAGAAGTCTGCCACAGGCGGGGCCAGGGGTGAGGAAGAGCTCTGGTCAGAGGAGAAGAGAGAGATCGACGTGAATAGTCTGCCCCCCTTGCACAAAGCGCTGGTGGAGAAAACCGAAGAGGTGAAGGAAGGCGGCCCCGAAAAATACCACAAGCGCATAGCAGAAGAGAACAAGATGTTCGCGCGTGACCGGATTGAGTACATGCTGGATCCGGGGTCCTTCGTCGAGGACGGCCTGTTTGCTCGCTTCAAGGAGGATTTGCCTGCGGATGCCATGATCGTCGGCACTGGCAGCATCGACGGTCGGAAGGTGGCGGTCATCGCCAACGATTACACTGTGAAGGCCGGTACGTGGGGGCGCATCGGCTACAAGAAGATGACGTACATGCAGCGAAAGGCGGATGAACTGGGGATTCCACTTCTCTACCTCATCGACTCCGCCGGTGCGCGCATTGACGATCAGCAGTACTGCTACGCGGGCCGAGATGCCTGGGGCAACATCTTCTACAACCAGATCGTCTTCTCCGGTCGCATTCCCCAGATCTGCATCCTCTTCGGACCCTCGCCCGCTGGCTCGGCGTACGTGCCGGCCCTGTGTGACATCACCATCATGGTCGACAAGAACGCGACCGTCTACATGGGATCGCCGCGGATGGCGGAGATGGCGATCGGTGAGAAAGTGACACGCGAGGAGATGGGCGGAGCGCGGATGCACTGTGAGGTGAGCGGCCTGGGTGACGTGCTCGTGGAGGATGATAAGCAGGCGATGGACGCGGCGCTCAGATACCTGTCCTACTTCCCGCAGAATTGGCAGGAGAAGCCGGCCCGAGCCAGCTCGCGGTCGCCGAAGTCGGGTCGACCCATTGAGGAGATCGTGCCCGAGCGCGAGAGCGAGCCGTTCGATATGCAGGAGTTCATTGACGCTCTGATTGATGAAGGGAGTTGGTTCGAATACAAGAAGCTCTTTGCGCCCGAGATGATCACTGGGTTGGCTCGCCTGGGAGGACGGCCCGTGGGCATTCTTGCGAACCAGTCGTTGGCTCGGGGTGGCGTCATCTTCCCCGACTCAGCGGACAAGGCTGCTCGCTTCATATGGATCTGCAATGCGTTCAACATCCCTTTGCTGTTCTTGAATGACATCGCCGGCTACATGATCGGGACGCAGGTCGAGCGCCAGGGTATCATCCGGCACGGGGCGAAGTTCCTGTTCGCTGTCTCGGAGGCGACGGTGCCGCGGATCTGCGTGATCGTGCGCAAGGCGTACGGCGGTGGCTACCTGGGGATGTCGGGTGCTCCCGTCAACCCGGATGCCGTTATCGCGCTGCCGACAGCCAAGCCGGCGTTGATGGGGCCCGCACCCGCCGTGAACGCGATTCACTACAACCGCATCAAGGACCTCCCGAAGGAGGAGCGTGCAGCCTTCATTGAGGAGAAGCGGAGGGAATATGAGGCGGATATTGATCCGTACTCCATGGCCAACGAGTTCTTCTTCGAGGCGGTTATTCCGAGCTTCGAGCTGCGCGAGGAGTTGATCAGGCGGTTCGATGCCTACTCCCTCAAAGACGCTAAGGGTGTGGAGCGGCGCTGCGGCATCATTCCGGGCTAGGCAATCGCAACGGTGACAGGGTGGGCAGAAGGTAGGGACGGGAGGTTATGGGATACGTAGCAAGGGTCGATCTAGAGGAATACCGAGTCGGCATTGAAGGGCCGGATTGCGAGATCACTGTGAACGGCTTGCCGCGCACGGTCCACCTGGAGAGGATATCTGGTGAATCGCTGTTTTCCTTGTTGGTGGATGCCAGGCCATATGAGGTCTATGTAGAGCGGGGCGAGAGCGGATATGCGGTGACGGTGGACGGGGATCGGTTCGAAGTTTCTGTCACGGGGGAGAGCCCGCAACCAGCGGCTGTGACAGAGGAGACCGCTGGGGATGAGGCCCGTGCGAGCAGAGAGGGTGAGCGGACACCACCCATGGGCGTGCCGCGGAGCGGCGTGACCGAGGTGAAAAGCCCTCTGACTGGTGTGCTGGTTGAGCTTCTCGTTGAGGAAGGGCACTCCGTGGCCGGAGGGCAGAGCCTTGCCGTGCTAGAGGCAATGAAGATGCAGAACGACATCAAGGCGCCGTGCCCAGGCGTTGTTGAAGCGGTCATGGTCGCGGTGGGGGATGCCCTCCTCACGGATACGGTGATCATGTGCATTGCTCCAGAGGAGATCGACGCGAGCTGATCTGGGGCTTCACTGCAATGGGTATCTATCGATCACGTCCATCGGGGGGTGACCATGGCGGAGTTTGATTTCGCTTCAAGAATTGACCGTGCTCGGTCGCTTATGGCGGAGCAAGGATTAGATGGGCTGTACATAAACGCCGGGCCGAACATGTACTACTTGACAGGCTTCTCGCCTCTGGAGGGAGGCTGGCCAATCTGGCTATCCGCACTGCTCATCCCTCTGGATGGAGAGCCGGTGATCGTGATGACGGAGATGTATCACGACATATTCGTTCACCATGAATCGCACGTTCAGGATGCACGGACGTATATGGACGGGGAGGATCCGAGCCATTTGCTGGCGGATCTGTTCCGTGAGAAAGGGCTTTCGAGCGGCTGCATGGGTGTGGAAGACGGGATGGGATTCGGTGACTTCCGTTTGTTGAGCGACGCGGTGCCCGCGCTGGAGATTAGCAGCGCGCAGGGCATCCTGGATCAGCTGCGGATGATTAAGGACTCCGCTGAGATCGAGATCCTGCGCCGGGTCTGCGGGATTATGGATGCTGGGTACGAGGCGGCACAGCGAGAGATCAAGGAGGGTCGGACAGAGGCGGCGGTGGGCATGGATGTCATCCGAGCTCTGGTTGAGGCTGGCTCGGAGACTTTGGAGGTGGCTGGCCATTTCAGCACACTGAGCGCGCGGCGGATACAGCGCGGGGACGCGATCGATGTGGATCTAGCTGGCGTCAGCTACAAAGGCTACTTCGGTGACTCCGCCCGGACGTTCTTTGTGGGACCTCCAACGGACGAGGAAAGAGCGATGTACGACGTGGTAATCAGGGCGTATCATCGCGCGCTGGAATTGGTCCGTCCCGGCGTCGAGGCACGAAGGGTGCACAACGAGACCGTGAAGGTGATACGGGATGCGGGATATGACATGACGTGGAAGGTCGGTCACGGCATTGGTCTCACCTGCCTGGGTCACGAGGCCCCTCTTCTCCAACAGGATGCTGACTTCCCGCTGGAACCCGGCATGGTGCACGTGATCGATCCCGGGATCTTTCTTCGGGACAAGCATCGAGACTCACCACTGCACATTGAGGACGTCGTGCTGGTCACGGAGGACGGCTACGAGCATCTGACCCAGTTCAGTACCGAGTTGCTGTGGGTCTAGGTCGCGTCCTGTCTGGTCGGAGAAGTCATGGCGTGGACTCCCGTGGATTGCACGCCTATGAATTGTGGGGAGTCCCTGCCCCTCATGGAAACCGTCTCGCACGCCGTGTGGCTGGAAAGTTGGCTTGCTCTCGACGTGACGGTTTCACGAGTCACTTGCAGTAGTCTAGATCAAGGAGTACGGAGTGGACAACAATACTGAACATATCGCCGAGCTGACCGCTGAAATCGAGCGTCTTCTGCGCCTCAGGACGTTCCCCGTTGGCGTCAGACGTGTCAAAGACAAGCAGGAGCTGGAGGGGACGACGGGCTGGAAGACCTTGGACCACCGTCCGCGTGGGTGTCAGCTGATCACCATGGCCAGGACCATTGGCTGGGCGTTCGCGATGACTGAGGAGACCATCGCCTCTTGCGGCTTCTCGTGGGCCATCGGCCTGGGCGAGGAGCCCCCGGAGGATGCAGCGAGCGGCGTGGTAGGGACCTGGTTCAAGACCCTTGAGGACGCAAAGAAATGGCGGGCCGGCTTTCCACGGGTTCCCGGGCGTATCGAGGCGCTGTTGATGGCCCCGGTGAGCCTGAAGAAGTTCGAACCCGAGGTGATCTGGTTGTACGGGAGCCCGTCACAGATGATCTTGTTGATCAACGCGATCCAGCACTCGGACTACGAGCGCCTTGAGTTCTCTGCGACTGGCGAATCGTCGTGCATGGACGGGCCGCACCAGTGCTACGTGCGTGGGAAGCCCTCGCTGACGATACCGTGTTATGGTGAGCGGTGGTTCGGTGGCGCCAAGGAGGAAGAGCTGTCGATGACGATCCCGGCTTCGATGCTAGAAGACGTGGTCGACGGCCTGCGAGCGCTCCATCGCACCGGCTATCGCTACCCGATACCAAGCACGAGCAGCGAGACCGACACAGCGGCCGCAATGGCGAAGATGTATGGGCCGGGGAAGCTGGAGGAGCGTATTCAGACCGGAAAATCCTTCTGGGATTAGCCAGAGTTCGACACTGCGGAAGAGGATCATGGGTTGGGCGACGACGCGGCCTGTCAATGGGCCGGGCAGAGATCAGCGCTCGAATCCTGCGGTGTGGTCTGCAAGTTTGGATCCTGCGCGTTGACCTGGGTAGATAGGGCGAGAGGGAGGCTCTCTCGCCCGCAGACCCAGGGTTCGGCGCAAGACGTGGAGGTCATGTAGGAATACGGGGCTTGTTTGGCGCCCCTGAGAGTCGGGAGGACGCTATGGTTACGCGAGTCGCAAGCTTGTCAAGGGAACGCAGCGGTGTTGTCCCATTGGATCTGTTTGCCATCGGTTGTTTCGCCGCGTTGACGGCGATCGGAGCCCAGATTGCCGTTCGCTTGCCGTTCTCACCGGTGCCGCTGACGCTGCAGGTGTTGACTGTGGTCGTAAGCGGCATGGTTCTTGGGAGCAGGCGAGGGTGGGCCAGCCAGATGGCGTACCTGGCCGCTGGGGCAGCGGGTTTGCCCGTGTTTGCCGGAGGAGTCGGGGGTTTGCCGGTCCTTGTGGGTCCGACGGCGGGCTATCTGCTGGCCTTTCCTGCGGGTGCCTTCGTCGCTGGGGCGCTGAGGGAGCGGCTTATGGGCGCTGACTGGTGGGGACGATGCGTAGCTGGCTGTGCTGCCGTTGGCATCATCTATGCTGGCGGAGGCCTGTGGTTGTTGGGCTGGTTGGGCGGTGTTGGTGGGGTGAGCCCATCGACAGCGCTGGCTCAGGTGTGGACTGTGGGCGTGAAGCCGTTCCTGATTGCAGATTTTGCCAAGGTAGTTGTGACCACGGCTGCGACGGGGGGGATGCAGTCCATCTTGGCTTGGATCAACTCGGGGATGAAGGACGCAGGGCGGCGCTGTTGATGAGGGTTGCGTGGACCAGGTTCCTTCTCGGTCTGCTCGTGCGTGACTAGCTGAATGCGGCGTGGTATGATTGTAATCGAGGGGAGGCACAATGCCGGATGATAGAGGAATCGAAGAGCTGAGGCGGATGCGCGAGGAAGCGCGCCGTGGCGGTGGGCAGGAGCGGATTGACCGTCAGCACGCAAAGGGGAAGCTGACGGCGCACGAGCGTGTGGAAAAGCTCCTGGACGACGGGTCGTTCCGGGAGCTGGACATGTTCGTGACGCACCGGGCGACAGGCTTCGATTTGGAGGAAAACAAGCCGCTGGGAGACAGTGTCGTCACTGGATGGGGCACGATAGGCGGACGTCGGGTCTACGTCTTCTCACAGGATTTCACGGTGTTCGGAGGAAGTCTGTCGGAGGTCCATGCAGAGAAGGTGTGCAAGGTGATGGATCTGGCGATGAAGAACGGCGCGCCGGTGATTGGGCTCAACGACTCGGGGGGGGCGCGTATCCAGGAGGGGGTCGTCTCCCTGGCCGGATATGCACACATCTTCCTTCGAAATGTCCTGGCATCGGGCGTTGTGCCACAGATCTCAGCGATCCTCGGGCCCTGTGCGGGGGGTGCTGTCTACTCTCCTGCCATGACGGATTTCATTCTGATGACGAAAGAGACGAGCCACATGTTCATCACGGGCCCACAGGTCATCAAGGAGGTGACCCGTGAGGACGTCTCGTTCGAGGAGCTGGGCGGCGCTATGACGCATGCCTCGAAGAGCGGCGTGGCGCACTTCGCTGCCGAGAATGAGGAGCACTGTCTGGGCCTCATTCGCCAGCTGATGGGCTTCATCCCGCAGAACAACCTGGAAGACCCTCCTTTTGTGCCCACTGATGACCCTGAGGATCGGAGGGAAGATGCGTTGACCAGCGTCGTCCCGGCCAGTCCCAACAGACCGTACGACATCAAGGATGTCATCCATTTGATCGTGGACGACGGGCAGTTCCTTGAGGTGCACGAGGAGTGGGCTGAGAATCTGGTGGTGGGCTTCGGGCGGTTCGGCGGCCACTCCGTGGGCATCGTTGCGAATCAGCCGGCTGCCCTCGCCGGTGTTCTGGATATCGAAGCCTCGCGAAAGGGTGCCCGGTTCGTGCGTTTCTGCGACGCCTTCAACATCCCTCTGATTACGCTGGTCGATGTGCCGGGCTTTTTGCCCGGGGTCGATCAAGAGCACAACGGGATCATACTGAACGGGGCCAAGCTTCTCTGGGCGTACTGCGAGGCGACCGTCCCGAAGATAACCATCATAACGCGCAAGGCGTACGGCGGGGCCTACGACGTGATGAGCTCGAAGCACATTCGAGGCGATATCTCGTACGCGTGGCCGACGTCAGAGATCGCTGTGATGGGCCCGGAGGGCGCGGTCAGCATCATATTCCGCGAGCAGATTGCGGCTGCTGAGGATTCAGAGGCCGAGAAGAAGCGACTGGTGGAGGAGTACCGGGAGCAGTTCTCCAATCCATATGTGGCTGCCAGTCGGGGCTACGTGGACGACGTGATCGAGCCTCCGGACACGCGGTTGCGCATCATCGAGGCGCTCAAGATCCTGGAGAACAAGCGCGACACGAATCCGCCCAAGAAACACGGGAACATCCCCTTGTAGGTCCACGACGTGGGTCCTGATCAAGATGGGGATGGAGGGAGGACAGAGTGCAGGGCAAACAGAGTATCAGAGAATTGGCAGATCGACTGGAGGGGCCGTTCAAGCACTTGGTGCTGGGGCAGATCGACGGGTACTGTGCTTATCTGGTCCGAATAGAGGGGAAGTACCTCTTTCACCAGCATCCGAAAGACGAGATGTACCTGGTCTTGGATGGAGCGATGACGGTGGATTACGCGGACGGGAGCACGGTGGTGCTTGACCAGCATGAGGCGTTGACTGTTGAGGCTGGCGTCAAGCATCGGTCCCGCTCTGACGACGGTGCTCTGGTTCTCATGGTTAAGGCGCGGGACCTGTTTGCTGAGTGAACTCCCGGTAGCGTATAGAGCTCAAGTATTCCTGATTTGGAGGTCGTATGTCTGACCGAGTGAAGATCTGTGACTTGATGCTCCGCGATGGGCATCAGTCGTTGCTTGCGACGCGGATGCGGACCGACGACATGCTGCCTATCGCCGAGGCCATCGATGAGGTGGGCTACTGGGCGGTCGAGATGTGGGGCGGCGCCACGTTCGATTCCGCCATGCGTTTCCTGGATGAGAATCCGTGGGACCGCGTGCGTCGTCTGAAGGAACGTATGCCCCGCACCCCGTTCATGATGCTTCTGCGGGGGCAGAATGTGGTTGGCTACCATCACTACCCCGATGACGTGCTGGAGAGCTTCATTGTCCACGCATGTAAGACGGGTATCGACGTCTTCCGCATCTTCGACGCTCTGAACGACGTGAGGAACATGCGCAGGGCTATGGAGGTCGTCAAGCGGGAGGGTGGGCACGTGCAGGCGTCAATCTGCTACACCATTGGCCCGCCGTACAGCATTGACTACTTCGTGGACCTGGCCGGACGGTTAGCCGAGATGGGGGCTGACACGATATGCATCAAGGACATGGCTGGCTTGATCAGCCCGTACGCGGCGTACGAGCTGGTTAGTCGTTTGAAGGAGGAGTTGACGCTGCCCATCCATCTACACTCCCACTCCACCAGCGGTATGGCCACCACGGCTCTGCTGAAGGCTATCGAGGCGGGGGTTGACATCATCGACACCGCGATATCCGCCCTTAGCCTCACCACCTCGCATCCTCCGACCGAGTCAGTCGTTGCGATGCTGCGGGGGCGGGAGCGGAGCACCGGGCTTGACCTGGATCTGCTTGCCGATATCGCCAGCTACTTCAACAAGATTCGGCGCAAGTACGAGAGCTTTGAAAGCGGGATTGCGGGGGTGGACGTGCGGGTTCTGCAGTTCCAGATCCCCGGTGGCATGCTGTCCAACCTCGTATCCCAGCTGCGGGAGCAGGGCGCGGAGGAGAAGTATGAGGCGGTGCTTGACGAAGTACCGCGCGTGCGCGCAGACCTGGGGTATCCACCGCTGGTGACGCCTTCGAGCCAGATCGTCGGGACCCAGGCTACGCTCAACGTCGTGCTGGAGGAACGGTACAAGGTCATTCCTGAGGAGGTACGCCAGTATGTGCGGGGCTATTACGGTCGGCCTCCCGCGCCGATCGACCCTGAGGTGAGGCGCATGGCGATTGGCGATGAGGAGCCCATCGACTGCCGTCCAGCCGATCTGATTCCCCCGGGTATGGATGAGGCGCGCCAGGAGGTGGCATCCTTCCTCGATGTCGAGACGCCTTCCGAAGAGGATGTGATCTCCTATGCTCTCTTTCCTCAGGTGGCGAAGCCGTTCCTGGAGCGACGACTGCGGGGCGGAAACGGGAACGAACCGATCGTGGCTGCGGTGGCTGGATTGCTGCTGGAGCGCGCAGAACGGGCAAGACGGCGGGCTGAGAAAGAGCGAGCTGGGGCCGGAAATGGTCAGTCGGCGTGGAAGGTCGGGTGGCGGCCGGGAAGCGGGCGCTGGACCGGCCTCGTTCCGGGAGCGGGGGGGCTGCGATGACGCCAGCAGCGGAGGCGTTCACGATTACGCTGGATGGCATCGAGTATCCGGTGGTGGTGGAGGATGATAAGATCATCGTCGACGGTCGAGCCTTCAAAGTGTCCACCAGCGAGGAAGGCGTCGTTCTCGTCGATGGTATCGCCTACGACGTAGCTCTGGAGGGGGACGAGGTTAGAGCGGGCGACACAGCGCACTCCCTGGAGGTATCAGGACTCTCGCTAGCGGTTGGGGCGCCCGCTACCAGCCTTGAAGCGATGCCAGCCGCCGACGTCGGGGCCGGGCCGGGCGCTGTCCTGGCGATCATGCCTGGTAAGATCACCAGGGTGATGGTACAGGCGGGCGACAGCGTGGAGGGCGGTGAGGCGGTCTGCGTCCTGGAGGCCATGAAGATGGAGAATGAGCTTCGCGCTGAGCGAGAGGGTACGGTGAAGGCTGTCCATGTCAGCGCTGGAGACGATGTTGAGAAGGGGCAAGTACTGGTTGAAGTCGAATGACTGAGAACAAAGGCAGCAGCGGCGTCAGAGCCGCCAAGGAGACCTGGCGGGAACGGACCGTGGAGCCAACGATGAAGAGGTTTGGCGAGCGTAAGGAGGAGTTCGAGACCCTGTCTGGCGTGCCACTCGAACGAACGTACGCTCCCAGCGACGTGGAGATGAACTACGTGGACGGCCTCGGCTTCCCCGGTGAGTATCCGTTTACGCGCGGCGTTTATCCCACGATGTACCGGGGACGGCTTTGGACGATGCGCCAGTACGCCGGCTACGCGAGTGCGGAAGAGTCAAACACTCGCTACAAGTACCTGCTCGACCAGGGACAGACGGGCCTCTCTGTGGCGTTCGATCTTCCCACGCAGCTCGGGTATGATGCCGACCATCCCCTCGCGGAGGGAGAAGTGGGCAAGGTAGGCGTCTCAGTCAGCAGCGTAGAGGATATGGGGACCCTGTTTGACGGCATCCCACTGGATGAGGTCAGTACGTCGATGACCATCAACGCGCCGGCCGCGATTCTCCTGGCGATGTACATCGCCGTGGCAAGGGAGCAGGGAGTGGGGCAGGACCAGCTCCGTGGCACGGTGCAGAACGACGTGCTGAAGGAGTATGTTGCGCGGGGGACGTACATCTACCCCCCAAGACCGTCCATGCGCCTGGTCACCGACGTCTTTCGCTACTGCGCTGCCGAGGTCCCGAGATGGAATACCATCAGCATCAGCGGCTACCATATTCGGGAGGCGGGATCGACGGCTGTCCAGGAGGTGGCCTTCACGCTGGCGAACGGCATCGCGTACATAGAGGCCGCCTTGGAGGCCGGGCTGGACATCGACGACTTCGCGCCGCGGCTGTCGTTCTTCTTCAACGTGCATAATGACTTCCTGGAAGAGGTCGCCAAGTTCCGGGCGGCGCGCAGGCTGTGGGCGCATCTGATGCGCGAGCGATTCGGCGCTCAAAGTCCGCAGAGCTGGCGCCTCCGATTCCACACACAGACCGCTGGATGCGCGCTAACTGCGCAGCAGCCCGAGGTCAACACCGTGCGAGTGACGCTGCAGGCTTTGGCGGCGGTGCTGGGAGGTACACAGTCGCTCCACACCAACTCCCGGGACGAGGCGCTCTGGCTTCCTACCGAGGAATCGGTATGCATCGCCTTGCGCACGCAGCAAGTGATTGCCCACGAGTCGGGCGTGACCGGCACGATCGACCCCCTGGCGGGCTCATACGCCGTAGAGTACTTGACGAACGAGGTCGAGAGACGGGTGAAGGCCTACATCGAGAGGATCGATGCCCTCGGTGGCGCTCTGCCTGCCATTGAGGAGGGCTACGTCCAGCAGGAGATCGCCGATTCGGCCTACGAGTATCAGAAGGCTGTGGAAGCGGGAGAGCAGATTGTGGTGGGCGTGAACGCGTATGAAATGGAGGACGAGCAGATAGATCTTGAGCGGTTGGTGGTGGATCCCGCTCTTGCCGAGCGACAGCGGTCGAGGCTGGCAGCGCTGCGCATGAGACGAGACGCTGAGAAGGCGTCGGCTTCCTTGGCGCGGATTCGGGAGGCAGCCCGGACCAGGGATGGGCAACTGATGCCGCTGTTCGTGAGAGCGGTCGAGGATCGGTGTACGCTGGGCGAGATCTGTGACGTGCTGCGGGAGGAATGGGGCGAGTATCGCCAACGGGTCAGCATCTGAGGCTGGTACATCGTGAAGCGGGGTCGAGAGAGCAGAGCTTTCTGTTGACGAGGGAGGAGGAGCCGAGGCTGATGATTGAGTCTATCCACCACGTTGCCATAGTAGTGGACGATATGGAGCATGCGCTGAGCTTCTACCGGGATGCACTGGGCCTGGAGGTGAAGGAGCGGCGGCGTGTTGAGAAAGAAGGGGTGGAGATCGTTTTCTTGCCCACGGGTGACCATGAGATCGAGCTGGTCCGCCCTCTGGGCGACGAAGGGGGCATTGCTCGTTTCCTCAAGAAGCGGGGCCCGGGCATTCACCACATCTGTCTGGGGGTGCTGGATATCGAAGGTGCTATGGCGAGGCTGCGCTCTGCCGGCGCCGAGATGCTCAGCGAGGAACCGCAGATTGGTACCGATGGGACGCGATACGCTTTCGTGCATCCTCAATCGGCTCAGGGTGTGCTGCTAGAGTTGTACGAGACGTCAGAATCAGAGTAGGGGTGTGATCCGGGAACTGGTGAACCAACCCTGTGCTATATGGCAGGTACCTGTGGAAGCGAGAGGAGTATGACGATGCGAACAGGTGACTGCCATGGTACGAGAACCAGACCAAGGGATATGCCTGCCTTGCGAAGGTTCCGCGGAGACATCGGGCGGTCAGAAGCTTCCCCAGT